>CALWKD010000021.1 GCA_944381175.1 uncultured Clostridia bacterium | reverse complement strand
CAAAGGCACCTCTTAATCGAAGGGTCCGAAAAGACATAAAACTATAAATATGGACCAGTAGCTCAGTTGGTAGAGCAATTGACTCTTAATCAATGGGTCCAGGGTTCGAGTCCCTGCTGGTCCACCAAAAAAGCCCATTCGGGCTTTTTTCTTGTTAGCAGGGACCTGCAAAGTTATTTTAACTTTGCGCATACTCCGTATGCCGAACCCTGCCAACACCTGCGTTATTTACAAGACAAGTTATGTTATATTTCTTTGTTATATCCTTATAGAATTCTTTAACAAATTTCTCATCACTTACATCGCCAGCATAAGTGACAACATCATTTGTTGTCAGTTTAGACAATTCTTCTCTTGTCTTTTCAAGTTCACTTTTTGTTCGAGAGATGATTGCAACATTTTCACCTTTAAGTAAAAATTCTTTTGCAAGTTCTTTTCCAACACCTCTTGAACCACCTGTAATTATTGTAATATTTTTCATCTTTCCCCCTTTACAAATTCTAGAATTGCTTTGCTTAACTCATAACTCTTATTTTTAAAAGTATGTCCACAATTTTCTATAACTTTTATAATATTATCTTTATTTTTGCTATTTTCATTTATTGTTTGCAAGTGCTTTAAAGTATTACCATAAGCAAAACTATCATTCTCTCCCATAATGTATAGCCCAACTTGATTTATTTGTTGGAGCTGGCTGAAATCTCCATTTTTTGAGTAAATAGGAAGATTCTTTGCATTAGGGTTATTTATAAAGTCTAAAAAAGCTCGTGCTGTGTATAAGTTATAATTATCAAAAGGATAAGGTAATAGTTCGTCAAGTCTATTTTCTTGCTTGTATTTTAATGCAACGGGCATCAATTTTTCTGCCGAGAGTTTTTCGCTTTTTTTTAGGTTCAGTGTGTCGGTAGGTGAAATAAGAATGTATTTGTCAATTTTTTCGTTTTGATTTTTTGATAGATAATAAATAACTTTATTTGCACCATAACTATGCCCACCGAGAATTATGTGTTTATAACCACAATCTTTGACAAAATCTATATAAGCCTGTAAATCTTCAACGCAGTTCTCAAAAAGTTCGTAAGTGTTGCCGATAGGTTGCCCATTTTTGGTAAGAGTATCAATTCTATGAAATGCACCGCTGTTATGTGCATAGATAAATGAGATATTGTTCTTTTCTAAGTTTTCGCCTACATCTCGTAAAAACTTATTTTCAAAAACATTCCCACAATTTCCATTTGTAATAATCACACAAATATCTCTAAAGTTTTCACCATACCAACAACCACATAGCACATCACCTCGTGCAGTTTCAACATCAATGATTTTCATTTTTCCTCCTTAAATTTTTGTAAATGTTGAGTTTGCTTCTGTAAAGCCCATTTTCTTATAAAATACCTTTACTTCAACTCCCAATAATATACTTTAAATCTTCAATTGCTTTAGGTGCATTAAAAAATCCATTTCCAACAGGGTAGTAAACCGGATAGCACTTAAAAATTTTGTTTTCTATAACTAAATCTTCGCTTATTTTTCTATATTCACTTACGCTTACTTTTTTGTTTAACACTATACTTGACACTTGATTTCCAAATAATATAATCTTTTTAGGATTGACCATTTTTATTTCTTCCAAAAGCAAATTTCTGTATTCTTTAAATACTTTATCTGGCAGTGGTCTTGCGTCATCTTGTGTGCATTTTGCCAAATTTGTTATGTAAAGCCCTTGCTTTGCAACTTCACCATAAACTTCTTCACAAAATTTAGGTGACCAATCTTTTGGCTTCATATTTTGAATTTGATTGTTTAAGTCTTTATCAAACAACCCAACATCCGCCAAAAATTTCCAAACTTGTTTTGTGCCAAGCCACTGACATCTTATGCCTTTCCACTCTTTGTTTGTCGCAATATTCTTTGCAGTCGGGTTCATAAAAACCAAACACAAATCTGGATTTTTATCTTTGCCACCACCATACACAGAATTGCAGGTGGCACTGCCAAATTTTTCTTGCAATTTATCAAATTCTTTTATCAAATCTTCCTTTGTCATTTTTGATTTCTCTCCACCCTTTTTATTCTTGGTCAAACCATTTGCTGTATCCCATTGCTCGTGGATAGTTTTCTTTAAGCATATCAGCCTTTAACTTGTCCACGGCAAAATATATTTTTTTTCTTTCAATCTTAACTTTCCCATTCTCAATATTAATCACAATGTAGTTGCCGGGATATTTCATTCCTAGACTGCCAACACAAACAAACTTTTTATTTCCAAACATAAATTCTGTAGGCTTATGGTTGTGTCCAAACATAATATAATCGGCACTAATATTATCAAATAATTCTGCCGTTTTGACTGTTGGCGAATTTGGGTCATCAGGGTCATCCTTAACAAGTCTTTCTGTCTCCCAAGCATAATGAGTGAAATAGAACTTTACACCATCACATTCAAAATAATAATCATTTGGCACTGATTTTAATTTCTCTCTATATTCAGGCAATGTTTTATTTCTCATATAACTTTGGTGTTCTTTTTTGTCCGCTTTAAAATATGCATATTCTTCTTCTGGAAGTCCATAAGCACAATAACTATCGTGGTTACCAAGCAAGAAAACATCACCGCTTTGCCAAATCTTTTCCAAACATTCATTAGGGTAGGGGCACATTGCCACCGCGTCGCCCAAAAACACTCTTAAATCTGCATTTTTGTATTCTTGCGTTCTTTGCAACTCTTCAAGTGCATACTTATTCCCATGCACATCACTATAAACTAAAATCTTCATAAAATGATTATACCACACTTCTCTCAAATTTGTATAAGATTTATAAAAATTTAACTTTGAAATTTTCAATTAAATTCTGCTTGAAATTTTATCTTTTTTTTACAAAAAATGTCAAAAAAACACGCAATTTTGCGTGTTTTTTGTTATTTTATGCAATTTTCACATTCCCTTCAACCCAAGAGGCGAAAAAATTTTCAAGATCTCGATTTGCCGATTTTGAAAAACTTTTCACCAATTTTTCATAAGAAGAATTTTCAAATTTGTATTCTTTATAATAATTTTTTAAGCATTTTTCAAATTTTTGTTTCCCCAAAGTATCTCTCAAACTGTCAAAAAGAAGCATCCCTTTTGTGTAGGTGCAGTTTACATATTCTGGCTCGGTGAGAAACTCGGACAAATCTCTTTGCATACTCTCGTCAACCTCTCCCAAAACCGAAGAGTAAATCTCAACAAACTTTTTGTATCCATTTAGAGCATTTTTCATAACGACATCATAATCTAAACCATACTTTTCATTTTCTTCAAAAAAGAGTGCTGTGGAGTATTCCGTCAAGCCTTCGTCCACCCAAGCGTCTGTGTATTCATTGTTCCCAACCACTCCATACCACCACTGATGAGCAATTTCGTGCACAATGACATAGTTGTAAGTCTCTTTATCGGTTATGCTGTCCGAAATCATAACAAGATTTGGATATTCCATTCCACCGAAACAGAAGTTTGTTCTGACGACAGAGAGTTGTTTATATGGATACTGCCCAAACAAATCTTCAAAAGTCTCCACCGCCTCGCAAGAAATTTCCAAATTTTCTTCAGCATTTTCGTCTTTATAATAATAATAATTGACGGTCACACCATTTGTCTCTTTTGAAAGCAACTCGAATTCTTTTGAAAGCACGAAAGCAAAATCTCGGACATTTTCGGCTTCGCACAAAACTGTCCCGTCCGATTGCACTTCTTGATTTCCAGTTGAGGCGAGAACGTATTCTTCTGGAAAAGACAATTTCACTTCAAAATTTGAAATGTCGCTGTAAAATGGGTCACCACTGGAAGAGAAACCATTTCTGACAAATCCATTCTCATAAACGCACGCGATTGGGAAAAAAGTGCCAAAATTAACTGTTTTTTCTCCATATCCAAGCCGATGATTTATATTTGCAAGACTCACTGTGTACTCCATTTCAATTTCAACCACCTCATCTGGATAAAGTTCTTTTCCAAGATAAACGACCAAAATACTCTTGTCCTCTTCCTCAACCACAAACTCGGCACTCTGTCCAGTTACTTTCACACTTTCCATTTCCATACAGCCAAAACTCTCTCCGTTTGGATAAGCACTAGCCTTGTATGAAGATGGGACAGGAGTTTGCCCTTCTGCAAAAGAATTTGGATATAAAAAGAAGTCCACCTCAGTCAAGATGTTTTCACTTGTGTTCACATACTCCACCGACTGCGAGCAAGTGAGCGTCATATCATCGTCATTAAACACCGCCTCAATGGAATAGAAGTTTCTCTTCTCATCTTTTCCACCACACCCCACCAAGCAAAAAGGCAAAAGAGTCACCACCAAAATCAAAACCGCAATTTTTTTCATAAAGCATTTTATGTTGTCCAAAACGAAAACATTCTTTGAAATATGTTGTCAAAACTCTTAAATTGTGGTATCATATCTTCACAAAGACAAGGAGTTTTTATGGCATTTTGCAAATATTCAATTGATATGTTGGCGAACAACACAACCGCCGTTGACAACATTTTCATAAACAACTATCTCCCATACGCCGACCCGATGTATGTGAAAATTTATCTTTACGGGCTTTATAAATGCCAGGACTCAAACAGCCGTGACAACACTCTTGAAAATTTCGCAAACGAACTAAAACTTACCCAACAGCAAGTGGAAGAAGGATTTGTCTATTGGCAAGAACAAGGACTAGTCCAGATTCTAAACATCCTTCCATTTGAAGTGCGATATTTGCCGATTAGCGATGTCTTGAGCAACACGAAAAAATATAATGCAAAAAAATACGAGAGTTTCAACGCTCAGGCACAAGAAATTCTGTCTGGAAGAATGATTACGCCGAATGAATACCGCGAGTATTATGACATCATCGAGAGGCTCCATATGGAAAAAGACGCACTTTTGATGATTATCAAATATTGTGTGAATGTCAAAGGCGAAAATGTCGGATACGCCTACATAACCGCAGTCGCAAAAGACTGGGTAAGTCAAAAAATCACAACCGCAAAACAAGTCGAAGAGCGACTTATGGAATTTGAGGACCTTTACAGCGGAATGGAGGACATCAAAAAGCACCTCGGCATAAAACGACCGCTCTCAATTGAAGAACGCGAACTCTATCAAAAATGGACAAAACAAGGTTTTGAGAAAAGCGTGCTTGAATTTGTTGCAAAAAACAGCAAGGCAAGCAAAAAAGCAAGTTTTCTTTATATGGACAATCTGCTTGAAAAATATTATGCTCAAAGATTGTTTTCTGTCAATGAGATTGAACTTTACGAAGCTGAAAAATCTCGAGGAATCTCCCTTGCAAAGAAACTCACAAAAAATCTTGGGCTATATTATGAAAACATCGAGCCCGTCGTGGACAACTATGTCTTCAAATGGCTTGCAAAAGGTTTCAGCGAAAAAATGCTTGAGGAAATTTCAAACTATTGCTTCAAAACAAACATCAGGACCCTCGATGGTATGGACAGGATTCTTGACAAATTCCACAAACTCGGAATTTTGTCGGAAGAAAGTTTGTCGCAGTATTTTGACGAAGTCCTGATCACTGACAAAAAAATCAAATCTCTTTTGGAAACAATTGGACTTTCGAGGAATGTAAACCAATTCGACAGAGACAAATACCGAATTTGGAAGGAGGTTTGGGCTTTGCCAGACGAACTTATTGATTACGCCTGCACACTCGCCGTCGGAAAGGACAACCCAATGCAGTATCTTTCAACCATTCTCTCTTCTTTCCACGACAAAAACATAACAAGAGTGGAAGAAGCAAAAATTTCCTTTGAAATCTTTTCAAAGAATGAAAAGAAATCAAATTTCTCAACTGGCAGAACTTACACCAGAGAAGAGATGAACTCTCTCTTCCAATCTATTGAAGAAATTGAAATTTAGGAGGCAAAATGAGCCAAAATGTGACCGAAGTAGCGTTGCAAATAATTCGCAACAGACGCCGAGACGCCGAAAGAAAATATGAGGACAAAATCTCCACACTTGAAAAGGACAAAAATTATCAAAAAACACAAAAACATTACACCTCGCTGGTCATCGAGAACGCCCGCAAAGAAGCGTATAGCGAAAAGGTTGATAAGACTGAAGAAAACACAACCCTTAAAATCTTGAACTCTTTGAAAGCAAAATACGGTCTTGAAAACGCAAAAATTGAATATTTTTGTCCAGATTGCAAAGACACTGGATATGTGAATGGAAAACAATGTATATGCTTGAAAAGCGAAATTTCAAAACTATTGCTTGAAAATAGCGGTTTTGCAAAACTTGAAGATTTTGATGAAGGGATGAAAACTTGCGGGCCAATCCTTCTCCCAATTTATCAAAAAATGCGAGAGTGGTGCAACTCTAACTCGAAAAAAAATCTTATATATTTTGCAGGACCAATTGGTGTTGGAAAAACTTATCTCATCAGATGTATGGCAAATGAACTTATCAAAAATGGCAAAGTCATAAACATCGTCACCTCACTAAACTTAAGCCTTGACTTCAAGACTTTCACCAAGACTTTTGAAGAAGAACTTTTGAAAAAATATATCACGCCTGAAGTTTTGTTCATTGACGATTTGGGGACTGAGCCAATCTTCAAAAATGTGACAATTGAATACCTATATCTCATAATCAATGAAAGAAAAATGAGAAATAAGAAAACAGTCATCACAAGCAATCTTGACCTTGGCGATATAAGAGAAAGATATGATGAAAGGATTTATTCTCGAATTGTTGACAGAAACACCTCCCTTACAATTTTCTTAAATGGAGATGATAAAAGATTAAAAAAATAAAACTAAATTAAAAATAAAAAATTAAATAAAAATAAAAAATTAAATAAAAATAATAAAAACCGCTAAAAATGGCGGTTTTTGTTATTTAAGTTATAAAAAACATTAAAAATTGCACATTTTTCTCAAAAAAATGAATTTTTTATTTATTTTTATAAAATTATGAAAATAATTATTTTTTATTATTTTTACTTTCCCGAATTTAATTGAAAATTAAAAGTGTATATTTTTTAATATTTTTATCTACTCAAAAATCTAAGCCAAAGATTTGCAACTTTGTCTTGTGTTTTCTTGTCGTTGTCATTGCCGTGTCCAGAGTGCATCGTTTCATATTCAACCTCTTGCAGAAATTTCAAACTTTCACTCATCTTTTCCTTGCTTCCGCCATAGAGGTCAATCCTTCCCATATCTCTTCCAATAAGCACATCACCCACAAAAATATCATCTCCAACTTTAAACATCATATCACTTTTGCTGTGCCCGCCGAGTTGGTGAAACTGAACAGAAAAAGTTGGTAATTCCAAACATCCATTGCCACTCAAGAATTTAAAGTTTGAAAAATCAGAGACCGTAAATTTTCCTTCACTGTAATTGTAGGCACTGTTCTGTAAATACTCTTTGGTAAATTCACTTGCATAAACCGTTGTGCCAAACTCGTGAATATAATCCATAACCCTTGCAGAGTGGTCATAGTGCCCGTGGGTCAAAAATATACCCTCAACTTTTTTGTCCCCGACCGCCTTTTTGACTGAGTCAATTTTTGCACCTGCATCAATAATTATGCAACTGTCATTTTTTGAAAGGACAAAAACATTACTCGAAATCAAATCGCTTACAATTCTTTCAATCATATTCGTCTCCAAATCACACATAGTATATCAAATTTTGTGTGAATAAATCAAACTTTTGATTTAAAAGTATTAAATAATTCTGAAAAAATTCATTGACATAACTTAAGATTTATTGTAAAATAGAAGGGCATAATACAAATATGCAAAATCAAACAAGCAAATTCGTTTAAACGAATCAGTAGGAACAAGTGTCTCTGTCCCACAAAATACAATTTATTTTTGGGGAAGAGGAGTGACCAAGCGTCCCCCGAGTGCTTGCGAAGAGCAAGCCGAGTTTAAGCGAAGGTCAAACGGGGACCCCACAAAATACAATTTATTTTTGGGGAAAAGGAGTGACCAAGCGTTCCCCGAGTGCTTGCGGAGAGCAAGCCGAGTTTAAGCGAAGGTCACGACGTAGGGGTGTAGTTCATCGGTAGAATGAGAGTCTCCAAAACTCCAGAGGAGGGTTCGATTCCTTCCACCCCTGCCAAATTAAACAATTAAAACCTATTGGGAATCGAACGGGCAGTGAGCGGGTCCAGTGGACCAGTGAAGCGAACTGCCCTGGCGTGATAAGTTCGACAGGTTTTCGCCTGTTTTTTTGTTTTAATCAAGTCGAACTGGAGCGATTCCTTCCACCCCTGCCAAATTAAAAAAAACTGAAAACGTTTCAAAATTATTAAAAAAATGTTTTTTATATAAAAAACACCAAATTTGTTAAAGTATTTTTCAAACCAATACAAAAAAATAGTGACAAAATTAAATTCTCACTATCCTTTTTGCTAATTTCAAAGGCTATGAGGCTTGGTGCTTTTATTTCTTTTCTGCTTCTTTTCTATATTTGCATCCCAAATCTAACATCCCTTTGGATATTATTGGAGAAATAATGAGCCAGATACAAGCAAGCAAAACTAAGACATAAACCGCAATAGCCCAACCCGTTCTGTATCCGCCACATATCCAACCAACGAGATTGAAGTTGAAAATTCCTACAAGTCCCCAGTTGATTCCTCCAATGAGTGCAATAACATAGGCAATATAGTTTGCAATAACCATTTTTCCCTCCTTACAAGTTAGTATTTCTCAAAAAGAGGAAAATAAACAAAATTGCCTTTTATTTGTAATAATTTGTTATATTTTTTGTTCTCCAGTCCTTGTCCACCTTGACGAAAAGTTTTATCATACATTTTTTTTCGAGCAAATCTTCGACATATTTTCTCGAAAATTCGCCCAAACTTTTCAGAAACTTTCCCCCTTTTCCAATAATTATTCCTTTGTGCTGTTCCCTCTCGCAGACAATGTCGACATCAATGAAGACGATATCCTCCCTCTCTTCAAATCTCGTCACAACCACTGCAACGCCGTGAGGAATCTCCTTGTCAATGTTGTTTAATAGGTATCCGCGGATATTTTCCGCAACCAAAAATCTCAGGCTCCTGTCAGTGTACAAATCTTCATCAAAAATTCTTTCTCTTTCTGGCAAAAGTTTAACAATCTTCTTCTCAACCTCTTCCAAATTCTGTCCCGTTTTGACGGAAATTGGAAAGTAGTCCAAATCACTTGGAAGTTGCTTTTTGTCCGCTTTGGTCTTTAGAAGTAGGACATTTTCGCTCTTCTCTTTAAGCATTTTGATGTAATCAAGTTCTTCCTCGTCAAGCACCTTTGTCCCGTCAAAAAGATAAAGCACAACATCTGCAGTCGCGATTGCACTTCTGACATTTTTCATCATATATTTGTCGAGGTTGTTCTCGCTGTGATGCACCCCAGGCGTGTCAACAAAGATGATTTGATAATCTTCTCCGTTTTTTATCCCAAGAATTGCATCTCTGGTCGTCTGTCTCCTGTGAGACACAACTGCAACCTCTTCTCCGACGACAGCATTCACAAAACTGCTTTTTCCAGCGTTTGGTCTCCCCAAAACAGCCACATATCCGCACTTCATCTCAAAACTCCAAATTTGCTCAAGATTTTTTCGGCAGTTTCATTCATAACCTTTTCGTCTTCCTTTTCAATGTGGTCAAAACCCAAAAGATGCAAAAGCCCGTGAAGAGCCAAAAAACAAACTTCCCTCTTGACGCTGTGTCCATATTCCTTCGCTTGAGATTTTGCCTTCTTCAAACAAATGGCAATGTCCCCCAAAAACAGCAATTTGTCATCTGGGTTTCTCTCATCATCAAAGTCAGAGAGTTTTTGGTCGCATTTTTTGTCTAAATTCGGAAATGACAAAACATCCGTGACTTTGTCAATTTTTCTAAATTCATTGTTCAGTCTCTTTATCTCATCCTCAGAAACAAAATTGACAGAGACGTCCACTGCAGAGAAATCCTCATTCAAAGTCTTGCCCGCAATATCAAACAGTTTTGTTATTGTTCTTTTGTATGGAAACATTTTTCCCTCAACCAACATATTTTTCTCCTATTTCTTCCAATGTGACAATGCAATAATTCACAACAGTGATTCCGCTCAAATGTCGCAATGTGTAATACTCATCAATTATTTTATCACAGTCCTCGCATTTTTCCAAGGCATTTTGCCTTGCTTTTTGCAAATACTCATCTTGGACATCCTCGAATTTTGTTTCAACCACCCTCTCTTCCAACTCATATATCTTTGTTTTCTTCAGTTTAAACGGCAAGAAATTGTTTTGAATAAGATTGGTCGTCTCATATTCCACTTCATACATTTTGAAAGTGTTCTCCGTTTTGAAAGTGTAAATTGGCAGTCCAAACAAAGTTACGACGCTCTCTTCGCAAACTCTCCCAGTGCGATAAACATCAATAAAACTCTCATAGTGGTCGGCACTTCCCTCATTGTAAACCTCAGCATAGATTTTGGCGTTTGCCTCCACCTTTTTTATCTCGCCAGAAGAGTCAATGACATACGGCTCAACCAAAACATCGCCGACCTCAACAAAATCCCCCACTTTGACATTTAAAGTGCCAGAAATCAACTCAATTTTCGTTATTTTTGCATTTTTTTGCGAAATAATCGGCTGAAATTGCCCATATTTTTCGTCAGGAAGCAATTTCTCTTTGATATTGACGACAAGAGTTTGTCCTTTTATTATGCACGAAGCGAAACTGATTTCATTAAATTTGTTTGCAAGTGCAGTCTCGATCTCCACTATGTCGATTTTTGATTTTTTCTTATCAAAATTCTCCGCAATAAATGAAACCACGCTATTCTTGTCCAGTTTCTCTGTGCCCAAAATTTCGTACTGCCAAATATATTGATACTGAATTGAAAAGCCTATTGAAATGAACAAAATTGCAAATATAAGCCCAAAAGATGTCAAAACTTGAGAAAGTCTCCACATCACGCCAAAATGAGAAATGCTGATTATTTCAGTATTTCTTTCTTTCAAATATTTCTCAATTTTTTTGTATTTTGAATAATCACAAGAAAACTTTACTTCTTTTTCGTTTAACCTATCAATCTTTGTCAGCGAGAATTTTTTGCAAAGCGAGTTCAATAATTTTTCTTGGTTTAAGGTCTTAAGGTGAAATATACTTTCATTTCTAAATTTCATCAAATCTGCTCCACCTTTTTGATTTTCCCTGTAATTTTTAAAGTGTTTTCAGAAAGTTCGGACAAAATCATCTCACTGCCATCGACTATAATCACCGCATTTTTGACCTTGAAGGAAATCGTCTCTTTAGAAAGGGTTACGAGACCGAGATGCCCCTCAACATACAAAATCTTCCCCGAGATATTTATCAGATTGAAATTGTCCAAGCCGATTTTGTTTGTGTTTTTTAAATTTTCCTTAATCTCACCAAAAAAATTAAACATAAATCACCTTATGATATTTTATGTTTGATAAGTTTTATAAAGAATAAAAAAATGAAGACCGTCAATCTTCATTATATTTTTTATCAAAGATGTCATTTAAAATGAACTCTTGCACGGACGGAGAAAAATTTTTCACCATTTCCTCAACTTCCTCTCTTGTTTTTCCTTTCAAAGAATCAAAGTCAAATTCCATCAAATCGTCAATATCATTCCTATCACTTTCAGAGAGTGCATCGTCAAGGTTGAAGTCTTTCTCCTCATTCAAAAAATCCTCGTATGAATCCATCTTTCTTTGATACAAATCATCGTCAAACGAATTTCGATTTCCATTTTGAATAGAGAAATCATCTCGTTTTGGTACAGTTCTTTCACTTATTTCATCCTCACCAAAATGGAAATCTTCCAATTCCTCCTCAATCTTTTTCTCTTCCTCGACGACTTCTTTCTCGGCGTTTGCAATATCGGCTTGAATATCAACTTCAACTGGCTTTGTTGGGATTTCAATCTTGTTTTCCTCGATCTTTCTGTTTCTCTTTTTTGCTTTCCACACAAAAAAACCGACAATAAGCACTCCAACTATGACAATAGCAACGATATACACCGCAATCATAACTTCGCCTACCTCCTGTTTGGATTGTCTTTTTTTTCAAACAATCTTCTTTTCATTTCAGTGTCGACCTGCAAATTTTCAAGTTTGTAATAGTCGACAATATCTTTGATTTTGCCCTCTTCAATCGCCTTGATTATTGCCTTTGGCACTTCCGCCTCATTTGCAATAACTTTTGCTTTCATTTCTTCCGCTTTGGCCTTCATCTCCTGCTCCACCGCAATGGCAGTGAGTCTTCTGTGCTCAAGTTGGTTTGAAGCAATAATTCTTTGTTTCTCAATTTGCTCTTTTTCCTCAATCAGTGCCTTATTTTCTCCAAAATCAATATGCACAACATCCGCAGAAACTAGTTCGTATTTTGAATCATCATCAACTCCAGCATCAAAGATTGCCTTGTCCAAATATTGCGGTTTTGAAACCAACTGGCTCGCCTTTTCGGCGTTTGATATCCTCGTGATGACAGCCTCAACCGCTCTGGCAGAAATCGTGTCGACTCCCACTCCTTCCAAAAAATTGTCCAAAATCGGCTTCAGAGTCAGAGAGACTTTGACATTCACTTCCTGTTTGTCCTTTGCAACCCCAGAAATAAGCGGAACCTCCACCACTCTTGGACTTGCACACTCTTTCACAACATCCAAAAAATTCATCCCACTTGCGTCAACCGCTTTTGCAAAATCAAGAGTTATGTCAAGTTTTGCATTCTTTGCCGTGCAAAGCCCTGTGACAATCACCGAAGGATTCCCTCCACCAGAGGCAATCATCTCAAGTTCATAAAAGGAAATTTTCAAGTGTGATTTTTTTGACAAAATATAAGAATTGACAATTTCTCCAAAATTTTCCTTTCTCAATTTCATACTTATAAGTTTGAAAGCAGAAACATAAACTCCAGAAAAAAGCGCCGTAAAATAAACCTTTTTAGGCATCAAAAGGAAAATCGTCAAAAGAAAAATAAACAAAACACCAGCCAAAAAAATTGCTGTTATGACGCCACCGCTCATAAGCACTCCTATTTAGTGTATTTTACCACAAAGCAAGCGGTTTGTCCATACCAAAAACAAAAGAAAAGAGCAAATTTTTGCTCTTTTCTTACAAATCTTCAAAATCATCTTCGTCAAAGTCTTCGTCAATGTCTATATCATCCACATCTTCGTGTTCTGTCACGGTGCGAAGGCAGACTTTGAAGTCATAACTCACACCAGTGAGTGTTGGATCTTTGACGATGTCGAAATAGATTTCAATAAAACTGCACTCGCCAGCAAACTTAGCCTCATTCAAAGTCCCATATTGTCCAGAGGTTTGGGAGTCGTTGAGTTTGTAATAAGACCTTGCCTCATCAGTCCCTGAAAGATACTTCGACGCCTTTATTCCAGATGGATCAATCACTGTTCCGCTGACAAATGGGTCAAGCACTCCGCCTCCAATTGCATTGTTAAATTCTCGGAATGTGACACTGCCTTCTTCAATTGAGACATTGTAAGGCCCGTCGCCCTCACCAATCATAAACAAAGTTTGGTCCGAAATATCCTCACCGTTTTCATCTTTAAGTGTGCCATTTTTCCCATAGGTAATTGTCATTTCTTGTTGTTCATCGACCACAATCCTGTTTTGCAAATGGTCATAATATCTAAATCCAACATTCAATGTAAGTTCTGGAAGCATAGTTTTTGTTGGATCAGTGAGTTCATAATACTCAAAATCAAACCACAAATCACCCAAAGTTTTTCCAATCAACTCCTCGCAAGGATAAATGACAATACTTTGATACTCAGCAGCCTCGATATTTGCAAAAATCTCAGAATCATCATTGATATAGACTCCGTCAGAATAAACATCATAGTTCGCAAAGAAATAATTCCCCACATAATCAGTGATTATCGAAGCGGAAAAACCATTGCTCAGCGAAAGAGGTTGGACATTTCCTTCGGCGTCCAAGGTATAGCCGATTGGCGCCTGTTCGCAGGCATAACGCACAACGTTGTTTGCAATTGCATAATAGTTTCGGTTGAAAGTGATGTCGTCTGGCTGAGTGGATGTCGGAATATTTGAGCCGTTGTTGTCATAGTATGCGTCCATTTCGACAGTAAATTCGTCAGGACTGTCCTCTCCAATCACCTTCTCGACAATAAATCTCGTAAGTTGCTCCAGATTTTTCTCCACAACTCCGACATATCCGCCAATCTCAGCGTATCGGTCTTTGACAATTTGAAGAGCCTCTGCAATCGGCACATCAGTGCCCCAACCATCGACTGTCATTCCAGAAACATATCCATTTGCATCATAAGTGATGTCAAACTCAAAATATGGAGCGTCTTCGGCATTGATGGCTCCCTCAATAACATTTCCCTCAGCATCATAGGTGTGATAATCATACCCAAGCACAAACATATAAATGGCATATTCCATTGCATCTTGGAAATAGTTGTTCACGGTTGCAGTTTCTACCCCTTCAATCGCCGTCTGATAATAAGGTGATTTGTAATAATTTACGACAGGGACTCCGCCAATAATCACACCTTCGCCATTTTCTTGTTTTATCACAGCATCGCCGATGTAAGAAGAAGAGAAATTTGGATAGGTTAACCCAGCAGTATTGAGTGCAAAATCAAAAGCACTTATCCATTCAGAAGTGGCAAAAGTCACAGTCGAAGCATTTGACATAGCATCCTTAGAATAGACTATATTATTCCCATTGCTCATTATTTCAAAATATAATCCATCATTATCTTCACCAATGCTGGCGTCATCTTTAATCTTCCAATCCCAAGACTTGTTAAGGTCGAGATAGACGATTTGTCCTTGCAAATTTGTTCCACTTGCATCATCATAGATGTTGTCGACTTTAGTTATCGTGTATCTCAAGGAGTCATACAAGTAATATTGATCATTATCCGTAAAGTTTCCGTATGTATTGTCACCCGTCACTTCAACAAAGCCATTTGCAAAATCATTTTCACTTGGACTAATAATTCTACTATCATATTCGGAAGTCTCAAAAAGATTATATAAATTTTGCAAAATTTCATTTGCATACAAGTTGTAATAATACTCCGAATAGTTTCCAACTGCATCAGCAAAAGAATAATCAGAAGGACGAGAAAGAACTTTAGTCCCAGAAAGGACATCAATTTGGTCTCCTCCACTTCCAGAGCCAGAACCTCCACCCGCAGAACAACCAGCAAAAAGGAGAAACATTCCACACATTATAAAAGACAAAATTTTTGTAAATCTTTTCTTTTTCATATTGATATGTTACCACATTTCCTGCAAAAAAACAATAATTTTGGCAAGTATTATTCCGTTTTGTAGTTTTTTCCTTCACAATGTAATAAAGAAAGACATTATCTCGTTATGTTGAGCGTGGTCGAAAAACCTCTAGGGACCCTTCGACACACTTGCTCCGCTCGTGGCTCAGAATGACAAGTTAAAGTGGCATAAGGCGTGAGATTGCTTCGCAATGCAAAATGACAATTAAGGCAGAATGAAAAAAAGAACTTGATTACATTTCAAGTTCTTTTCCTTCTTTTTCATTATACAAATCAATCGACTTTGTGCTTTTCGTTTTGTAAAAGTCATTATTCGCTTCAATATTGTTCTCAAGATCTGTCACAATAAACACTCCATTTTCGGCAACTCTCTCAAGTGGACCTTTTGATGCTGACCATCTTGATACAACCGCTGTCTCAAAATATTCATAATTCCCTTCAGCGTTCAAAACAACTCCCGCAAGACCACATCTTGCTACATTACCAATGTCATAACCTGAACCTGTTCTGCTATTTTCGATTGAGTAAGCCCAAACCACATCAGCATTTTTCAATTTTGTAATTGGAGTGCCAAGCGTATTTATACTCTCGTTTTGCACACCATTTTCGGCGAGTTTGTTTGCAACATTCTCAAATGCGGTCGCGACAATTTCTCCATATTGTGCATCATCTGTGGTATATTGCATAATGTTTGAATTGTTAACAGAAATATTTTTAGAATTTACTGCGGAAATCCATGCATCTTTGTCATTTTCTATACTTGCAAATGCATCTTCATCTATGTCAAAAATTGCAAAATTGTTAGCATCATAGATTGATACTGCTGTTGCACCTATTTGTAATTTGCCACCATTGGAATTTACAAATTTTATATCATTTACTTTTGCTCCATATCCATAAGTAATGCTTGCATACACATTTTGCGTCTCTCCCTCTTTTGTGGAGTTGAGTGCCGTCAAGAACACTTCTGCCAAGACTTTTGAGTCGTAGACTCTGTTTCCTTGTTCGTCAAGTGTGTAAACCTTATCCTCATCGACAACTGGGTCTTCTGGGTCAGTAATTGGTGGATTTTCAGGATCTTTCTCAGTGTTATCCACAATGAACATCGCCCTTGGAAGATTTACTTCAGTGCTTCCGATTTCCGAAATAGAAAATTCTTCTCCATTTTCCAAAGCCATTGTCAAGCCCTCATCATCCAAGGTCGCAGTGTAGACTTTTCCGCCCATTTCAATGCTGTAAGTCTCGGTTTTCTCATCATAATCGGTTACAATCGCACTGTTCAATTCATCCAAAACGAGAGAGTTGACATCAAATTCTTCAAAATCTTCTTTATGCCAAAGTCCCTTTGATGACTCAAAACGATAAGCATATGGAACTCCGTCCTCATACACATAAAAATCGCCGTCTCTGTTTCCATCAAGGCACGCTTTGACCGAAGTCCCCTCAACAAGATAGAAATCATCCTCTGAAAGAGTGTAGGTGTAACTGCCTTCAGCACTTAAGTTTGCCAAAAACTCATTGAACTCTTTGTCTGGGTTTACGACAGGTTCATCTGGCGTAGGATCAACTGGAGTTGGATCGTCTGGTTTTGGATTGTCAGGAGTTGGGTCAACATAGACTGGACCGCCAGGATCATCTCCCTTGCCTTCATCATTTCCCATTGCACAGGCACTGAAAGTGAGTACGCTCGCTCCAACAATTCCCAATGCCAAGAATCTCTTCAAATATTTGTTCATAAATTATCCCCCTTTGATTTCATTTATATAATATCACAGTTCTTTTTGCATTTCAAGACCCTTTTGTAAAAAATTTTACAAATTAGCCCTCATAAAAAAGAACAGATATTGCTGAGCATATCCAGAGAAATCTCCAAATTCCGAAAGCAAATTCGCGCGGATTTTTTCTCTGTTTTGAAGATTGTCATAGTATTTGTTGTACATTTGAGCAATCCAAGTGTCCACTGGAAAGACATCTTTCTTTCCGTATCCAAAAAGCAAAACACAATCTGCCACTTTTGGTCCAACACCCATAAGAGAAATCAAATTTGCCCTCAACTGCGGAGTTTGAAGTCCTCTCCAACTTTCAAGCGTCTTTTCATCGACTTGGCGAAAGACTCCAAAAATGTATTTCGCTCTGTAGCCCGCACCAAGTTCCTCAAAGTCCTGCACTGTTGCACCGAGCAGTTCCTCTCTGGTCGGGAAAGCGTGATACCCTCCCATATTTTTCCCATATTTTTCTCTGATTCGGTTTAGAATCATCTTAATTCTTTTTATGTTATTGTTTGCCGACACAATAAATGAAATCAGCGTCTCAAAAAGATTTTGTTTCAAGATTCGTATGCCGTAGCCATATTCAATTGGTTTTTCCAAAATCTTATATTTCCCCAAACGCTTCTTTATACTTGAATAATCTGTTTTTAAATCAAAATACTCTTCAAAATATGCTGTATCTTTCGTCTTGATGACAAAGCCTTCATCTGTTTCAGTTATGACCGCCTTCTTGTCCGCAGAAAGCACCTCATATTCTCCCTCTTCATTTTTCTTGAATGAAAAAACTTGACCACATTCCAAAATGTGTTCTGGATTGAAATCTCCTTTGCCAACAATCTCTATTTTGTTTTTCTCAATCGTATATCTCATTTTCCATCCTCAAAAGTATCAAGACAATGAAAAAAGGGCATAAAGCCCTTAATCACTCTGCAATAACAGATACAATATCTTTTCCGTTGCTCTTTCCAAATTGAACCTTTCCGTCTTTAAGCGCGAAAAGAGTGTAATCTTTTCCAAGCCCAACATTTGCACCAGGATAAGTCTTGGTGCCACGTTGCCTGATTATTATAGAGCCAGCGGTTACAAACTCGCCAGCATATGCTTTCACTCCAAGACGCTTTGATTGGGAATCTCTGCCGTTCTTTGTGCTTCCGCCACCTTTGTGGTGAGCAAAGAGTTGTAAATTAACAAACATCGTCTCTAACCTCCATTTTAACAAATTTGGCATAGTTTTTTGAAATATCTTCTAAAGTTTTTTCCATAGCATTCAAAATTGCTTGAGCACTTTCGTTTTGAAAATCTTCAATGATTACGTGCAAATATGCATCTTTTATGTCCGACTGCAAACCAAGCCCCAAGACCTCCTTAAGTCCAACAAGTGCCATTTGCCCTGCGGTTGAAATTCCCGCACAAACGATGTCACTTCCTTCTTCAGCAAAACCGCTATGTCCCTTGATTTGATATTCGTAAATCTTGCCATTTTTTTTGAAAATCGTAATCTTAGTCATAATTACATCTTTATTGAAACAATTTTAATTTCAGTCCAAGGTTGTCTATGACCTTGCTTGCTACGAACATTTTTCTTAGGTTTATATTTGAAAACAACAATCTTTTCACCTTTCCCGTGAGCGAGCACTTCAGCAACAACTTCAGCCTTATCAACTACTGGTGTTCCAGCAACGGTCTTTTTCCCGTCTGAAACAAGCAAAACATCAAGGTTAACCTTGCTTCCAACATCACTGTTGAGTTTCTCAACTCTGATAACATCGTTTTCTGTGACATTGTATTGCTTTCCTCCAGTCTGAACTACTGCAAACATACTTTTACCTCCTCTAACCAAACTCACTGTCATCCTAGGTGGTGGGTGTCCGTGACACTTTTTGTTCTCGCATAAAATTTTCTTATGAAAAACAAATCAAAAACCGATTATGTTTACTTTTTGAAGCAAATTTAAGCCTTCAAAAATCAAATTTCCACACTTTCAAAACCCGATACAAGTGGATACGCTAATATTTTAGCAAAATTTGACATATTTGTCAATATTTTTAAGCAATTTTAATCTCTAAATTGCGCAAAAAATCGAAATTTTCTATCTTTTTGGCACTTTTTTCAAATCTCCTTTTGCATTTTCAGATAATTTTCAAAATAATCTGGAATCCCCACTTCAAAAGTCATCCTTTCATTTGTGCTTGGGTGAATAAATGAGATTTTGTAAGCGTGCAAGAGTTGCCCAGCAAGCCCTTTCACCTCTTTTCCATACAACTTGTCTCCAACAATCGGATGTCCAAGATACTTCGCGTGCACTCTGATTTGGTGCGTTCTGCCCGTTTGTAAACTAAACTCCACAAGGCAAGTTTTTTCAAAATATTTCAAGACTTTATAGTCCGTGATTGCAATTCTACCGCTGTCTTGCACGGACATTTTCTTTCTATCCTTTGGGTCTCTTTTGATAAATGTTTTGACCTGTCCCTCACTCTCTTTCAGATGCCCATCAAGAAGCGCCAAATAATTTCTGTGACACGTCTTGTCTTTAATCTGCTGAGCAAGACTGATGTGTGCTTTGTCATTTTTTGCGACCACCATAAGCCCGCTTGTGTCCTTGTCAAGACGATGAACAATCCCTGGACGAAGTTCGCCATTGATTCCGCTCAAATCTTTAACACGGAAAAGAAGTCCATTGACCAATGTCCCACTTTTTGTGGACGCACAAGGATGGACGACCAATCCTTGCGGTTTGTTCACAACAACCAAATCTTCATCTTGATAGACGATTTCAAAATCTATATTTTCCGCCTCAGTGGAAATTTTTTGCGGATTTTTGATTTCGACATCAATTTTTTGCCCAATTTTAAGCAAAAAACCCGCTTTTTTCGGTGTTTTTTCGTCAACCTTGACAAGTTCTTTCTCAATCAAATTCTTGATAAAAGAGCGAGAAAATTCTGGAAATTTTTGGGCAAGAAAAGCGTCAAGTCGCTTGCCTGCATCCTCCTCTGCGACAAAAAAAACCTTATTCATTGCCCGTTTTTTCCTTTTGTTTTGATTTGTAATCTTTGACATAATACATTATCAAATAGATTATCAAAAGAATCACTCCGACAGTCAGTGCAACATCTGCAAAATTGAATACGGGAAAACTTTTCCAGAAATCAAATTGGATAAAATCTCTCACATATCCAAAAAACAACCTGTCATAAAGATTTCCAATGCACCCTGCAAAAAGGAAGCCAAAAGTGATGTTCATAAACCAAGTTTTATTTTTCTCTTTGATATAATAAAAAATGAAAATTGCAAGAAAAACGAAGGTCAGAACAATCAAAAACACCTGTTTTCCAGCGAGCATACCCCAAGCAGCACCATAATTATGGACAAGATGGAAATTAAAAAGATATGGAATAACAGTGATAGTTCTTCCATCGTCAAGCAAATCATCAAAAACATATTTTGTCACCAAATCAAGTGCAAGAATAAAGACAAAAATTGCCATCATCACGCCAAATTTGACCCAATCTTTCTTTTTCAATCTCCTAACCTCTAACTTTTTTGTATTTTTTCTTTAATTTTTCCAGATTTTCATCATCAAAATAACGTTCTGTGTAACCGCAGTCGCAACAAACATATCTGGTCGTGAAAATTTCCCCTCGCAAATTTCCCAATTTTTCGCAATCGACAAACTTGTTCTTTTTGTCTTGTGAAAACACCAAAATATCTTTACCTTTACATTTTGGACAAACACCACTTTTCATTTTATTCTCTCTCAATTTTCATATTTTTTGGAAGAAAAATATACAAATTTTTCTCAACTTCCTCGCTTGTCGCTCCCAAAACCGCGATGACTCCACTCAAATAATCAAGAGCCTTGTTCTTCTCTGAAACCGCACAACCCCTGAAATCGAGGAAAAAAGGAGTGTTTTTTTTCAAAAGTTCAACTTTATCCTTGCAATCTTCAAAATCTTCAGGATAAAAAACTTTCACCCCATCAATTTCTTCTGGCAAATCTTGCTTGATTTTCAAATTATAACTCGCTTTTTGAGTCTTTTTCTTCTTAGCCACGACCTTGACATCATCACTTTCAAACCCAAAAATCTTGTAAATAAAGTTCATAAGTCCCATAACAATCTCACCTTTATTGTTTATTATATCATAAGAAGGACTTTCATCAAAATAAAAATAGGTTCAACCTCTTAAGTTTTTGCGAAAAGAATAAAAATTTTGTAAAAATGCGAAAAAATTTTATTTTAATATTGAAATTGGAAAAATTATATGATATACTCCCCCTTGTAATTAAAAAGGAGAAACAAATGGGGATCTTTAATTTTATGAAATCAAAAGAAGAAAGGGAAGAAAGCAAAAAAGCAAACGAAGAAGCAATGCGAGCAATGGAAGAATTTTCTGCTTCGTTGAAAAAATTGAGAGATAGGCACGAATTTTTGACAGGTAGCAACGCTCCAATTGATGAGAGTTTGATATATGGCACAAGAGTGCTTGACAATATAATGCAAAATTCAACTTTGATAAATCTTGCAAAATTGAAGATCAGAGACGATGCAAATCACTTTTTCACACTCTCCCCAGAGCACTTTGGAGATATTGGCACAGCAGTTGAACTTATGGAGTGTGCCGATGAGTCTTTCAAAAAATCCTTGGGAAAAATGTCAAAAACTGAAAAAAATAAAGCAATTGCTGAATTTGAGACCAAAGTTCTTGTATATGGGAAAGAACATTTAAAGATAAGACAGGCAGAACTTAAGACCAAAGAAGATGCGGAAGTTGATAAGGAAGTCGAAAAATATTATGCTGAAAGAGGAAATGCCCTTCGCGAATTTGGAAAACTTAATATTCCAACTGTGGAAGAGGTAGAGAGAGATAGATCAAAAAAATCAGACGGAGAAGGAAAATAAAGCGTGGAGGCTCATAAATCTTTGAACTCAGTAAAATAAAAAGATAGTGAAATGCAAATCACTATCTTTTTTTGTTTGTTTGAAAGGTCTTTGTCCAAAATTCCTCTTTTTTTGTTAAAAACTAACAAATCAACATTCGATATTGACAAAAATTTCAAATGTGATATAATTTTAGAGAAAAAAGGAAGGTTTTATATGGAAAAAAATAACAAAATCACTCAAGAAAACGAAATTGCAAGAGAAATTCCTCTTTACAAAAAGGAAAATTTGACAAGAGAAGAGGCTTATCAGTTGGATTATGAGTGTGTTTTGATTGACAATTTGTTGAAAGAACCAAAATACAAAAATATTATGACTGAACAAAATTTGTCCACCAAAAATATTCCTGCATACTCTTTAAGAATTGAAGCACTAAGAAGATATTTAGTTTCAACAATAGAGACCGAAGACCCAAGATATATTGTCAACAAATTCAACTCTGAATCAAAAGCCTATTGCTTGTCAAAAGCGATTGGCAATTCAATGAAACAGGACTCAGAAAATCTGCGTTCCGAGGTTGAGGACTCATTAAATAGAAGTGTCGACGGAAAAAAGTAAAATTTTATTTAAATTTTGGTTAGTCTTGAAGTCTAAAATGCTTAATTTAAGAACTTATAACCTAAATTATTGACTTTAAATTTTTTTGATATAAAATAAACCTAACTGGAGGAAATATGAATTCAACAAACTAGAAATATCGTATAATGCTCGCCATTGGCATTGCTCTTCTTTGTATCACTTTGATTTATTTCTTTGTGGGGTTTTCTGTGTCAATGCCATACATCGAAACTAATAGTATCGTCTATCATTTGGATGAAGAGGGAACCGTCACCAGCATTGATATCACAATCAAAAACCCATCATTCAAAACATATAAAAACGAGACTTTAATTTTGCGATATTGTGATGAAAACAGTTATCCAAAAGGATATTCCAGTCCAATTGAAGTGTCTTTGATGCCTTTTGAAACCAAAACCATAACGATTGACAATTTCAGAAATGCTTGGTTTTATAACGCTGGCTATCACCTCGAAACCGATTCAGATTCTTCTGCAAAAATATGGATAAGCAATCAAAATTTCGACTATCTAACTTTGACAGTCATTCTTACAGTTATTTTGGCAATAGTTTCAACCTCGCTAATAATTCCATCTGCTATAAAATTAAAGAAAAGCAAATCATAAAATTTAGTTTTAATAAAATTTTATAAAGATTGTAATGTAGATATAAAAAAAGACCGCATTTGCAGTCTTTTTTTGATTTTCAATTTTTTCGCATTATTCAATAATTTGAGAAACAACACCAGAACCAACTGTTCTGCCACCTTCACGGATAGCGAAACGAAGTCCTTGCTCGATAGCGATTTCTTTGCTAAGTTCGATTGTCATCTTGATGTTATCTCCAGGCATAACCATTTCAACACCTGCAGGAAGTTCGATTGTCCCTGTAACGTCTGTTGTTCTGAAGTAGAATTGTGGTCTGTAACCATTGAAGAATGGTGTGTGACGTCCGCCTTCTTCTTTCTTCAATACGTAAACTTCAGCAGCAAACTTTGTGTGTGGATGAATTGTGCCAGGTTTGCAAAGAACTTGACCTCTTTCGATTTCGTTTCTTTGGATACCACGAAGAAGGATACCAACATTGTATCCAGCGATACCTTCGTCAACTGTCTTTCTGAACATTTCAACGCCAGTAACAACTGTTTGCTTCTTAGTGCCCATACCAACGATTTCAACAACGTCGTTGATCTTAACTTTTCCTCTTTCAATTCTTCCAGTAGCAACTGTTCCACGTCCTGTGATTGTGAATACGTCTTCAACAGGCATAAGGAATGGCTTATCTGTGTCTCTTACAGGTTCTGGAATGTAGTTGTCGAGAGCGTCAAGCAACTCTTGAATACATTTGCAAGCTGGATCATCAACATTTCCTGCTTGAGCTGCTTCAAGTGCCTTGAGAGCAGAACCCTTGATAATTGGAGTTTCGTCTCCTGGGAAACCATATTCTGTCAAAAGTTCTCTGATTTCCATTTCAACGAGATCCAAAAGTTCTGGATCGTCAACTTGATCAGTTTTGTTCATAAATACAACGATGTATGGAACACCAACCTGTCTAGCAAGCAAGATGTGCTCTCTTGTTTGAGGCATTGGACCATCTGTTGCTGCAACAACGAGGATAGCGCCGTCCATTTGAGCAGCACCAGTGATCATGTTCTTAACATAGTCAGCGTGTCCTGGGCAGTCAACGTGAGCATAGTGACGCTTGTCTGTCTGATACTCAACGTGAGCAGTGTTGATTGTGATTCCTCTTGCTTTTTCTTCTGGGGCTTTATCGATTTCATCATATCTCATTTTCTGAGCGTAACCCCTTGCTGCACTATACATAGTGATAGCGGCAGTCAATGTAGTTTTACCATGGTCAACGTGTCCGATTGTACCAACGTTAACGTGTGGTTTTGTAATGTCATACTTTCCTGTAGCCATTTTTAAATCTCCTTTTTATTTTTTACTGTTTCATTTTAGCATATATTTTTGAAATATCCAAACAAATTTGATATATTTGCAAAAAAACTTTAACATTTATGGTTCAAATTCGTAAAATTTAGCCTTGTTTCTTTCTGTTTCCAATGATTGTCTCAGCGATGTTCTTTGGAACTTCAGCATACTTCAAGAATTCCATTGTGAAAGTGCCACGGCCTTGTGTTTGAGAACGAAGGTCTGTTGCATAACCAAACATTTCTCCAAGTGGAACTTCAGCATTCACAACTTGAACGCCCGGTTTTGTCTCATTTCCAGTCAAGATGCCACGACGAGAAGTCAAGTTCCCCATAACTGTTCCAAGATAGTCATCTGGAACTTCAACTTGAACTTTCATAATAGGTTCAAGAAGAACAGGGTTTGCGTGCAATGCACCATCTTTGAATGCCATTGAGCCAGCAATCTTGAACGCTGCTTCTGAAGAGTCAACTTCGTGATAAGAACCGTCAATAAGTGTGACCTTAAAGTCCACAGTCTCATATCCCGCAACAACACCAGTCTTGCTTGCTTCCTGAATTCCGTTGTTGATAGGTTGGATATATTCTTTTGGAACTGAACCGCCAACGGTCTTGTCCTCGAATTGATAGCCTGCACCTGGTTCAAGAGGTTCAATATTGATAACGCAGTGACCATACTGACCTTTACCACCAGATTGTCTGACAAACTTGCCTTCTGCTCTTGCAGATTTTCTGATTGTTTCCTTGTAAGCAACCTGTGGAGCACCCACGTTTGCCTCAACCTTAAACTCTCTCAAAAGTCTGTCAACAATAATTTCAAGGTGAAGTTCGCCCATACCAGCGATGATTGTTTGCCCTGTTTCTTGGTCGGTGTAAGTTTTGAAAGTTGGGTCTTCCTCAGCAAGTTTAACGAGTGCGAGAACCATTTTCTCTTGCATAAGTTTTGTTTTAGGTTCGATTGCGACTCTGATAACTGGTTCTGGGAATTCCATACTCTCCAAAACGATTGGATGTTTTTCATCGCAAAGAGTTTCACCAGTGATGGTGTCTTTCAAACCAACGATAGCAGCGATGTCACCAGCGCCAACTTCCTTGATTTCTTCTCTTTGGTTTGCGTGCATTCTGATAAGACGACCAACTCTTTCTTTCTCGCCCTTGTTTGAGTTGTAAACATAAGAGCCTGCAGTAAGTTTTCCAGAATAAACTCTGAAGAACGCAAGTCTTCCAACAAATGGGTCTGTCATAATCTTGAATGCAAGACCTGAGAATGGAGTATCTTCACTTGGTGCTCTTGTCTCTTCTTCGCCAGTGTCTGGGTTTATTCCCGAAATGTGGTCGATGTCAAGTGGTGATGGAAGATAGTCGACCATTGCATCAAGCAACATCTGCACACCTTTATTTTTATATGAAGAACCGCAAAGGACAGGAACGAGTTGTCTGCTGATTGTCGCCTTTCTCAAAGCAGACTTAAGTTCTTCCAAAGAGATCTCTTGTCCCTCAAAGTATTTTTCAAGAAGAGCGTCGTCAGTCTCAACAATCTTCTCCACCAATTCGTCGTGAAGTTGTTGTGCTTTATCTTTATACTCTGCAGGAATTTCAACGGTATCGATCTTTGTTCCCATATCGTCTTCATATGTTTCAGCCTTCATTGTGAGAAGGTCGATAATTCCGCTGAAAGTGTCAGCCTCGCCGATTGGCATTTGAATTGCAACAGGGTTTGTCTTGAGTCTGTCTCTGATTGAGTCAACACAACCAAAGAAATCTGCTGCATCTCTGTCCATTTTGTTTACATAGATGATGATTGGCACCTTGTAGTTTGCAGCCTGTCTCCAAACTGTTTCGGTCTGAGGTTGAACCTTGTCACGAGCAGAAAGCACCAAAACTGAACCATCAAGCACCTTCAAAGAACGCTCAACTTCAACTGTGAAGTCAACGTGTCCAGGAGTGTCGATGATGTTTATTTTGTGACCTTTCCATTGGCAAGTGGTGCAGGCAGAAGTGATGGTGATACCTCTTTCTTGTTCCTGAGCCATCCAGTCCATTGTGGCCTGACCATCGTGAACTTCACCGATTTTGTGGCTTTTTCCAGTGTAGAAAAGAATTCTTTCTGTCGTGGTTGTTTTCCCTGCATCGATGTGAGCCATAATACCAATATTTCTGGTCATCTCAAGGTTTGTAGCCATATATTTTCTCCTAAATTAAATTTTCACATTTTTTAGTTTTTCTAAACATTGGCGTGAAGAGCCAAAAAACTTTAATTTCAAGAAAAATGCAAGATTTTCAAGCATTTTCCATCATTTTCTCTAAAAATCTGAAACTTACCATAAATTCGGTTTTTTTAGAGAAGATAAAATGTCAAGCGACGCCTTTTGAGCATTTGTCAACAAAGGCGATCAGCAAAATTTTACCATTTGTAATGTGCAAAAGCCTTGTTTGCTTCAGCCATTCTGTGCATTTCGTCACGCTTTTTGATTGAAGCGCCTGTGTTGTTGTAAGCGTCAATGAGTTCTCCAGCAAGTTTTTCGTCCATATTTCTCTCACCAGTTCTCTTTCTAGCATTGTTGACAATCCAACGAATTGCAAGAGTTTGTCTTCTCTCAGGACGGATTTCCATAGGAACTTGATACGTCGCCCCACCAACTCTTCTTCCCTTTGTTTCAAGCATAGGTTTTACATTCTCAATTCCTGTAAGACAAACATCAAGAGGTTCTGCCCCAGTTTTTTCCTTGATAATGTCAAAAGCACCATAAACAATTCTTTGTGCAAGACCTTTCTTTCCGCTCATCATAACTTGGTTGATAAGTTTTGTCACAACTTTGTTATTATAAATTGGATCTGGTAAAACATCTTTCTTGACAGCACTATTTCTTCTTGGCATTGGTTTTACTCCTTTTAATCACTTTAAATTTGGTCTTTTCTCATGAAAAAGAAAAGTGAAATTTGAAAAGTGTGTTTTCATTTAATTTTCTTTTATGAATGTCATCAAGTGACTTATTTCTTTGGTCTTTTTGCGCCATATTTTGAACGGCCTTGCTTTCTGTTTGCAACACCAGCAGTGTCAAGTGTTCCACGAATGATGTGATAACGCACACCAGGAAGGTCCTTAACACGCCCGCCACGAACCAAAACAACGCTGTGCTCCTGCAAATTGTGACCAATTCCAGGGATGTAGCAAGTTCCTTCTTGACCATTTGAAAGTTTTACTCTGGCAATTTTTCTGAGTGCTGAGTTAGGTTTCTTTGGAGTTGCTGTTCTAACAGACAAACAAACACCACGTTTTTGTGGACATTCTTCCAAAAGAGGAGCCTTCTTTTTCTTCTCAAAACTCTTTCTTCCTTTTCTAACTAATTGGTTGAATGTAGGCATCTTTTTCTCCTTTTAAGCCTCCGCTTTGCTTTCTCTTGACTTTCGCCAAAGGAAAACTTTTTTTGGTGACTGATTGCTTTTGCGATAGTTTTGAATCTTCGCCAAGATTTTGTCTTTTCATTTTCCGCTTGTGACAGAAAAATAAATTGACACGAATTTGAGTTCGTGCCAATGAAAATGCTTTTTAACGAAACACGAACAACACAATCACATTTTGTGACTTTGAAGAAAACTCTTCAAATCGGTGGGGTTTGTAACCCTTTCCTGTCTGCTTTACTCAAAAAGCATATGTTGAAACTAAATCTCTTTAAATCAACTCGCCACCTGTTGTTTGTTTATGCTCTTTTGCCTCTGCAAGCGAAACTCCCAAGAAGCCAAAGCATTGTTTCCGACAACGAAACACGCTATTATTATATTTATTTTCCAATTCATTGTCAAGTGTTTTTCGTGATAAATTGGTCATTTTTTAGATTTATCGCTTGTCTGCAAACTTTAAATATGAAGCAATTATGTTTATATCCACAGATTAAGACACAAAAATCTTTAAAATTGGTATATTTTCAAAAAAAAGATAAGCCCATTTTAAATCATCTTCAAGATCTCTTCCTCGGTCAAAATCGGAACGCCCAGAGCCCTCGCCTTGTCAAGTTTACTTCCCGCTTCCTCGCCAGCGACGACATAAGAGGTGTTTTTGGAGACGGATGATGAAGTCTTTCCGCCGTGTTCTTCAATTAGTTTCGTCATCTCTTGTCTTGTCATATTTGGAAGAGTCCCCGTAAGCACAAAAGTCAGCCCTTCAAATTTGTTTGATTTTTGGTTGTCCTCGTGCTTTGGAGTGACGCCGACGGCAAGAAGTCTTGAAATTTCATTCAAATTGTTCTCATCGCGAAAGAAGTCGACGATGTTTTGTGCAATAATCTCCCCCACATCTTCCACCTGCAAAATCTCTTCAAAAGAAGCGTTTTTCAAGCCATCAAGCGTTTTGAAAGTCTTTGCCAAATCTTTTGCAGTCTTTATGCCGACCTCACTTATTCCAAGCCCATACAAAAACCTTGCAAACTCAATATGTTTGCTTTTTTCAATGCTTGAAATTGTGTTTTCCGCCTTTTTGTCTTGAAACTTTTCAAGCCCGACGAGTTTTTCCTTTGTCAAAGAATAAAAGTCCGAAAAATGTCTCAGTCCCAAATCTTCATAAAATTGGTTTATTGTCTTTTCCGAGAGTCCAACAATATCAAAGGCATCTCTGCTTGCAAAGTGAGTCAGTCTTGCCACAATCTGCTCTTTGCAACCATCGTGATTTTTGCAGAACACAAGCGGGCCTTTTTTGACCAAAGCCTCCCCGCAACAAGGGCAGATTTTTGGTTCTTCAATCTCTTTTGAAAAATCATATTTTTCCGCCAAGCCGAGCACTTCAGGAATGACCTCATTGCTCCTTCTAATAAAAACTCGGCTCTTCAAATAGACATTTTTCTTTCTTATGTCATCAATGTTGTTGAGCGTTGCACGAGAAATGGTTGCACCAGCAAGTTCAACAGGTTCAAGCACTGCAACAGGCGAAACCTTTCCACTTCTTCCCACCTGCCAAATGACATCTTCAAGCATTGTCGAGACCTCTTCCGCCTCAAACTTGTATGCCCTTGCCCACTTTGGAAATTTGTTTGTGTAACCAATTTCTTCTCTTGGAGCGACTTGGTTGAGTTTGATGACCATTCCGTCGATGTCCACCTGCAAATCTTTCTTGATTTTTCCCACCTCTTCGATGTTTTTGATAAGTTCGTCCAAACACTTGCAAATCTTGAAATAATCTCCCACATTGAAGCCATTTTCTTTCAAAAATTCGTGCATCTCTTCCTGCGTTTTAAACTTTTTCTCGCAGTAAATTATGGAATAACAGAAAAAATCCAACTTCCTCTTCGCCGTCTCTTTTGGGTCAAGATTACGAATCGCCCCCGCAACTCCATTTCGAGTGTTTTTGAGAGGAATTTCAGCGGTGCGGTTGTAAATCTCCAACGCCCTTTTCGTCATCATCCCCTCGCCCTGAACGAGAAGTTTTTCTTTGTATGGAATGTGGAGCGGAACGGAAGAAATTGTCCGAACCTGCATCGTCACATCTTCGCCTATCTCACCATTTCCTCTTGTGGTGGCACTCTGGAACTGTCCATTTTGGTATTCAAGCACAAGTTGAAGTCCGTCAAACTTGTATTCAAGTGCAAAATCGGCATTTTTGTCAAACTGCCTCATCTCATTGGTCCACTTCTCCAAATCGGGAAACGAACGCACTTTCATAAGGCTGTAAAGTCGGTGCTCGTGCTTTCTTTTGACAAATTTGTCCAATATATCTCCGCCAACTCTTTGCGTCGGAGAATTTGGCAAAACAACACCCGTCTCGTTTTCAAGGTCGACGAGTTTGTAATAAATTTCATCATACTCTTTGTCGGAGACGATTGGGTCGTCGAGCGTGTAATAATGGTAGTTGTAAAGGTCGATTTTTTTGATCAACTCTTTCATAAGTTCAATCTTTTCACTGTTATCACTCATCACTGCCCTCCACTTTCTCAAGGTTTGCCAAATTCAACATCAAACTTTTCTTTCCAAAATCGTCAAAATCAATGTCTGCCACAAGCCCGTCATCTGAAATATTGACAATTTTTCCCTCTCCAAAACGAGAGTGCAAAATCTTGTCTCCGACCTTAAATCCGCTGTCAAAAACTTCTTCTGCTTCCTCTTTTTCTCTCGAAACGCTGAAAAGTTTTGGTTTTGTCTTTGAAACGATGCCAAGTTCATCCAAAAACCTGCTCGGCTTTTGATAACTGCTCTTGCCATACATATATCTTTTTTCCGCGTGGAAGAGATAGATTCTCTCTTCTGCACGAGTTACCGCAACATACATAAGTCGCCTTTCTTCTTCCATTTCGCTTTCGGAAAATGTCGCACGAGCAAGTGGGAAAATTCCCTCTTCAAGCCCGACCACAAACACCACCTTAAACTCAAGCCCTTTGACCGCGTGAATGGTCGCAAGCGAAACAAATCCTCCCTCTTGGATGTTGTCGCTGTCGCTTTTGAGCATAACATTTGCAAGGTAATCGGACAAGCCCGCTTCCTCGTTTTCGTCTTGGTATTCTTGCACGCCAGAGAGGAGACTTTCGATGTTCTCAACTTTCTCCATCGACTCATCGTCTTTTCCAGCATAAGCCTGTTCGATGCCAAAATTTTTCACCACTTTTGCCACAAAATCGGCAAGTGGAAGAGTGTTCATCTGTTCATATAACGCCTTGTAAGTCTCGACAAACTTCTCAAGTTTTGAAAAGTATCTTGAAAACTTAAACCTCTCGCTCAAAAGGTAATCAAGAAGCCTCTCTTCCCTCGCCTCTTCCTGCAATTTTTGCACCGCAACATCACCAATTCCACGCTTTGGAAAATTGATTATTTTCAGGAGCGAAATCTCGTCTCTTTGGTTGACAAAGACGGATAGATACGAAAGCACCATTTTGATTTCCGCTCTCTCATAAAATTTGAAACCGCCATAGAGTTTGTAAGGCACTCCGAAGCCCATAAACGCCTCTTCAATCGGTCTTGAAAGAGCGTTCACCCGCATAAGCACCGCGAAATCATTGTAGGAATACCCTTCGGAAAGCAAATCCTCTATTGTGCGAGCGACCGTGTTTGCCTCATCTCTCTCATCAAAAGCATTAAACACCACAGGTCCTTCGCCCGTGTCCTTGTCCGTCCAAAGATTTTTCTTCATACGCTCCTTGTTGTTTGCGATAACATTGTTTGCAAGCGTCAAAATGTTTTTTGTTGAGCGGTAATTTCTTTCAAGTTTAAACACTTTGACATCGTCAAAATCTTCTTTCAAATTGAAGATGTTGTGGAAGTTCGCCCCACGCCAAGAATAAATACATTGATCCTCATCACCCACAACAAAGAGGTTTTTGTGCACGCTTGCAAGAAGTTTTATGAGTTTGTATTGCACAAGGTTTGTGTCCTGAAATTCGTCGACCAAGATGTAATGAAACCTGTTTGCATAGTGATCCAAAACATCTTTGTAATTGTGAAAAAGGAAGAGAGTTTTGTTCAGCAAATCATCAAAATCAAGTGCGTTGTTTTTGTGCAAATACTCCTCATAATCATAGCAAATCTTCTCGTAAATCACCAAATCGCGACTCTTGTTGTATTGCCTGATTGCCGAAAAATATTCGTCAATGTCAAGTCCTTTGTTTTTGATATTGTCAAGGTGCGACTCCACCCTGCTCTTCTCGTCATCTTCGCATTGATATTTTTTGAGAAGTTCTTTAAGAATTTTGTCCTTGTCGACTTCCGCAATTATGGTGAAATCTTTTGTGTAACCCTCAAGCCTGTCAATATTTTCTCGCAAAATTCTCACACACATCGAGTGAAAAGTGGAAATCCAGATTCGAGCATTGACCATACGCGAAATACGCTCTTTCATCTCGTTTGTCGCCTTGTTTGTGAAAGTTATTGCGAGGATATTGTAAGGCGAGACGCCCTTCTCAATCAAATAACAAATTCTATGCGTCAAAAGACGAGTTTTTCCGCTTCCAGCACCCGCGGTAACCAAAACAACCCCTTCCGTTTGGAAGAGTGCCTGTTTTTGCTCATCATTTAAAGAATCAATATCAAAATCGCTCATAAGGAGATTTTACCACAAACAAGAATTTTTGGCAAAAGATTTGTGTTGAAAATTTAATCTTCCAAGCCGAGTAGATAATCGACGCTAACACTGAAAATTTCTGCAATTCTTATCAAATATTCGCTTTTAATTCTAGTTTGACCTTCTTCTCACCCAGAAATTGTTCTTCCGCTCACTTTAACCAACTTCCCCAACTCCGAAACAGTCAATCCTCTTTTTTCCCTTAAAATTTTAAGTCTTTGAGCAAAAACCTTTCTTGAAACAACAATCTCATATCTTATTTCTTTTTTCACTTTTGCTTTCCTCCAAAAAAGATCATAATGGAAACTTTTCTTCAATATATAGACTGTCACATTAGATAATGTAGACATACCATACTCTCTGAAATATAAAAGAAATAACATATCTGAAAACAAATGTCACTAACTTCCCGTAAAAGTTGCTAATATAACAAAAAAACAGACCAAACTCGGTCTGCTTTTGTTTTCTAGCCTCTTTTTCTTGCTCTTTTTCTTGCGTTTTCGCTCTTTTTCTTTCTTGCAACGCTTGGCTTGTCATAGGCTTCTTTCTTTCTTATATCACCAATAATTCCGTCTTTTTGGCATTTTCTCTTAAATCTCTTCAAAGCACTTTCAAGAGACTCATTTTCGCCCACTTTAACTGTCGTCATTCTTTCTCACCACCTTTCAAGGTCACTAATCTTGCATAATATACCATATAAGTATGCCCAAAGTCAAGTTTTTTGCAAAATTATTTGCCTTCTCCGTCATTTTTGCCCAAATTTTTGGTCGTGGTTTGCTTTTCAGACTCATTTTTATCCAAATTTTCCGTAGTTTTCTCACCAATTTTGTTTTTGTCGAATTGGTGAATGTCAATTTGCTTGTAAAATTCCTCTTCTTCTTTTCTGATTCTGTCACGAAGTTCGTTTTCCAAATTTTCTGGAAGTTCAATTGCATTGAAAAGTTCGTCATCGTTCACAAGCGCAAGGCGAAGTGGGTGGAAGTAATTTGTGACGATTTTGTAGTCATCTTCGTATTCCCAAACAGTCTTGATTGGTGCAATCGTATCGATGAAATATTTGGAAAGTTCCACCAATGCCTCAACCTTGCTTTGATATGAGTTTGTCGCCTCGGCAATAAGGTTTCGATTATCCCAAATTGCCTCATCTGGAAGAAGTGAAAGGGTTGCAAATCCGTCTGCCTTTATCCCAGCCTTTATGCACTCCATAAAAATTGGAGAATTTTTTGGAATGTAACCAGCAGAATATCTACCAAATTTTCTTGCTTGTTCGATAAGCAAATCTTGTGGGAGTTGTCCTAAGATTTCGTTAAATTTATTTTTTCTGCCTTCGGGAAAGAACATCTTATCCGCCAAAAGCATATTCGTTACTTGCAAGATGTTTACATTCGCTAATTCTCTCCCAACTCTTGCCAAAAACCTTGGCTCTTGCCACAAATCTGTGGTCTTGCGAAGAAATGTGTAATAAGTATAAGAATTAAGTTTGGAGTTTGCAGACTTTGATACTCCTGCGACTTTGTTTTTCTCTATCTCATGCTTCTCCACCAACTTCAAATATTCCAAAACAAAATCTTCGTTCGCGCTCAAACTTTTGGAGATTCCAAAGAAATCTCCGTTCGCGATATCTTCTTTGAGAACTTTAAGCATAAACTTTGGATCGTTTCTCTGTTCATCGCTCAAAACAACCAAACTCCAATTTGGCTTGTCCGAAAGGTAATTCAAAACCGCCTCATCAATGACGGCTCGTCTCTCATTTTCGCTCAGACCAATCTCTTTGTAGAACCTTTTAAGTCGTTTTTCTTTCTCAATTTTTCTTTTTTCTTCTTGACTTTTCATAAAAGCACCCCTTTCTCGCATTATAAACCAAAAGAAGTCTCTTGTCAATATGGAATTTTGCAAAAAGTGTGGGTTTTATAGTTTTCAAACCACCTTCACAAAACTATTTCTTAACTTTCGCAATCGCACCGTCTTTGAAAGGTTCTCCTATCTCCACCTCAACAATATCTCCGACAGAAAGTTTACTTTCTTCGGCGTTTATGTAGCACTTGATGTAATTTTCGGTGTAACCCTCAAAAAACTCTCCGTTTTGCTCCTCAATCAGCACTTTTCCCGTCTTGTTTTGCAAAATAAAGTCCTTTTTGAATTTATACCCCAAATTTTCAAGCCGTTTAAGCCTTTCCGCCTTGACCGTACCAGACAAATCACCATAGAGTTTTGCCGAAGCCGTGCCCGTCCTTTTGGAGTAAGGGAAAATGTGGAGTTGGGAAAATTTCACTCGCTCGACAAACTCAAGTGTGCTCTCAAAATCTTCCTCCGTCTCTGTCGGAAATCCCACAATTATGTCTGTTGTGATCCCAGCGAGAGGAAAATATTTTCGGATAAGGTTCACACTTCCCTCAAACTGCGCGGTGGTGTATTTTCTGTTCATTTTCTTCAAAACACTATCGCAACCGCTTTGAAGAGACAAGTGAAAATGCGGGCAAAAATTTTTGAGACTTGAAAGTTTCCCCATAAATTCCTCGTCAATTAGCCCGTCTTCCATTGACGAAAGGCGAAGCCTCTTGCCAAGTCCGTCAAGCCTTTCAAGAAGCGTTCCGAGTCCTTTCTGCCCGTCGATTTTATAGTCCGAAACATCAATGCCGACAAGCACAATTTCCTTGACGTCCTCGCCTAGTTTTTCCGCCTCAGAAATTACGCTCTCGAGACTTCTCGACCGACTTCTTCCGCGAAGATATGGAATTATGCAATAGGTGCAGAAATTGTCGCACCCGTCTTGAATTTTGATAAATGCACGAGTGAGCGTTTGTGCAGAAAAGAGGTCGTCCTCATATTCTTTTGGCAAGTCAAAAATCTTCTCGCCTTGCTCGTCAAAAAGGTCAAGAATTTTCTTTTTGTTTGCCGTGCCGATGATGAAATTTACATCTCTGTCCTCAAACTGCGACGGTCTGTTTTGGCTTGCACAACCCATAACAAAGACCTTTGCGTTTGGATTGAATTTCCTCGCCCGCTCAATCATCTGACGAGACTTTTTCTCCGCCTCATTTGTCACAGCACAGGTGTTTATTATGTAAATATCCGCAAACTCCAAGTTTTCCGTGGCATCATATCCTCTGTTTTTTAATTCAAAAATGAGAGCGTCGCTCTCATATTTGTTTACTTTGCACCCTAATGTCAAAACCGCAACTTTCATACTAATTCCCACTCAAAATCGACACCAAACTCATCATAGCAACCGAAGCCGTCTCGCAACGATAAATTCGCTTTCCAAAAGAGATTGTGGTCGCCCCAGCCTCAACAAATTTCTCCTTTTCTTTTTGGGAGAAACCGCCCTCAGAGCCGACAATGATTGCAATGTTTTTGTATTTGTCGAGATTTTTGATTTTCTCGCCAACATCCGCCCTTTCATTTGCAAACAAAACGATGTCAAAATCTTTAAACTGAGCAATCACATCGTCGACACCAATCACAGAAGAAATTTCTGGAATTTTTGTCCTTTCGCACTGCTTGCAAGCATTCAGAGCAATCGCCTGCAACCTTTCCATTTTGCTCTCTGACACTTTCGCAACAACATACTCGCTCAAAAAAGGAACTATCTTTGTTATTCCAATTTCAGTCGCTTTTTGCACAATAAACTCAAACTTTGAGCCCTTCGTAATTGCCTGAAAAAGCACAATGTTTTTCTTTGGATTTCCGTCGCAAAGTTGTTTCCCAACAATATTGCAAACCGCCCTATTTTTGTCCATTTTTGCGATGCCACAAACATATTCATAATCGTCATTCAAACTTGCGATAAGTTCGTCACCCTCCATCATACGCAAGACATTTTTGAGGTGGTTGAACTCCTCTCCCTCAATGTAGATTTTTTCACCAACTTTTCTTCCAAAAAATCTTCTCATACTGCCCCCTAATTTTTTATATAATACAACAAACTATTCCCAAAAATCAACCAAAATAACGACAAATCTGCCCCAAATTGCATAGCAAAAAAGGACTGATTTTTACAGCCCTTTAATTTTGTTTTTAAATTCTTTGAATTTTGGGAAATCGTTCTCGGTCAGATTCTCCTCAATGTTTTTCAGCAAATCTTTAGTCTTTTTATTTAAGGTCTTTGGAGGTTCGCTCTTGATTGTCACAAGCAAATCTCCGTAAGAGTCTCTGTTCAAGACCTTGACACCCTTGCCTTTCAGTCTCATAACTATTCCGCTTTGAGTGCCCTCTTTGATTTCCAAAATGGTTGTGCCTTTGGTGAGTGGAATTTCCACTTTCCCGCCCAAAAGACAAGTGGTGAATGGAACATACAAGTCAAAGAGCAAATCTGTCCCAACTCGCTTGAAAATCTTGTGCGGAGCAACCGAAATTTTGATGTTCAAGTCTCCCGAAACGCCCTTTGACACAGGAGCATTTCCCTCTCCACGCATCCTTATCGTCTGCCCGTCGTCAATGCCTGCAGGAACTTTCACACGAACTTGTGCAGGAACTTTCTTGTAACCTTTGCCGTTGCACTCCTCGCACTTTTCTTTTATCATTTTTCCTGTGCCACCGCATTTTGGACAAACGCTTTCTCTTATGGTCGTGCCGAACATCGTGCTCTGCTGGTAACGAACTCTTCCTGCACCGCCACACTGCGAGCAAGTGGTGTATTCCTTGCCATTTTTCGCACCTGTTCCGTTGCACTTTTTGCAACTTTCGACACGATTGAATGAGATGATTTTCTCAACACCAAACACCGCCTCCTCAAAGGAAAGTTTCATTGCGATGTTTATGTCCTCGCCTCGTTGCTGAACGCGAGAACTACCACCTCCTCCAAAAGCAGAGAAAATGTCGGAAAAAATGTCGGAGAACCCTCCACCAAAGCCACCAGAACCGCCAAAGAAATCACCAAATCCAGCCCCACCTTGACCACCACCAAATTGAGGACCGTCAGCCGAGCCATATTGGTCATAATTTGCACGCTTTTTGTCGTCGCCAAGCACCTCATAAGCCTCGTTGATTTCCTTAAATTTCTCGGCGGCTTCTGGCGTTTTGTTTAGGTCTGGGTGGTATTTTTTTGCGAGTCTTCTGTATGCCGACTTAATCTCATCAGCATCAGCATTTTTGCTCACTCCCAAAATTTCGTAATAATCTTTATTTGCCACGGTTTCCCACGCCCCTTTATCTCAAATTTTTTGTTCTTAAAATAGATTGTTCGCTAAAATTTTCCTCACAAATTTTTTCAAAATCAGTCTTTGAAATTGGATTGTCAGAGTGAGAGCCGACACAATCAATCAAAATATGCGGACAAATTCCAAAATCAAAAAGTTGGAAAGCGATTGCAAGCACACAGGAGTCGTAATCGGTCCCACATAGGTAGATTTCATCGGTTTTGTCAAAATTTTTCTCTACTTCCCCGCCCGCAAATGCATAAGAGGTCTTTTCAATCACAACAGCCTCTTTTGGCAAATCAACAGCAAAATCGATTTCAGAGTTTTCACAAAATCTTCTCCAATTCAGAAACTTAAAAAATTGACTGCCAGTATGGTTAATAAATTTGGTCGCATAAATTTTATCAAATCTACTAGAGCCTATTAAATTTTGAATATTTTTCACCAAAAAATCATTATTTTTGTTGATAAAACCCTTTTGCATATCGACAATCAACAATTTTTTCATCTTTTCTCTTTTATTTTGAACTGTTTTTATCATTCGACTTTTCTTTATGGAAAGAATTTTTCACAATTTTCCCATTTTCGGCAGTATATATGTCACTTCTGAAAAATCCCTCTTGAAATTCGGTTATGGCAGAGATTTGCTCTGGTGAATAATGCTTTCCCTCTGCAAAAACGACCAATTTGTCATCATCGTCATCAAGCCTATGAATGACAGCACCAACAACCCCAGTATATTTCTCAACAGGGCGAAATTCCCCCAAGATGTAGACATCAAGTTCCTCTCCGTCACCAGAGGTTGTGTTTGGAACATATCCGTAATTGCAAGGATAAACAAAACCCCACTTTGGGTGTTTGCTTCCCATTGGTCTGTCCATTCTGACAGAAACCTCTTTCCCAATAAGACCTTTTACATCTTCAAAAGTCATTTTATTCATCATTTTCTCCTGTTTCTCCTGTTGTTTTTATCTAAAAACTAGCAAAAAGCGAGGTTTATTCGATTGTAACTTCTGGGTCGCCGTCAGCGGTTGTTCCAGTTGAGCCATTGTCTCCGTTTTGACCGTTGTTTCCGTCAGTTCCGTTTGCACCATTTGGATTTACATTTTGATACATTTTTGTGAACACTTCGTTTGAAACTTGTGTGAGAGTCTCAAGTTCTTTCTTAATCACTTCAATGTCGTCGCTCTCAAACTCTTTCTTTGCTTTCTCAATCTCATCTTCAAGACGTTTCTTGTCTTCTGCAGAGATTTTGTCGCCGTTTTCTTTGAGGAGTTTTTCAAGAGAGTAAACCATATTGTCGGCTTGGTTCTTTGTCTCAACAAATTCCTTTCTCTTCTTATCTTCTTCTGCGTGAGCCTCAGCCTCTTTGATGGCCTTGTTGATGTCCTCTTCGCTCAAGTTTGAAGAAGCGGTGATTGTGATGTTTTGTTCCTTGTTTGTGCCAAGGTCTTTTGCAGAAACTTTGACAATTCCGTTTGCATCAATATCAAATGTAACTTCGATTTGTGGAACGCCTCTTGGTGCTGGTGGAATGTCAGAAAGTTGGAATCTTCCAAGAGATTTGTTTTGAGCAGCAAATTCTCTTTCACCTTGAAGAACGTGGATGTCAACGCCAGGTTGGTTATCGGTTGCGGTTGAGAAGATTTGAGATTTTCTTGTAGGGATCGTGGTGTTTCTCTCAATCAATTTTGTAAACACACCGCCCAAAGTCTCAATTCCAAGAGAAAGTGGAGTAACATCAAGAAGAAGAACATCTTTGACATCACCAGCCAAAACTCCTGCTTGAATTGCAGCACCCACAGCGACACACTCATCTGGGTTGATGCCTTTGAAAGGTTCTTTTCCAGTGAACTTCTTGACAGCCTCAACGACTGCAGGAATACGAGTTGAGCCACCAACAAGGATAACTTTGTCGATTTTTTCTGTTGTAAGTTTTGCATCGGCAAGAGCCTTCTTGCAACACTCGATTGTCTCTTTCACCAAATCTTCGGTGAGAGCGTCAAATTTTGCACGAGAAAGTTCAACTTCCAAGTGTTTTGGACCATTTGCATCAGCAGAAATAAATGGAAGGCTGATTGTTGTAAGAGGAGTTGCTGAAAGGTCAATTTTTGCCTTTTCTGCGGCTTCCTTAAGTCTTTGCATAGCGAGTTTGTCTTGAGACAAGTCCATTCCGCCATTTGCCTTCTTAAATTCTTCAACCAAGAAGTCGATAATTCTATTGTCGAAGTCATCTCCTCCAAGTCTTGTGTTTCCGTTTGTTGACAAAACTTCAAAGACATTATCTCCGATTTCAAGAATGGAAACATCGAATGTTCCACCACCAAGGTCGTAAACCAAAATCTTTTGGTTCTTGTTTTCGCCCTTGTCAAGTCCATAAGCAAGGGCAGCAGCGGTAGGTTCGTTGATGATTCTGAGCACTTCAAGCCCAGCAATCTTTCCTGCGTCTTTTGTTGCTTGACGCTGGCTGTCATTGAAGTATGCAGGAACAGTGATAACTGCCTGAGTCACTTTTTCTCCCAAATAACTCTCAGCATCCTGCTTAAGTTTTGACAAAATCATAGCGGAAATCTCTTGAGGAGTGTATTCTTTCCCGTTGAGTTTAACCTTGTGATTTGTGCCCATTTCTCTCTTGATAGAGATAATGGTGTTGTCGTGGTTTACAATAGCCTGACGCTTTGCAACTTTCCCGACAAGTCTTTCCCCTTCCTTTGTGTAAGCAACAACAGAAGGTGTTGTTCTGTCTCCCTCTGCGTTTGGGATTACGGTAGGTTTTCCGCCTTCCATAACAGCCACGCAAGAGTTTGTTGTTCCTAAGTCAATACCAATAATTTTGCTCATAATTTTTATTCTCCTTTTATTTTTAAGTGCTTTTCGCACAAATTTAGAAATTTTGTTTAGTTTTTGTCCTTTCTAGTCAAGTTTGTTCACAACGACTTTTGAATATCTTATCACTTTGCCGTTCAACATATAACCTGCTTGAAATTCGTCCAAGATGATGTCATTTTCTTTGCTTTCATCTTTCATAACTGCGACAACTTCGTGAAGATTGTGGTCGTATTTTTGTCCAACGGTCTCAATTTTCTCGACGTTTAATGTCTTGAGAGCGTCCAAGATTTTGTTTTCAATCATATTGACACCAGCAAGCACATTTTCGTCAGTTATGGTCTTTTTTGCCTCTTTAAAAGTGTCGAGGCAAGGGAGGAAAACTTCAATCACACTGCGTTTACCTCTTTCTCTTTCTTCAGCAAGTTTCTCAGACTCTCTTTTTCGGTAGTTGTCGAAATCTGCCTGCAATCTTTGAGCCATCAACAGATATTGTCCCGCCTCATCGTGCACGCAATCTTCTGCCTCAAAGGTTTGGTGATTTTCTTCGCAGTGCTCCTCGTGATGACAATGATGTTTATGCTTGTGGTGGTGATTTTGGCACTCCCGCTCACCTTCGTGGTGACATTCGCACTCTTCCTCGCACTCACACTCCTCGCCACACTGGCAATCGTCTCCGCAAGCACACTCCTCATCGTCACAGCAGTGACAATTGTGTTCTTCGGAGTTCTCTTGCTCAACGCTTTCGAGGTTTTCTTCCTCTTTCATTTCTTTAATATCTTCTTCGTCTTTCATCTAATCTCCTTTATCTCGGTTAAGTTCGTCAATAACCACCTTAAGAGCCGAAGCGATGCCAATGTAGTCCATTTTTTGCGGACCAAAGACACCGATTGAAGCGACCTTGTTTCCGCCGACAATGATTGGAGCCTTCACAACCGAGCACTTTTCATCATCGTCATCAGCGACAACAGCAGAAATTTCTTCGTTGTCGTCGTCAAGCACTTCAATGAGTTCTTCCTTGTCGCTGAGGGTTTTCATAACTTTCTTTGCCTCATCAAGCCTGTCTTTGTCAACAATATCCAAGACCTTTTCCGATTGAACATTCAAAAGTTTGTGTTGGTTAAGTTTTGAAAGACCAAGGATGATGTTGTCCACGACATTTTGGAATGCTTTAATCTCACCACTCATACCTTTTTTAAGGTCTTTGATGTTCTCAATCATAAAGCCCATCGTCTCACCCTTGAAGTATTTTGTGAGGTAGTTTGAGGCGTCATTGCAACTCTCTTGCGTCGCTTGCACATCAATTGTGTCGGTGATATAGCCATAATTTGTGCCTATAAGCACCATACACTTGTCGCCTAAAAGTGGTATGATTTTGAACTCCTGCAAAACCAAGTTTTCGATTCCGTTCACAAGCACAACGGTTGGATAATTTGTCGCCTTTGAAATAATTTTTGCAATTCCTGCAACCAAAGTCTCCAAACTTTGAGTTCTGTTTTCAATGAGTTTTCTGACCTCGTCAAGTTCGGCATTTGTCGCCTTGACATTTTTGAGCAGATTCTCAACATAAAAACGATACCCCTGCGCCGTCGGGACTCTTCCCCCAGATGTGTGCAACTGCTTCAAAAACCCCATTGCCTCAAGAGCGTTAAGTTCTGAGCGGAGGGTTGCGGTGGACACATTGAGCGAAGATTTGTCCTTGACAGAACCACTTGTGATAGGTGCGCTGTCCTTGATAAATTCCTCAACAGCGACATTCAAAATCTTGATTTTCCTTTCGGAGAGTTCCATAATTTCAAACCTTTTAATTTTTGTTTGCTAGCACTCTCGACTTTTTAGTGCTAGCACTATTATATGCACAAAAAAAAAGAAAAGTCAACAAATTTTGTCAACTTTTTCAAAAATTTTTTTGATTGATAAGTCCAAGCCTCTTCGCCCCGCCACAAGCACCAAAAGAAGTGGCACTCTAGCCCCTTCTGTAATTCTGCATTGAGAAGAAATCTCACGCCTTGTTCCACAACAACACTGGCGTGGCCACGAGCACAGCGAGTGCGTCGAAGAATCTCTTTAGACCATACAATTTCGCTCAGGGTGACAAAATGTTTCAACAGCGGTCGCGGTATCTTGCTTATTATAATAGGTTTGTTTTTCTATGATGTTTCGTTTTAAGCCTGTCGAAGAATCTCATTGCTTTGCTTTTGTCCGACATTTCACATATGTAAGAAATTGTTTAATCTGACATCCAACGCAATCGCAACCTTAATTGTGTCAATGGTGGGAATGTCATCATCTCTTTGATACATTCTGTCAACAGTGTCCAAAGGCACTCCGCAAAAATCACAAAAGCACGATTTGGACATCTGGTTTTGTTTCATATACCTTTCAATCATCTTAACATTATAATGAACCATTTTCTCCTTCTTTTAAGTTGACCAAATTCTAGTCAACAATAACCAGATTTTAGCACTCTTTTAGTCAAAAGTCAAACGGAATGACTAAAAATTTGTAATATTTTGTAAGATTTCTATAATTTTGGTCAAAGGTATCATTATGAAAAATAAATTGAAAGAACTCAGAGCAATAAACCATTTAGGTCAAAAAGATGTAGCCGATGCGTTGCATATGTCTAGGTCCACCTATGGAAATTATGAGCAAGGACTTGCCGAGCCTGACATTGCAACAATCAAAGCACTTGCTGATTATTTCCACACGACGACCGACAATTTGTTGGGGCACGAGGTGCCATATCTTCTTGACAAAAGCACCCTGACGCCAAAACAAAGGAGATTGGTGGAGTTGGTCTGCACGATTGACGACAACTTATGCGACAGAGTTGAAGCATACATCCAAGGAAGCCTCGACAAGAAGTGAACAATTCATTAAAAATCACCCTTTCGCCGATAATTACGCATAAAAGGAATTTTTAATTCTCTGCGAAACCACTGATAACTTTATAAACAAAAAACCTTTTGAAACGCTTTTCCGCCTCAAAAGGTCTTTTCTTTTTCCCAAACTTGCTCTCGGGAAACCTCCACTAGGGGTTAGACATTGAATGTTGTGTCGCCCGTCGCGATTGGATAAATTGGCAAGTCCTCAACCCCTGGACACGCTTGTTGTGGAGCGGTCTGGCAAGGTGGAAGAGTTGGGTATCCGTAAGACGGAACAAGCACATCGACAACGCTGGTCACTCTGACGATTATTCTCACGCACCCCGTCACCGTGAAAATATCTGGCGAAGTGAAAGTCCCAATTCGACTGCTGAATGTCGCAACCGCCGAGATATTCACTGGTGTCATTGCTGGTTGTGGAACAAAGAGCAAAACTGATTTGTTTACGGTTATGGTCGAGGAAGCAGTGCCAATCACCCCGCTTGCGTCACGATATGTAACGGTCACTGGAATGGTCAAAACAAAACTTACATTTGCATAATTCGGACAAGTGTCAAGTCTGTCAATGACAAGGTCAGAGATGGTTGCCGTTGCACCAGAAGAGTTTTCCGCAGAAATGTAGGTGAGTGGCAAGACAGGGTTTGCTGGGTTGAAGCCAGTCAGTTGCAATATGATTCCAGTTTCTGTCGTTGAACATACGCACGCATCAAAAACCTTTGTTGTCTCAATCAAAACCTTTTCACAGATGCCGTTCATTGGGTTTCCGCAGATTGGGCCAGGTCTGTTTGGGTTGTTATTGTTGATGTAAAAAGACATTTCAAACCTCCTTAAAGTCTATACAGTAACAAGATATGCAACATCCGCAAAAAATGAGACTGAAAGGATGATTTTAAGAAAAAAAAGACTTGAATTTTCAAGTCTCCAAAAAATTTATTTTTCTTCTTTGCTTTCTTCCGCTTTCACTTCAGATTGAGTGCCAGCATCTTCAACTTTTGCAGTTTGGTATTTGATTTTACCTTTATTGTCAAGCACCAAAATGGCAATGCAACCGCCCAAAACAACCCCGCTGAGCACAATGAAAACGATTGCAGTTGTCCTGAAATTCACCGCAGGAACACACTCAATGGACATACTTCCAAGTTCAGTTTCCCCCTTTATCTTTATACGATAAACATTTATATCTCCCATAAGTTCCTCAACATCAGAGTCTGCACTTGTGAGATAAAGTTTTCCCTTCTCAATGCGGTAGGTGCAGGTGTAAGTCTCAACATTCTCCTGTCCATCTATACTTTTTGAAACAGCAGTCTGAGTCGCAACGCCGTCTTTCAATTCCATCGTCATCTCCATAGAACCCCCAGGCAACTCTATTTTATACGAATACTTGTTTGCGTGTGGAAGGCAACTCACCACGATGATTGTGACCATAAATGCAGCAAAAATCACCGCCGAAGCAATCAAAATTGGTTTCTTGCACAAATCTACAAACTTTTTAAGATTGAAATTTTTCATATCCCCTCCTATCCTTTCATATCTATTTTTAATATGCCAAATTCCACACCAATGTGTCAATATATTTGCAAAAATTTATAAATTTTTTGAAAAAGTCGATTTATTTGCAAAAATTTTCAAATTTTTTGAAAAATTTAACCCTTATTTCTCAAAAAAAGCCCGCAACTGTCTAAATCTTTGAAAAACCTGCAAGCAATCGCCGAAATTTTCTCCGAAAAACAAAAAAATCTCCCACTTGATAGTGCCGAAGATGTCAAATTCGAGCATCAAACAGGAGATTCTCAAATATTAAGTTTCAAAAACGAACACAAATTTTCTATTTGCCTTCGCCATTTGGATTTTTGGCGTTTTTGCTGGATTTTTGAGGCTTTGCATCGCTCTCTTTCTGAGAATTATTTCCCTTTGCCATCTTTCTCAACTTAAGCCCCAAGGCGATTCCCGCGTTGATGTCCGCTTCGTTCATTGTGGCTCTGTTTTTATGGTTTATCAAAATGTTTGGGTCTCTTTCGTTTTCCGTGCTGTAATAGGTGATTTTCCCAAGTTCTGACCTCAAGATTTCGATATATTGCTCAAGCGAACAGTTCAAAACATCCCTGCAAGCAATCAGTTTCATATGTTTAAGTGTGTCTGAAGCGGTGACATTTTCCCTGTTCCAATCTTTCTCAAGCATAAAGTCCCCACCACCAAGTTTGCAGGAAGCAATTCCGCACTTGTTCTTCTCGTCATATAAGGAAATCAACTTCGCAACCATACACGCACAAACAATGTGGTTTTCTTTCTCGTTGAACAATTCAAAATGATATTTTGGGTCAGGAACATACACACCAAAACCGCAAAATATGCTTGCAACACACCTTGTCTGCATATGATATGGCGTGATGAAACACTCCCTCTCAAAAGAGTGGTCAAACATATACGCCTTCGTCTTGTAGAAATCAAGCGGTGCAACCACGGTCTCTGGGTCAAGTTTTGCAAAGTGAGAAAGAAGCCTCGCCTCTTTTTTGACTGCACCAATTTCTGTGATTGGTTGACCGATGAGAAGCGTGAATTTCTTCCCTTCAAAGTCCATAATATACACAAGTTCCGTGTCGCCGTAATTTATGAATTGGCATTGTGCGGTCTTTAAAGAGAGTTTGTTTTTGTTTGCAAAATCTGAGATGACATAATCAATCATCGTATGCGTAACTTTGAACTCGTCCATCTTCTTAAATTTTGATGTTTTGATATAATAAGGTTCATTTCTTGGAATACCTAGTCCGTCCATTTTCTTCTCCTAAAAGTATCTTAAGTCGTTGTGAATATATGATACTCTTCCCCGTCGCATTTGTCAATACTTATCTAAATTTTTGGGTCAAAATTTTAGATTAAAAATCGGGCAAATTTCTCTATAGCGGAAAGTCATTTTCTCTTCAAATTCTAAAAGAAAAAAAAGACCGAAAATTCAGCCTTTCTTCAAAATCTTAAGCTCTTCAAATCAAAATTTGAGGGCATTTCTTTCCACGCTTTGAAGTCTTTTCTCGCCACAAAATCTTTTAAAATTGATCGAAATATAATTATTATTAAATAACTATTCAAGCGAGATTAAGTAATAATAAACAGGTTGTCCACCATTTGCGACAGTGACCTCACAATCTGGATATTTTTCTGCAAGTTTTGCCTGAAGTGCCTGTGCCTCATCCTCCCTTATGTCCTCACCATAGAAGAGAGTGATGTTCATAACAGAGTCGTCAAAAAGTGCCTCGACAAGTTTTTCAGTCGTCTCGCTGACAAGGTTTCCTTTCGCCAGAATCGCCTTGTCGTCAAGTCCGATTATCTCGCCTTTTGAAAGGTCAAAGCCGTCCACGTGGGTGTCTCTGACTGCATATGTCACCGACCCAGAGCGAACGCTTCTGATTGCCTCAAGCATTGCAGTTTGGTTTTCCTCAACGCTTGCGTCTGGATTGAACGCGATTGACGCTGAAATTCCTTCAGGAACGCTCTTTGTAGGGATGATAATGAGGTTTTTGTTTGTGACATCATTTGCCTGTTCTGCAGCCAAAACGATGTTTTTGTTGTTTGGGAACACGAAGATGTTTCTTGCTGGAACTTTCTCTGCTGCATTTGCAATATCCTCAGCACTTGGGTTCATCGTCTGTCCGCCAACGATAATCTCGTCAACAGTGAGTTCTTTGAAGATTTGTGCAAGTCCGTCTCCTGGAGCAACTGCAATCATTCCGATTTCTTTTGTCTCCTCGACAGCCTGAGCCTTCTTCTTCAACGCTCTATTTTGCTCTCTCATATTCTCAATCTTGAGGTTGAACAGTTCCCCAAGTTCCAAAGCGTAACCGAGTGCCTTGTTTGGCTCATTTGTGTGAACGTGCACCTTAACCAAAGACAAATCGCCAATGCAGATGACCGAGTCTCCAATCTCCATAAGTCTCTCACGAAGTTTGTCGATATCAGCCTCAGTGGTCTTTTTGAACATATTGATAATCATATACTCGGTGCAATAACCAAATTCAATCTCTCCAAGATTGTTTATGTCTGCAATAACATCGTCAACTGTTTGAGGTTTTGTGTCATCCTCAAAAGTATACTCAAGGTCCTCTTCGCCGTTGAGATAGCGAGAAAATCCAGTGAAGATAACCAAAATTCCTCTTCCACCTGAGTCCACAACTCCCGCTTTCTTCAAAACAGGAAGCATTTCAGGAGTTTGCTTGAGGATTTCTTCACCAGTCTCACAAACTTTTCGCAAGAACGTCTCAAAGTCGTCGTGTTTTTTTGCAAGAGAGACAGCGTTTTCTGCCATAACACGAATGACAGTCAAAATTGTCCCCTCTTTTGGCTTTGTAACCGCCTTGTAAGCAATGGTTGCACCTTCTTGCATTGCCTTGGCAAAATCTTTTGTTGTGATTTCCTTGCAATTTTTTGTCATAGAGCAGAAGCCCTTGAAGATTTGTGAGGTGATAACACCACTATTTCCTCTCGCTCCACGAAGTGCACCCTTTGCAAATGCCTCAGAAAGAGAAACCAAGTCATTGTTCATACATTTGTTGATTTCTCCGACAGCAGATTTCATTGTCAAAAACATATTTGTTCCAGTGTCACCGTCTGGAACAGGAAAAACGTTCAATGAGTCAACATACTCTTTATTTTGTTCGAGAAGACTAACCCCAGCAAGGACCATCTTGCGAAAGGTTGCCCCGTTAATTGATTTTTGCATAACTTATGCTCCCTATATATTTACACACACACGCCAACGACGTGCACATTCACTGTATCAACAATCATACCAGTAAAATTTTCGACACTATATTTCACAGATTTTTTAAGCGACTCAGCCACTGCACTGATAGACACACCGTATTTCAAAATACAGTGGATGTCAATGAAGATTCGATTGTCTATGTGGCTGATAGTGACTCCTCTTGAATACTTTTCTTTTTTCAAGAGTTCTCTTGCACTATCTCTAAAGTTTTTTGAAACAAGGTCAACCACCCCATAACAATCCAACGCAACAAAACCAGCAACAGTGCGGATTGCATTGTCGCTGATTGAAATATTTCCATAATAGTTGTTGGTATCGACTGTCACAGGATTCCCCTTGTATTTAGATATATTCGCACTTATATATTACAACAAATCTCGAAAATTGACAAGCATTTTATCATAAAATAATAATTTTTTTGTGCAAAAGACATCCAGCCTTACTAGATTATACTAAAAACCGAAAAAAACTATGATAAACATATCAAAAAGACTTGATTTTTGATTTTGAATGTGATATTATAAAGAGCAATGATTTAAACGAATTTAAAAGGAGAACGACAATGAGCAGAGTATGTGAAATTTGTGGAAAGGGCAAAATGGACGGCAAAACAGTCAGCCACGCAAACAATAAGGCTCCAAGAAAATATAATGTAAACTTGCAATCTACTGAAGTTAACGGAAAGAGAGTTAGAGCGTGCACAAAATGCATTAAGTCAGCAAAAAAGGTAGGCTAAACTCACGATTTTCCTGAGATTGAAGTGTAGCGAGAGAGTCCTCTCGCTTTTTTTGTCGTCTACTCTTTGTTCTCTTTCTTCCTGTAAAAAGCCTTCAAAAATGGCACAAGCCACCTTGGTGCTTTTATGCAAATTATTCTGAAATTTTGTTTTCTTTCTTTTTCCATATTAAGAGGTATGAGAAAATTTTCAGATTTGTGACTTCTGCTGAAAATTTTTACGACAATCATCAAAAATCTCCAAAGAAAAAAGGAGTCTCAAACTCCTTCACACGCCTTTTTGCCAGCGATAGCACCGTCACTGCACGCCGTCACGATTTGCTTCATAACCCCCGCTCGCACATCGCCCACGGCATAAACTCCACTCACAGAGGTCTCCATATTTTCGTTTGTTTTGATAAATCCCTGTGCGTCCAAATCAAGTTTTTTCCTGTAAATATCCGTCTTAGGTTTTCGCCCCAAAGCAACAAAAACACCGCTTGCAACAAACTTCTTTTCCTTTCCATTTTGATTGCACAAAACGCCCTCAACAGCGTCTTTCCCAAAAATCTTCTGCACGGAAACATTTGAAACAACCTCAATGTTTTGGACTTTGTTTGCTTTGGCAAAAACAATCATATCCCCTTCATCAAGGACGATGACATTTTTCACAATGTTTGAAAGATACTTTGCTTCAGCAATTCCACTGCCTTTTCGACTGACAACACAAACGGTTTGCCCCTTGAAAAAGTTTGCATCACAAGTCGCACAATAGGACACTCCTCTTCCCAAAAACTCCTCTTCATTTTTGCCGAGTTCGATATAAGAAATTCCCGTCGCAATGATGACCTTCTTTGCCCTATAATCGCCTTTTTTGCCCTTCAGAACCTTCAAATCTCCCCCAAACTCGACCGAAAGAATGTCGTCAGAGATAATCTCTATCTCCAACTTTTTCACCTGCTCCACGAACATTTGTGCAAGCGTGAAGCCATCAACACTTGCTTGAGACGGAAAGTTTTCGATTTGATTGAGCGTGCCCACAGTTCCGCCTAGAGCCATTTTTTCAATAATCGCAACATTTTTCCCACTGCGTTTGGCATAGATTCCAGCACTCATACCTGCCACGCCACCGCCAACAATCAAAACATCAAAATTTCTTTCCATAAACACCTCTTTCTCACAAACTTTGCTTTGGTTTTTCATTTCTCCCACAAAGGAAACCGCCCCTAGCCCGACACCTGAGTCCTGTTTGTGCATTTCTTTATCTTCATATATGAGACTATTCTATCACGAAAACCGAAAAAGTAGACAAAAAAATCGCACAAAAAGTGCGAAATTTTTTAACGTTTTGAGAACTGTGATGCCTTTCTTGCTTTCTTGAGTCCGTATTTCTTTCTTTCCTTCATTCTTGGGTCACGAGTGAGAAGCCCAGCATCTTTAAGTTCTTTCTTGTAAGTTTCAGAAATCTTAACCAATGCTCTTGAAATACCGTGGCTGATTGCACCAGCCTGACCAGCAATTCCGCCACCGATAACATTGATTGTGATGTCATACTTGTCAGCAGTGTTTGTGAGAGCCAATGGTCTTTTTGCGATGAGAATAAGAGTATCTCTTTGGAGATATTCACCAAGTTCTCTTCCGTTCACAGTGATAACACCCTTGCCTGGTGTCATTCTGACTCTAGCGATAGATTTTTTTCTTCTTCCAGTTGCGATGAAGCAACTTGCTTTGTTTTGTTTCTTCTCAGCCATTATTCTCTAACTCCTTCTAATGTCACAACTTCAGGTTTTTGTGCTTGATGATTGTGGTTTTCATCTTTGTAAACGTGCAAACGAGTGATTTGTTTTCTTCCCATAGAATTTTTTGGAAGCATACCTTTGACAGCGTGTTCAATCACCTTGCAAGAGTTCGTTTTCATAAGTTGGTCATATCCAACTTCCTTAAGTCCACCGATGTAACCTGTGTGCCAACGAAGTTTCTTCTGCTCAAGTTTCTTTCCTGTCAAAACAACTTTGTCAGAATTGATAACAATCACGAAGTCTCCAGTGTCAACGTGTGGTGTGTAAATTGTTTTATTTTTTCCAGTCAAAATGTCGGCAACTTGGCTTGCAAGACGACCAAGAGGCATATTGGTGGCATCAACAACATACCATTTTCTTTCGACAGTGGCTGGGTTTGCCATATAAGTTTTCATTTTTATCTCCTATAAATTTTGCATAACTTTTGTGTATTTTTGCAAACATCAAGTGGGGCTAACACCTGCCGTTTGCGGTAAAATTTTATTATCTTCAAGGACTAAAGCACTCCCCAAATACCCCGCCTCTCCGATAATATGGACTATATAATTTTAAATAAAAAACATCTCTTTGTCAAGTGTTTATTCAAAAATTTTGCAATATTTTTTCAAACTTTCTGAAAGCACAAAAAACGACTTTTTCACAATGCTTCTCCACAAACAAAAAAAGACAGCATTACGCTATCTTTCAAAAATTCCAGCCACAATCTTACGCAACCACTGGGCAAAGGTCTTTGACAGTGAGTTCTCCACTCCCCACTTTTTGTGCGGTGAGCATAAGTCGGTTGTATTTAATTATGTCCTTGAAGGTCTTGCTCTTGACCATTTTGTCCTGCAAGCCGTTTTCAATTGCAAGTTCGATTTTCTTCTCAATCTTTCCAGACAGAGAAGTGATTATGTAAGCAAGTTGAAGATGATTGATGTTTTTGCCGACAAGTTTTGCAAAGTCCTCATCCCTTGCAGAAATGGTGTCATTGAGAAGCGAGATAAGTTCTTTGTCCGATTTTGCAGAATTTGCAATTTGTTGCACTTTCAAGTGGCAATTTTCAATCACCTTCTTTTTGCTCGCTCCAAAGTTTTCTTTGCAAACCGCCTCCAAAACGGAGAAAAGTTCACTCTTGAAAAAATCAGGAATTGGCAAGTTTTCTTCTTTCAAAATCACTTGATTATATTTGCTCAAAAGGTAAAGAAAATTCGATTGCGACTGAGAAATCCCCTGACCGTCTTCGCAAACATTTCCATTTTCATCAAAATCAATCAAATCAAACAAATACAAAAATTCCATACATCTCACCATTCCTTTCACATCTCAATGATACCACATCAAAATGAATAAACCAAACAATTTTTGCATATTTATACAAAAATTTTTTATTCTCCACTTCGGCGACGGATGGTTGATTGGTAAATTATTTGAGAGGTTATGTTGGTTAATGTTGTCACTTAAAGCAATTTTTCGTTTTTGCAAAATAATACAAAAAACCTCCACGTTAGTCAAGCAATTTTGAAACTAGCGGTATTTTTAGAGAAAGAAAAGAGTATAAATTAAGTTTTATCTTAAAATATACTCTTTTTCTTTTGTTTTATTATTGCTCTAGAGAAAATAGAATAAGTTTA
>CALWKD010000020.1 GCA_944381175.1 uncultured Clostridia bacterium | reverse complement strand
CCGGGGTTCTTTTCACCGTTCCCTCACGGTACTATTCGCTATCGGTCACTAGGTCGTATTTAGCCTTACGAGATGGTCCTCGCATCTTCACACCGGATTCCACGTGTCCTGTGCTACTCTGGTGCCTCTCAAGGAAACTTCAATTTCGGTTACGGGACTTTTACCCTGTCTCGTATAACTTTCCAGAAATCTTCACCTATCGTCGTTTCTCTTTTATAGAGGTCCTAAACCCCAAAAGTATTTCTACTCTTGGTTTGGGCTCTTGCAGTTTCGCTCGCCACTACTCCCACAATCGTTGTTTACTTTCTTTTCCTTCACTTACTTAGATGTTTCAGTTCAGTGAGTTCCCCTCATTACAGTATGTATTCGTGTAATGATAACACCGTATTAACAGTGCTGTGTTTCCACATTCGGACATTTGCGGGTCACAGGTTATGTGCACCTCACCGCAACTTATCGCAGCTTATCACGTCCTTCATCGGCGCCTAGTGCCAAGGCATTCCCTATATGCTCTTTGTAGCTTAATCATTTAGATTTTGGATTTTCTTAGCATTTTCGCTTGTTATCTTTCGATAACTCTTACTCGACTTAATTTGAGTATGCAAATATCGTATTACAAATAAAACTAATTAGTTTAAAAAGTTTATACTCGTATAAATATTTGACTTTAATCTTCAAAATATGTAGTTGTCAAAGAACTTTCGTTGACGGGCAAACTATTTCATTCGTTTGCTTTTCTCGGTGTCAACGAGCATATTCTAGCACAATGGGAAAATCTTTGTCAACACTTTTTTCAAAAAAATTTTAAAAATTTTCAACTTTTTTTTAGGATTTTTAAAAATCGGCAGACGTCTTTCCGTGTGTTCGTAAAAATGCCCCAAAATTTGCCAAAATTTTCTCAAAAAATTTTTAAAAAAGTTTGAAATTTCTTGAAGAAGTTAAAAAATTTTCTCAAAGTTATGCTCTTTAAATCAAAAAAAGTGGACTCAAAACCCACTCTTTTCATTCAAAACACAGACTTTCAAATAGTACAAATTAGTCCACAAAACCAACCATACAACAGACCACTCGACAGCAATAGTGGCAGTATTTGGTCATTCTCAATAGATTCCAAAATATTACCAATCAAAAAAGGCATTGCCTTATTGCAGTGCTCCTTTATTATATATAATATATATTTCTTTATAATTTACATCTTATATAGCCATATTGAAGTCACAGCGTAGAACAATAAGCAAAACTTTTCTCACACTCTCCCGCCGTCAGACTTCCATTGGTAACTCCCGTCGATTTTGAAAACAACATCTCCTTTTTGGACAGTGGTGTTTGCATAAGTGCTTTCCATTTTCTTGATTGGAAGAGCGTCTTTTGTATCTTTGCCATATCTTCCGCCGACCACATCGACAATAATTTGGTCGACATTGCCCTTGAAGCCGTCACCATTTTCGAGAATTGTTCGTTTTCCATAATTTGTGATAACGGCCAAGATATCTTTCCCAACGCTTGCCACTGACAATTCACCGACAAGTTTTTCGTTTTTCAAAACTCTCAAAAGTGCAAGTGCTTCCTCGTTGTAACCATACTTGATTGCGTAATCTTTGAGAATGGTTGCCTTTTCAAATATTGCCTGTTGCACAGTGTCGCTGATTGGCAAACGTTCAAACTTGCTAAATCTTTCTATTATATCTTTGTAGGCTTTAAGTTGAAGTGCAATACGCTCTTTGATCTTGTCACAGTTTTTGTTTGGTCTGCCAACGGCTGGTGCAAACTCCCTGTCGCTGATAAACTTAAACAATTTCTCATTGTTCTTCAACTTCACGCAAAGCGGAGCAATCAACCCTTCGCTCATTTGTTCCATCACCATATCTTCCAACTCTTCAATATATTTATCTTTTTCGTTTCTCATTTTTCACCTCTCTTAAACCAGTCATATAATACACCTAATTCCATATTTTGTCAATAACAAATTCTTTCCAAGCAAACAAATTTTCATCACTTCCAAAACAAAAAACACCACAAAATGCACATCATCCTCGCTTTTACATCCACACTTGCGTCAAGCCTAAGCACAAACAGTTCCTCAAAATTTTTAATGCCAAGGACAAAAGTAAAAAAATGTGACATCAAAAAAATCAATTTTTTAAAAAACAGTGAAAATCAACACTTTTGGGAGTAAAAACATTAAATTTTGCCACTTTTTAGTTTTTTCTTTACATCAAAAAAGAAATAAATTCTTTATTTTTTATACTTTTCTATAAAGCACAGATGTTCGTTTTTTATCTTTACACGACACTTTTGAGTCTCATTTTTAAGGTCTCCTTTGTAAAACATTTTTGATGTCTTTATCTCGGATTGTCCTTCAACCTTGTATTCTACATCATAAAAATTGTAACCCAAAAGATTGAGAAGAGGATTTATGTAATAAAGGGAATTGTTTATATAAACGATTCCAATAAAAATCAAAACGAGAACATAAACACAGTATGCACTCACCAAGGACAAGTCAAGCGGAATGGCAAAAAAGACAAAAAGTGAAAAATAGCCAAAAAAGTGCTGGTCGGTGGTGTTTTTTCTTGAGATAATCTCAATCTCAAGCACCTCACCGCCGTTTGACCATATATTCCACCAGAGTCCAAATGCACCAGAAATTATCAAAAGCAGAAGCGTGACAAAGTTTATGGTGTTCAACACATTGAAAGATAGGTTGTCGTTCACAATCTCCACAATCAGTTTGACAAAGACCAAAAAATACATTGGGACAAAAGCACTTATATATAGAAGAAGATTTCTTATAAAATTTTTCATATTTTTATTTTATATAAATTTAAAAAAATAATTAAAAAATGTGTATTTTTATTGTAAAAATAGTTAAAATTGAATATTTTTTATTATTTTTGATGTATTTTTTTAATTAAAAATTTAATTTTCTATTATTTTTTACCATTTTAATTTTAATTATTTTATTGTTGTGATAAAAAAATCGAACAAAAACACATATTAAATGAATTTAAAAATTGTTTTATGTATTAAATAATATATATTATTTATAATAATTATATCTCATATTTATTTTGAATTATTTTTTCTTTGTGATAAAATATTTCTAGATTTGAGGAGTGAATTATGAAAAAGAAAAGTAATTTATTTAAAAATGTCTTTTACACCTTCTTTGCACTCTGTTTTCTTGGTGCAGGAATTTTCACACTGTCACAAAATGAAAACAGTCAAGTGTTTGCAGAAGACACGTCCTACAATCAGGCAATCACAAACAATGCCCCTGATTATTTTTTGGTCAAGGACACGCTTGGCGACATTTCCAATCCGTCAAGTCTGATTGATGAAGATACTTTTATGTATTTCGTGGAAAGTGGAAACGAGACCAATCTTGAACTTTCTCTCGCAATGAACGGAAGCCAAGTTAACACAGATGCATCAAACGAGATTTTCAACTGCGTCTACTATCCTGACGAAAACAACCTCTCACTCTTCTATTATTATAACATCGGACCAATCAGCCTTTATCGAAATGGAGAGTCAATCAATCTTGACGACAAAAACTTTATTCAAGATTGTGGAGGGCACTCTTTCCCAAATGCACTCTCTCCTTTGCAAGGCTTCGAAATGGTCTTTAACTCAACTGGAGCAGGAGCAAACGAAATCGGCCTCTTCCAAGACGGAGAGATTGTGGAAGGTGTTTACACTCTCACCCTGACCATTACTCTCTTCCAATCCAACAATGGCACTGCTGCACTGGATGAAATACTTTTTACTGACAGAACTGTAGACATCACATATTCCTTCTATGTTGTGGACAGAGACCAATATCTGACAAATAACAGACCAAATATCGACCGCTTCAATTTCGACCACTCTGTCTCAATCTCAAATTCAACAAGTTTGACCTATGCTTATTATCTTTATTACAACTACTCCTCTGAAAGTACGGCGAACAAAATTCCATACATAGAATTTGATTACACAAGATTTGAACTTTCCATAAGCAAAGACATCTCAAACAGCACCTACACCGAGAACATTTTGTTTGATAAGGACACACAAAACATTGTCACAACTGGAGATGACATTGTCTACATCACCTCAGATGCGGAGTCAAATCTTTGCAAGGTGTATTTCACTGATGTCGGCAATTACACCATAACCTTTAATGACATTCAAATTGTTCAATTCCAAGGCTCTGACGGGACAACCTCGTTGCAGAAAAACAACCTCACTGCAATGTCGAACATAACAAAAAGAGTTATGGTTTATGTGTATGGCTACCAAGCAAACTACACCGACATTGACGGCGAGCGAGATGAGTCTGGGACTCGCCCAGTCGCAGAACTTAAAGATTACAACTTCCAAGACGCGACCTTCGACAAGAGTGCGGACATCACAAGCGAATTTATAAACTCCAACGAAAATTACTCACAAGAGACTGGAAACACAACTTTCTTAATCCGAAATGTTGTTGATTACATCGGTGACAAAGAGGCAGTCAAAACAAACCAAACTCCTATCAGGTTTTCTTCAAATGCCTCACTCAGTTCGAGCATAACAAGTTATATCTACTCCACGACAAGAGTCTCAAATGCTTACACCGAAACCATCCAAAAACTCAATGGTGAAACTCTTTATCGCACGAGTTTTGTCGGCAGAGCAGAGAGCACAGCGGGAAAATACATTTACATAATTGCTTACAACTTCAACAACTATTACACAAATGAGACGACACTCTCCACCACAACAACCTTCTATCAAGTGTTCTATTTTGAGATAACCAAAGACCTGCCAACAATCAGCGTTCAAACGGAGAAAGTTGAGGAAGATGATGTTGTGACGGAGGTCTTCAGCGACACTTTCGTCAATAAAAGCGTCCGAATCACCGATTTGACACAGAATTTCCCTTACAACAAGGATGTGACCATAAGAATTTATGCAAGAGATTTCAGTGGCAACTATCTCTCAAGTTATGGCGGAAGAAACGGAGTGACTTTTGAAAGTCTTTCATCCACTGGCGAAGCCGATGTGAGAATCTTGGAGGACAATGCTCACTACACAATCAGAATGTATTTCACCAATGAAATGACCTCTTCAAACTCTTCCATAGACTCAAACACTGGTTTCTTCAGGGAACAAAGTTTCACAATTGACAAAACGCCTATCCAAAATATTATGGCAACAAACGTCTCCGCAATCACAAACTCAACAAATTACACTGTTGTCTCAACTGTGACTGGAGTCTCAACCAATCAAAACATCGTGCTTTCTTGGGATGAGAAAGCAAGCGGTGCAAAGACTTACGCATATTACAGATATTTCAGCCTTTCGACTGGGCAATATTACAGCCGAACAGACACCGAATCTGTTTCCTCAACCATTGAAACAATGTTGAATGCTTTGGGAGACGCGTCAGTTTTGCCTATAAACGCATTTTTGAATATGTCAACAGATTCCAACATTTGGTTGGAATACAAAGGAAACTCAAAAGATTTCTTGACTTCTGGAACAATTTCCTCTGAATATGTCTTCACAGAGGCTGGACTTTACTTGGTGGATGTTTATGATTCTGCGGGCAATCACTCGGTTGAATTATACATAATCGACTACACATCGCCTGTCTTTGCAGTCTATGAAGACGAATACAGCATCATCAGTTCCTCAATTTACATCTCAAAGTCCGCAACTTTGTACTGGGGACAATATAAAGGAATCTTCATCCAAAACTTCGACTCTCAAAACTATTTCTCAAACTATGACCCAGGCTCAATCGATGAGTCACAACTCACAGACGAACTTTTCAAGACTTACGACAAAAAGGTCTCAAAAGAAATCTACGACACAATTTACAACAAACTTTTCGCAAATAAGTATATGCAACAAATAACTTGCAGGACAAGCACAGCAGGCTCAGATTTGGAGGGTTTGACAAACTATTCTGGAATGTATGTGACAATTCCAATCAATCCACTCTCCTATTACATTGACAGGGACCACGTTGACTACACTGCACAGACTGGTGTTTACAGCAGAGAATTTGTTGATTTGCAGGAAATGACTTTCAGAATTTTGATAAGAGACGCTTCAAACACAAAATTCCTCACAGGTTACAATGAAAATTCTGTGCTCCAATACACAAATTATTACAGCGCATCACAAACAATTCTTATCAGTTTTGATGATTCGGAGTTTATGATAACCTACGAAAACTCAAACGGCTCAACTGATGTCCTTTCGTCAAACATTGCCGAAGAAGAATATTATAAAGACGAAAGCGGAGTTGAGGACGAAAACAAAAGAGTGAAAACCACCTATCTCAGTCCGACAAGTTTGAGCAAAAACTTCTCACTCTCCTTCATTCCGACAAAGATTGACGGAGATATAACAATTCAGGTTGCTTCCGTGGTGATCAAATATTATCCTTACCAAGAAAGCACGCGGACAATCACAGAGACAAATGAGGACGGAGAGACAATCTCCACCACAGTATACCACTATTATGAAATCTCCGACACCTCCACCACAACCACCGTCTATGAATACAACGGCGTCAATGGTGACACGGAGACAAGAGAAGAGCCTATCCGCTTGAACTCGGAAAATATCACAACTGAAGGAAGATATGAAATCACAAGGACTTATTATGTGGACGAGTCCGACCCATCACGAGAATATTACAATTCAAACGATTTCTACCAAAGAACTTTCATCTTCACAGTGGACAGAAATGAGGTTGTGAAAAACCCTGACCTTGTCACAGATGAAAATGGTTCTCACCTTGAAAGTTTGGTAGGCGGAGACATCTTTGTCTCAATGTATGACAACAAACAAAATGCAAGTTTGGTTGTCACATTCCCAGATGGCCCAAATGGAAACTCAACAGGCTCTTCCATTTACAACAACGACAACACAAGAACAATTCTCACAACAAATATGCTTCCTGTGTATGTTTATGTTCCACAATACAAATACACCACCTATTCAAATATGGAGACTCTTGAAGGCGGATATGACTTTGATGTGAACTACGACTTCGACGAGGACTCTGGCACCGACACGATGAACAAGTTTTCAATGAACGACTTTGGCGAGGTCATAAGAGAATATGCTATCTTTGCAAGAATCTACAAAGACACCACTGTGGAACAAATCAAAGCAGATGCGGTTGACCCGTACGCAATGACCGCAATAAATGACAGTGGAAGATTGGACTCTGTCGTTGCAAATGAAAATGGCTTCTTAAATTTCTATCGCTTGGACGGAACTCAACTTAACTATCTCTCAGAGCCAGGCACATATTTTGTTGAGATAATCCAGGGGAATTTTGGACTTGAAATCGGAGAAAATAGTTATAATCAGTCACTTATCTTCAGTTTTGAGATTCAGAAAACAAACCCTGATTTCATTGCTCAATCAACGACTGGCGAGACCTTACGCTCCACAGTTTCAAACAATGTTGAAAACTATTACACGAATCAACCTATAATAAACTTGACTTGGGATGCAGGGTCTGATTATATCGCCGAAATTGATATTGATGAAATCACCTTTGCCACAAGCAGAAATCCAAACCCTGTTCCTGCGACTTGGGCACAAGAACCAACTCTTGAAAATGGCACATACACCGCCCAAATCAATCTTGAACTTCTGAACATTTACGAAAACAACGGATATGTCGACATAACAATGCAATACAAAAACCACGACGATAGGTTCTATTCCAAGGTTACAAAGCGTATCAATGTTGACCTATCTGCTCCAAGCACAAACATTCAAAACTTGGTCAGCAAAACAACCGCGGGAAATCTCATTCCTACATTAACTGAGTCTGCTCTCAGAGTTTATCAAACCGCTCTTGGAGGCACGACCTCAGACTTGTCCGAAACAAGTTACAACATAAGCAACGGCACTGGAAACTTTGCATATTATTCCTATGTGGTGAGTCAAGATTTTGTGAATACCTTGAAACAAAACAAAGACTACAAAACATACGTCGGCAAGTTTGAAAATTCGGACGGAGAAAACACCAAGTATGACAACAACTATGAGCAAGAAATTTCTCCCGAAAACTTCCACGCTTCAAACTTCACAGATATTGACAACACTTCGTTCACTGGCTTCGACACAAACTCTTATTATCAAGTCATTGAGACCGACCTTGCAGGAAATTTGTCAATTTACACTGTGTATGTGACGAGTTACAACGCTACCTCAAGCAGTGAGACTGTTGATTTGATTTCCTATTCATACAACACCGACGACGAAACAATAAACACAGCCTACACCTCTGCAGATTATCTTGAAGCAAGACAGAATGGTGCAATAAACAACATCTACTCAAGGACAAGTTTCCAATTGCAGAGCATAAATTATTTCGGAGATGTCTGGGCACAATTTAGACTTGACACCTACTCACCAAGCGGAACAAGAGAAACAAGATATTTGATGCTTACCCCTTGGGACCCAACTCACGCCTACGAATTTGTCGGTGAAAATGTGACGAGAATTGAGATCCAAGATTTGATTGACGGTTCAACAAGCACAAGATACAAAAACGCAATCACTTTCTACAACAGAGAAAACCAATCTTCCGATGCGTTTTATATCAATATCCGAAATGTAAGCCTGCCAGCGACCCTAACCGACACTCAAACAAGAGAATATATAAGGTTTAATCAGCCAACTGACACCCAACTAAACAGCACAACAACTCCTCAAACCTTTGTCACATCGGTCAAAATTTCAGTTACGGCAACAGGCTCAACCCAGGAATCAATTCTGTTTGACAAAACAAACAAACTTGGTTTGTCGACTATTTGGAGAAATTCTCAAAATGAAAATGTTTCCGTTTCCTATGATTCCACATTTGGTTATCTCACCTTTGAGATAAACGCTTCACTTGGATTTACTCCAAACACAAGAATCGTCTATGAATATGTCGACAACTACGGCACTTCTTACAAAGAGATACACTTGTATCGCGAGACAATTATCTCGACCGAAATAACCTCAGAAAACGACCTTTATGCTTATTACAACGAGAGAGGGACTTTGTATTACATCACACAAGACGGCTTTATATACAATTACAATCCAAGCAAATATTCGGTCGATGTCTACGATGTGATTGGCGGACAGATTCAAAACACCTTGACAAACGCAACCGCAAGTTCTTATGCAGGTTCTGACGGAATCACAACACTCACCTTGAAGACGACCAAGACAACTGGCACTTACAATGATAGTTTTGCCATTGAGGTGAAAGACAGAAATGATTTGACAAACCTTGTGAAGACAATTTATGTTGTGCTTTACAACGAACTGCCAACTCCAAATGTCACAACTTCCGAAACAAGCCCTGCTGGAGAAAACAACGAGCCTGGTGAGTTTAAACTTTTGGATGCCAGCCGAAACAATGTCACAAGCACAATCATCTCTGGTGAGAGTTCGAGCGAATCTGGCTACTTCTCCGAAATCACACTGCTCTACTCAAACAACACGACTTTCTTCCCAATCAAATACTCCATCAGCACAGATGGAATAAATTGGACTGAAGCACCGTCAGGGACAGTGATGAAAAACACAACTGACGAGATGATGACTTACTACCTCAAGATTTGGTATGACGAAACCTATATGATAAATGAATTAAGCAACTCAACTTACATCTTTGAATATGTTCCGACAAGCCAAATCTACACCTTCAATCTGTCCTCTTTGACTTCGACCTTCTGGATTGAAAAAACAATAAACGGTGTGACAGAAATTGTTGAAAAGCAAGGCACAATCTATATCGTCAGAGATGCAGACGGAAAAGTTACCGCACAATATTCAAATCACTACATCGTGAATGTTGATTATTACACAAACAGCGACGCAATAAACATCAAGACCAATCAAGAACAAAAAATTGATTACAGACTTGAAAGGACCATTGAAGAAGATGGAATTGCCACAGAAATTTACCTCATCACAAACAAGGACGACGAAGGCGAAACGCTGGGCAACATTCCTGCTTTTGAAACTAGAATTGCAATCTCTTACATCCCTGATTCAGAAAACTTTGTTCAAGAATTCTTCACCTACAAGAATGAAAATGGAATCATAAACAACACCGAAAACTCCGAAAATCTGATAACTTTGACTACAAAGAGATTCTATGTTCCACAAGATTACTCCCAACTTGACCGAATTGAACTCAAATGGACAAAATACTATGGAATTGAGCAAAACGAGATAAGAATCAGACTTGTCAAAGACGGAGTGGAACTCAACCCAACAATCTATTCAAAAACTGAGAACGGGAAAGATTACAATTACATCTATTTGACCCACTCTGGCAAATACACGATTTCGCTCTACGATTTGGCGGGAAATGTGCAAAAGTTTAATTATGGCTACACTGGACAAACTGAAAATATGACATTCATATTCTTGAAAGATGTTCCATTCACCGTCACCTCAACCGACGCTTCAACTGGAGAAACTGTCACTGGAACTCCAATCAAACAAGCGATTTACAATGATAGAGTTGTGCTCAGTGTGGATAAGGCGACTCGCTCGGAATTCTATGCAGAAGGTGGATATCCAACCATAACAATCACAAAAAATGGAACAACCCTCACAAACGATGAAATCTCCCAAAAGGGAATAATTCAAGATTATGACGGAAAAATCAACTACGTATTCACCGAATCTGGATACTATGAAATCTTCTTCACAGCGACAAGCAATGACTCGAGTATAGGTCAAATTCGTCAAGAGACTTACCAATTCACTTTGCTTAGTGCAAACGAATACAAATATTCCTACATCATAAACAAATACTCAAATTATTACATTGAAAAGGTCGTTAAAGACGGAAGAGATGTGACTGACACGCTGCGAAGAACCTTAAATGTCGACACATTGACATTGGGTGACAAAGCATATATGACCGAGTTGCCACTCTCCTACCTTGACGAAAAGACAGGTGCTGGAAGATATGTGATCACCGTGAATTCAAATGACAACACTTACAATTCAAGTGCAGTCCCAACAAGTTGGACCTTTGAAGTTACAATTAAAGTAGGCGCTGCACCTCTAAGCATTTCGGTTGAAGAAGGGAAAGGCACAACAAAGCAAGTTGATATTGTGTTCAACCAAGCAAACATATTCGCTGAAATGGGTGAATGTGTGGTTCGAGTTCTCAAATACACCGAGGACGGAGAATTCACTGAAACCTACTACACCACGAATATCACAAGTCAGTCGCAAGGTCAGGCAACCATAAACATCGACCGAACTGATTCTGGAATATTCTATATGCAAATTGTGTCACCAAGCGGAAATTTGCTTTACAGTTATAAGATTGTTAAAAACGAGCCTATGAACACCGCTTCAATAATTATAATTGTTGTTGCAGTAATTCTTGCACTTGTGATAGTTTTGATAATCGTCAAATTGCGTAAGAAAATTTCAGTTAAGTAAAATAAGACGAATTCTTACAGTCTTAAATAAAAAAAAGAATGATGTAAAAACCAAACATCATTCTTTTTTTACGCATATTTGCCATACTTTAAGGCTTCAAAAATTAAACTCGCCTTTCAGCAGACGCCTTTTTATCTCCCACATCAATTCTAAGGTGGCAAACCCCACATTCCGCAGTTGTTCCTTGAATCAGCTTAACATTTTTCCCTAATTTATTATTTCGAACAAGAGTGTTACCGCATCTAGGGCAAAAACAATTTCTGAGATGAGGTACTTTTTCCTCTTTTTGCTTTTCATATGCAATAGCAATTTGTATTCTTTTTGAATATTCAGGAGTTCCCTTCAATTTATGCGTGGTTAAAAATACTTTGAATTCTAAATATTTTATTAAATCGCAAAAAAAGACTGAACAAAATTTCAGTCTTTTTTTTATTCCATAATATTTTGACTATTTCTTAAGCTCTTTGTCAAGTTTTACTTTTGAAACGATGAAGTAAATGATCACACCTGCAAGCACAAGAACAGAAACGACAATCAAAACTGTTCCGACAATCTTGTATGTCTCAGTGCTGTCTCTTGTCTCTGTTGTGACATCAAAAGTAAATTCTTCTGTTGTCACACGACCAACGGCGTCTTCAACTTCAATTGTCAAAGTGTAAGAACCAACACCATAATCATCTGAGGAATCAAATGCGTCAAAGATGTATTTTGTTCCCTCAACGCTGTATTTAACTTCTTCGTTTGTTGAAGTGTTCACAAGTTTAACTCTTGGTGTTGCATCTTCTGGCATTGGGTTGTTGTCTGTGATAATCACTTTTGTTGGGTCAAGGTCAATTACAAGTTGGTCTCTGAGCGTGTAACTTGTCTTGATAAAGTCTTCTGGGAATGTGATTTTTGGATCTTCATTGTCACCAACACTGATTGTGTAAGTTGCAGTTGTGCTGTTTCCTTTCAAATCATAAACTGTGTAGGTGATTGTGTAAGTTCCGTTCAAGTTTGATGCTGAAGATTTGTATGTGTTATCCTTTGCAGCATCCTCTCCTCTGTAGGTGGTTGAACCAGTGTCACCAGCAGAAGTCCCGTTTGCTCTCTTCCAACTCAACACAACTTGGGACTTTGTCCAATCAATTCCGCTCGCATCAGTTGCTTCAATTCCGTAAACCGTGATTCCGTTTGCTTGGAAATCTTCAACTGTCATAAACTCTTGGTCGCTGTAATTGTAATTTGCAACACTTGGTCCTTGAGTGTCTGTCACTGTGATTGTGTAGATGTCAGATTTCAAGTTGTAATATCTCAAATCTTTAACCCATTGCTCCAAATCAACTTGATACAAGTTGTCACCTGAACTCAAGTCAGAATCTGGGTCAATTTCTGCATCGATTTCATAGTCAGAGTTAACCGCATTGTAAAGTTTAGCCTCACCGTCAACAACTCTTATAACATAATACCTATCTGCATCCTCGATTTGATAGTCACCATTTTCAGCGATACGAACTCTTATTCCTTCCATATCGTTACGAGAATAGTATGCTTCAGTGTATGTTGTTGTGTCGCTTTCATTGTCGTAATGCAAACCACCCTCATTGTATTTGAATACATTTTGGTTGTATGCTTCAAGTTTTACTGAGTATTGAATTTCGTATTCACCAGTTGCGTCTGGAGTGAATGTGCTGTTTGTAACTTTTGCACCAGTTGTTGTCCAGTTTGTAGCCTTTCCGTCGGCATTCAAACCTCTCACAACATATGTCGCATCTCCTGAATATCCGTCCGCAGAGTATGTGTCATATGTCACACTGTCGCCAAGTTCAAAACTTACTGTTGGAGTTGGGATTTCAATAACTGGCTTGTCATCAAGTTCAACCGTTTGACTTTCAAAAGTTGATGTGATTGTTGGCTCTTGAACGATTGCTCTTGCAGAAACTGTGTAGTTTGTAAATACAACAATTGTCTTGTTGTTTGCATCCTTAACTGCGATGCTCACTTGGTAGTTTCCTTCATTTGCTGCGACAAACTCGCCTGCATTAACTGTGAAAACTCCCATTCCTTCTTGATTTTGTCTGTCAGCAGTTGATTCTCTTGCTGTGCGGGTGTATCTCTCGCCGTCCTTGATGTAATCAACTTTTACATCATATGTCATATAGCCAACAGCATCATCAGCCACAACAACTTGTGGAAGAGCGATTGTTGCACCTTGGTCATATTCTGTGATGAAAGTGCTTTCAGAAGAATTTACTCTCAAAAGTTGTGGTGGATAATTGTCTTGGATGTTTGTGATGTCAATAGTTTGTCCGTAAAGCATTGGATTTCCCATATCGTCATAAACATACGCAACAATTTGCAACTTTGTTGCTCCCTTAACTTCTGACAAGTCGATTGTGTAAGAAGTTGCATTTTGACTTGTTATATCAACATAGCCGTCATCATCACCGCTGTGGTATGCGGAATATTTCTCTGTGATAAGTGTGTTGTTGTCATCTCTAACTGAGTCAAGGTCTGGGTCTGTTCCCAAATCTGTCCAAAGGTCTGACAAGTTTTCTGTTGAGATTGGAGTCGAGCCGTCTTCGTCATAGACTGTGACAACTTCTCCCTCCTCATTGAGATATCTATACATCACTTTCATTGACATATTTTCGTCAATGTTGTCTGATGCTGTTGGAGCATCAAAAGAGATTGTGGATGTTGGCAAATATGAGTCAGCAAGTGAAGTTGAGAAAGTGATATCTGGGCTTTCAACATCTTCAAATTCACGAATATAAATTCTCTTTGTGATGTCTGTTTCATTTCCTGCTGCATCTTTTGCAATGTAGTGGATATAATATTGTCCAACTCCCATTCCACCAGTTGTTGAAGCAGAAGCACCGAATGTTTGGTCGCAATCTACATATGCGAAACCTTTTTCAAGTGCGGCATCACTCTTAAACCAAGTGAGTGCAGTTGCTGCATCTGTGACAGTTCCGTCAAAAACATTTGCATCTTTGAAAAGGTCATAGATTGTTCCATAATTTGCATTGTCAACAACAATCAGATATTTGTTTTCAGCAAGCCAAGCCAAAGTTGCCTCCTCTGTGTCCTCAACAGGCACTTCTTCGGCTTCAATTTGCTTTCTTACAAGGTAGTTATAATTTTTAAGTCCGTCACGGCCTCTATAGTTGAAGATGAGGTTGTAGTCGCTGTAATCTCTTTCGTCTGTTGAAGAAAGGGTAAGTTTTGCAACTGTTTCATCTGTCATAATTCTTCTTGTGAGAACAACTCCGTCTTCTCCAGCCTTTGAAACATTGTCGTCAATTCCAATCGCATAAACGATCACGCTCTGTGGATTTGCTCTTGTTGCAATTTTTGAAGAAGCATCCTCATCGTCCAAAGAACCATCCTTTGTCGCAACATAAACTGTTGGAGTTGGGGCTCTTTCATCTTTGATATTTACAAACTCATATCTTCCAAGGTCTGTTTTGTAATAGTGGTCTCTGTTTACTGAAGCATCCTTTCCTGCATCATCGTCATAGTAATAATCATATGCCTCATAAACAAATGAATAGTAACCGTCATCAAGTGGAGTGAATCTTGTTGGGTCGATAAGTGCCCCTGTCTCTTCATCAACAACTGGATCCTCTCCCCTTTCTTCCGCTTCTTGATTATATTTTGTTGCATCGATAACTTGATATTTTCCAGAAACTGAAGTCTTGTAATAAACTGTCACTGTGTAATAAATATCAACAGCCTCACTTGCAGGATCAGTTGAAGAAGATGTCAAACCGCTTGCAGTTGGCAAAGTTGACTCAACACCAGTTTGCCCGTCGTCAGTGAAATCTGAATCAAGTTGGAGTCTAAGTGCATAATCTTCATAATATGAATCTTGCTCTGAATAAACTTGTGAAGTTTTTGTTGTCGAAGCAATAAATTCGCCGTTTTCGTAATAAGAATATGTGACTGTGTATTTTCCTGCACCATAGTTTGGATCTGAGAAGACTGTGCCTGCGATATAGAATCCGCTCTCAGCATCTCCCGAAACTTCAACCCTTGTGGTGTTTGTGCTTGCACTGACTTGAATCAAAAGTTGTTTTGCTTTGCCAGTTGTTCCAACGCTTGTGCTTGAAGTGATAAATTCAAAATCCTCAGCAGTTGTGTCAATTTCATTTCCGTCGTCATCAGTAAGTTCTGGCAATGGAATGTACATATCTTTGTAAGAGCCATCACTCTTTTTTGCCTCTGACAAATCAAGAATGCTTGGCAAAATAATTTTTGAGTTATCTTCAAAACTGATGTCTGCATCTGTGATTTCGCTTGTCACTGTGAGGTCATAGTTGTTTGTGTAACTTACCCCGCCAATTTCATATGTGTAGGAATATGTCACGGTGTAAGAGCCAACTTTGTTTGCAGTAAATGAAAATTGGTTGTCTCCAGAAACAGTGACAAACCCGTCTGAGTCTGTCTCTTCTGCAGAATTTACTGCCACGCCATCCTTAACTCCACCAAGCACATCCGAACTGTACTTAACTGTGATTTTTGATGACTTAAGAGTTACACCAGAGCCGAAATCTGGATCTTCTGGGACCTCTCCACCTACAACAAACTCTCTATCTCCTCCGATGTAAGCCTTTGGAATGACATAAGTTGCACCTTTTGTCACAGTTGTGGAAACTTCTTCCTTTCTTGTCCCGATTGTCATATAGGTGTAATCAGTGTTTTCATCCAACTGCTCAGCGGAAACAACAATCTCTTTCACTGGAAAACAAAGCACGGAAAAAGCCAAGGCTGTTGCCAGCACCATTCCTCTAAAGAGCACGGAGCGATTTTTTCTTTTAAGTTTCATATAAGTAAAATCTCCTTAAATAGTCTATTTTTTCTATAGAACATATTTTAACTTAAATTTGCTGTGCAAGTCAAATGAAATGCACTTCAAATTTTAAAAGTATTTTGCGAAGGACTTTTATTCCTATGCTGAAATAAAAGCACTTTTATTGTCGAAAAAAAGTAGGTCTTTTTAGCGACAAAAAGCAGGACGACGCCTGCTTTAAATCTTAAACATTGTAAGAAACCTTAACGCCTGGGCCCATTGTCGAAGCCAAAGTCACGCTTCTGATATATTGACCTTTCGCTGCTGCAGGTTTTGCCTTGACAATTGCGTCCATAACTGTGTTGAAGTTTTCAATGAGTTTGTCACGGCCGAAACTCTTTTTGCCGATGATTACGTGAACATTGTTTGTCTTGTCCAATCTGTACTCAACCTTTCCAGCCTTAACATCATTGATGGCCTTTGTCACATCATTTGTAACTGTTCCGCTCTTTGGGTTTGGCATCAAGCCTTTTGGTCCAAGAATCTTTGCAATTCTACCAACAACACCCATCATATCTGGAGTTGTGATAGCAACATCAAAATCAAGCCACCCGCCATTGATTTTTGCAACCATATCCTCAGCACCAACGAAATCTGCTCCCGCTTTCACTGCTTCGTCAGCCTTGTCGCCACGAGCAATAACCAAAACTTTGACAGACTTTCCTGTTCCATTTGGCAAAACAACGACGCCACGAACTTGTTGGTCGGCGTTTCTTCCGTCAACTCCGAGTTTAACGTGGAGTTCAACCGTCTCATCAAACTTCGCAGTTGCCGTGCTTATAACATTGTCAATCGCCTTGTTGATGTCGTAAGACATAGATTTGTCGAAACTTTCAAGGCTTTTATTGTATCTCTTACCTTTATTCATAATTCACCTTCCTAGTCAACAACTTCCACGCCCATACTTCTTGCTGCACCAGCAATCATAGACATAGCACTTTCAATCGAAGAAGCGTTTAAGTCAGGCATTTTTGTCTCAGCAATTTTCCTGATTTGCTCCTTGGTGATTTTTCCGACTTTTTGTGTGTTTGGTTTTGCAGAACCCTTGTCAAGACCGATAGCCTTCTTGATAAGAACTGCTGCAGGTGGAGTTTTCAATTCAAATGTGAAACTTCTGTCTTCGTAGATAGTTATCACAACTGGAATGATAAACCCTGCTTGAGATGCGGTTTTCTCATTAAATTCCTTTGTAAAGCCCGCAATGTTGATACCGTGAGGTCCAAGTGAAGAACCAACTGGTGGTCCTGGAGTGGCTTTACCCGCTTCGAGTTGTAATTTTACAACTGCTTTAACTTTTTTTGCCATTTTTCTTCCTCCTAATGTGGTTTTATTGAACTTTGGCCAGTTCTCCCACAAAACTAGCAGTTTAGTGTCATGCCGAGGACAATATTTTAAAGAGATTTTACTCTCAAAATATTAAATTTTCAATATTATCGATTGATTTCCTTCCAAAATTTTGATTTTTTATTTCCTTGTTCAACCCAATACCCTTCAATGCCTCGATGCATAGTGTTCCTCATTGTCTGTTTTTTCTGCTTCCTGTTTTTTAAAGGATTTGAACTAAGAAAATTGTCTTGCTGTTCGTCATTTAATTTTTTGCCATCAATTTCATCAAGCATTTCTGCTAATGGTCCAAGAGATGATTGATGTTTTGAATTTTTTTCTAAATCATCAAAATTTACATCTTCAAAAACTGCTTCTTTTTTTTCTTCTTTATTTTTTTTGAATTTCATATACACACCATTAACATTTTTATGGACAAATCAACCTTACTAATTAACTTTGCGAACTTGACCAAACTCAAGTTCAACATTGTTCTCTCTTCCGAACATCTCGACAGTGACAACAAGTTTCTGATTTTCAGTGTCAACAGAGACAACTTTTCCAATCATCTTGTCAAGAGCACCCTCAACAATCTCCACTTGGTCGCCCACTTCAATGTCTGTCTCAACCTTGATTTTTTCAAGTCTGTTTTTGATGACCTCTTCATCTGTGAGTGCCAATGGTCTTCCCTTTGGTCCAACAAAACCTGTTATTCCACGAGTTCTTGTGACATTGTGCCAAAGGTCGTCACCATAAATCATCTTGACAAACAAATAGCAAGGCATACTCTTTCTTGTAACCAATTTTTTCTTGCCATTTTTTTCTTCGATAACATCTTCCTCTGGAATAACAATATCAAAAATTCTGTCCTGCAGACCAAACTTCTCAACAACGGTCTCAAGGTTTTCCTTTGCGACATTTTCATATCCTGAAAAAGTGTGAAGCACATACCATTTAGGCTCTTTTGAATGTTCCATTCTTTTTAGTTCCCCTTAAAATTTTGATTTTTGCAAGTATGTCCTATTGCAGACTGCAAAAAGACAACAAGCCTCCGCCAAGAAGTTTCTTAAACCCAAGTGCCATTTATGAGGAGATTTACAAGTCCTCCAAGCAAATAGTTCACTCCATACAAGAAAACTCCAGCAATAAGCACGAAAGCGATAACAATGCCCGTTTTTTTGCAAACCTCTCCAAATGTCGGCCAAGTAACCTTCTTAAGTTCGGAAGTGGTTTCCTTTATCTTTCTGCCAAAACTCTTCTTGTCTTTCTTATCCTTCTTGTCTTTCTTCTTGTTTTTTTCTTTATCTTTGGATTTATCTTTTTCTTTTGTCTTTTTGGTCTCTGTCTTGTTTCCAGCAACAGCATTGTTTATGGCATTATTGTCTTCTGCCTTCAAACCTTCTTCTGTCACTTCCGCTTCGAGAACTTTTTGCTTTTTAGACATACTATCCTCCAAAATCATTATTTTGTTTCTTTATGTTTTGTACGCTTGTTGCATCTTGGACAAAACTTAGAAATCTCAATTCTCTCAGCGTTGTTTGCTGTGTTTTTCTCAGTTGAATAATTTCTCTCTTTGCATTCTGTGCATTCGAGCGTAATAATTTTGCGTTTTGGTGCTGCCATCTTTTTTCTCCTAACAAAAAAACTAACACCCTTTGAAAGTGTCAAACAAAATATACCACAATAAAGCGTGCAAGTCAAGTGTTTTCGAGAAATGTTTTGGAATATTTTTCTTTTTCGCTTACACAGAGCCCACTGTTTCAAAATCGCTGAGTGCTTGAAAGATAAATTTAAACAAAAACGAAGCATTGAAGATAAAAGCAAAAAAATGCAAAAACTCTTTCATCTCACTTCACCTGCCTTTCAAAAACTCTTTTCCCACCCAAAAACGACAATATAAATCAAAAAAATCTCTTTTCCAAGAGATTTCATTTTGAAAAACTTCAAATTTTGACAAAACATCTGTCAAAAGACATATCAGTCATTCACGTATGCATCAACAAGAAGAGGAATTTCGTTCTTCTTGCACTTTTTGACAAAGTCTTCAAATTTTGTCGGAAGATTGTATTCTACTTCATATTTATGGACATAAGAAAAATAGACTCTCAAAAGTTCTTTCGCGCACAAATATGCCTCTGACAAATCGCTTCCGTCAGTGTAAATTCCAAGGTCTGGAAAAATAACCTGATATCTTCCCTCGTCCTCCACAAAAATGGCTGGATAAAGATATTGTTTAAACTTTTTCATCAATTTGCTCCAGAAAACCAAATATTTCTGCTTTTATGATAACACATTAAACATCTTTTTCAAAACGATTTAAAAAAAATCGTGAAAATTTTTCACGATTTTACCTTGACATACCATCACTGTAAGTTTTTGAGTCCGCTTTTTGAGTGGAACTTTGCTTTGAGAACTCCTCTGGAAGACCAAGCAAGATTTCCACTTCTCCAGTCTTGTCTCCATTTGGAGTTCTGCAATCAACACCAAATGTCCCCCTGCCAGCGTTCACATCAATCTCTTCTGATTGTTCTTGTTTGTCGTCGCCCTTTGACAAAACACCTTCCAAAGCGTTCATCCCGCCAAGGCTCACAACAATTTCTCCATTTTTAACTCCGTTTCCTGTCAAAGCATTAACATTTACTTTTGAAACATTCATATATAAACACCTCCGTGTGTTTTTCTCTTAACTGACCATATTTTACCACAAAATGTCGGGTTTGTAAATACCTTTTTAAAAATTTTTAGGAATTTTCTGTCGTCAAGCACTTAAAAATATCACATTTTCTCAACGCTGTCAATACCCAAAGTGTAAAGTGCTTTTTCAAGGCAATTTTTGACAAGCAGACACACAGCAAGCATACTCTTTTTTCTCTTCACATCTTTTTCTGACAAAATTCTGCAGTTGTTGTAATAAGTTGAAAATGCACTTGCAAGATCGAAAGTCGCAAGGCAAAGAGTGTTGAGCGAATAGTTCTCATAGCAAACATTATAAGAAGAATTTAATTTGAGTATTGCAAGCACAATTTTTCTCTCTTCCAAATTCTGAACATCAACTTCACTCGGCTGGGCATCAGCCTTTGACAAAATGGAGTTTATTCTTGCAATTGTGTATTGGATGTAAGGACCCGTCTTGCCGTCGAAAGACATAAATTTGTCCATATCAAACACATAGTCCGTGCCGACAACATTTGATAAATCCCCAAATTTCATCGCCCCGACACCAATTCTTCTTGCAAGTTCCTTATCTCCCACAATCCCGTTTTCTTCCAACTTCTTCTCTGCGCTGTCAATAAGAAGATTTATCACATCCTTGTATCTGACAACTCCGCCCTCACGCGTTTTGAAAGGCTTGCCGTCACGACCATTCATTGTGCCAAATGCCACGTGTGTCAACTTTTGCTTCTCTGGAGAAATCCCTGCAAGTTTACTGCACCTAAACACCTGCTCAAAATGCACCGACTGGCGATTGTCAGTGATATAAACGATTTCATCTGGAGAATATTCCCTGTTTCGCATTAAAATGGTCGCGAGGTCGGTGGTCGCATACAAATCTCCACCGTTGTATTTTTTGATAATCGCTGGTGGCATAGGGTTTTTGTATCTCTGCGGTTCGTCCTCACTCTTCTTCGGAATTGGAATATGCTCGCCATCTCTTGCAACATCGACCACAAGTGCCCCATCGCTTTCTCTTGCAAGGTTTTTGTCAACAAAGATTTTGATTGTCTCATCAATAAACGGCTCTGCATCACTCTCACCAAGATAAAGGTCAAAAGTGGTGTTTAGAAGTTTGTAATTTTCCCTAATCTCAGCCACTGACAAATCTTTTATCTTATTATATATGGAAAAATACGGCTCTTTGTGTTGCTGTATGTAAAGCGTGAAAAGGTCTGCCATTTTCTTGAATTCTTTGTCCACATCTTTACGCTTGCTTGCCTTTGGATATTCGTCATTCAAAAGGTCAAGAGTGATGTCTTGCATTGGGATTTTGCTGTAATCTTTGACATTTTCGTCAAAAAACGCATCAAGATAACCATCCTCTTTAAGTTGGAGCACCGTAAGCCCCATTTGAAGTCCAAAATCTCCCAAGTGCACATCCGCCAAAACCTTGTCACCCATAACAGCGTGCAATCTTTTGAGCGCCTCACCTATAATTGGAGAACGCAAATGTCCCACGTGAAGTTCCTTGGCGACATTCGCTCCGCCATAATCAAAGAATACGAATCTCTTTTTCTCGACCTGCTCAACGCCCAAGTTTTTGTCAGCCTTCACAAAATTTGCAAATTCTGAAAGTGCCTTGTCCGTCACTTTGATGTTTATAAAGCCTGGGGCAACCACAGAAAACTCAAAAAACTCGCTTTTTTCAATATTTTCCACTATTTTTTCGGCAACTTCAATAGGTTTCATCCCCATATTTTTTGCCACGATGAGTGCATAATTTGTTTGAAAATCGCACAAATCTGGACGATTGGAAAAAGTTACAACGAGACTTCCAGCACCATCAAAATTGCAATCGTTTACACTTTTTACAAGTTTTTTCAAAATTTCGTTCTTTAAATCCATAGCAAAATCTCCAAAAAATCCTCTGATATATCGACAATATAGCAAACACAATAAAAAAAGTCAAGCAACATGACACCTTTTCAAATTGGCATCACAATTCGCAAGCAATACACTTTTCCTATTTGTGTTTTTTACTTCAAAAATTTTATCAAAATGAAAATTAAAAAAGTGGCAATGCCACCTTAGATTTCTTGTCTTGCTTTGAGCGCTTTTTCAAGCGTGATTTCGTCTGCAAATTCGATATCACTGCCCATTGAAATTCCTTGTGCAAGGCGAGTAACTTTGACGCCAAGCGGTTTCAAAATTTTCGCAATATACATCGCAGTTGCCTCACCCTCAACATCAGGGTTTGTTGCCATAATCACTTCCTGCACACCATCTTTTGAGATGCGAGCGAGAAGTTCCTTTATTCTTATGTCGTTTGGTCCTTTGTTTTCAAGAGGGTTTATTGTGCCAAACAAAATGTGATAGACCCCATCAAAACTTTTCACTTTTTCCATTGACACCACATCTTTTGGCTCTTGCACAACGCAAACAATTTTTCTGTTTCGCTTTTGGCAAATCGGGCAAATTTCGCTTGAAGAATAATTCCCGCAAACACTGCAAAGGCGGACCTTTTCTTTCACTTCCACGATTGCATTCGCAAAATTTTGTGCTTTTTCTTTGCTGTTTTCGAGGATGTAAAAAGCATAGCGTTGAGCAGTTTTTTTGCCCACGCCTGGCAAACTCCTGAAATATTCAATCAACCTCTCAATCGGCTCGTCAAATTCACTCATAATCTTCCTTTATCAAAGTGGCAATCTCACAATTTTACATTCCCAAGTTTGGGAGTTTTGCCTTTTCGTCAGCGGAGATTTTGTTTAATGCGTCTCCAACCGCAGAGGCAACCAAGTCCTCGAGCATCTCCACATCTTCTGGGTCAACCACCTCAGGCTTAATCTTGACACTTTTCACAGTGCGGTTTCCGTAAAGTGTGACCTCAACCATTCCGCCACCAACACTTGATGTGTACTCCGTGCCGTCAATCTCCTCACGAATCTTCTTCATATCCTCTTGCATTTTTTGTGCCTGACGCATAAGTGCCTGCATATTGTTTCCGCCAAATCCACCAAATCCGTATGCCATATAAACCTCCTAAAATTTATTCCGTATTTAATTTTTTCTATTTTTTCGACTATTTTTAGTCGTTTTTCTTTATTTTTATAATTTTTACAAATCGTCATTTTTTATCAAAAATTGCCATTTTTCCACAAAAAATATTTAATTTTTCATATTTTTTGATTATTTTTAGTGTTTTTTTATATTTCAAGAAATCTCAAAAATTGTTGGTTTTCTTTTGCTAACTTTTCTTTTTTCCAAGGGTCGAGACCCTTTTTGTTGTTAAACAAAATCTCAAAGTTTCTTCTCTGTTTTAAGAAAACTCGAAAATCATCGATTTTCTTTTGCTAACTTTTCTTTTTTCCAAAAGAAAAGTTAGTCGATTGTCAATCTGCTTCCGAAAAAGTTTTGCAATTTTTTGATGTCCTTGTTCAATTTTTGCTCAACACTCTCAAACTTCACCACCTCAAATTTCAAGTCCAACCCTTGCCACCTGATAGCCGTTTCAATCTCTCTTCTTCCATTCTCAAGCACATCAATCAAGAAATCGTCACTGGAGCGAATCACAAGTCGGTCTCCCTCAATTTGTGCATTTGTTATATCTCCGCAAGCCACGTGAAGTGCAACCTTTTTGTGTTCTTTCAGATACAACACCACCTTTCCCCAAACATTATTTGCAGAGAGTTTTGTCACATCTTTCTCAATCTTCAGTTTTTTTTTGCGTCAAGTCCAAGCATTGCAGTAAGGCAAGTCGTTTCAAGCAGAAGCCTCACGGAGAGCGTGTAACGAAGTTCGCTTTCGGCACTTGAGAAGACCTGCATATATCGAATCAAATCTTTCTCCTCAAACTTTTCCGACTGCTGTTTATACATTTCAAACACATCATCGGTCAAATTTAAAATTTCGTTTGCATTTTTGCACGATTTGCAAACCAAAAGATTTCTCGCGTGCTTAGACAAATCTTTCGCAAACACCGCCAAATTCTTTCCTTCTTTCTCAATCTGGTCAATAAGCGAAAGCACTTGTCCGACATCTTTTTCTTTTATTTGGTCGAAGAAACTGATTATCAAATCGTGGTCAGTTGTACCCAAAATTGAGAGCGTCTTCTCTTTTGTGATGTCACCTTGGCAATATGAGGCAATGGAATCTGCGATTGAGAGCGTGTCTCTGACGCTTCCCTCTCCTGCACTTGCAATGATTTTGAGGCTTTCCTCATCATATTTTATATTCTCTTTGTCAAATATCTTTGCCAAGTGTTTCACAAGAGTCTCGGTCGAAACCAATCTGAAATCAAACCTAATACACCTCGATAAAATCGTCTGTGGCAATTTGTGAACCTCTGTGGTCGCCAAAATGAAAATGACATATGACGGTGGCTCTTCCAAAGTTTTCAAAAGTGCGTTGAAGGCACTGTCGGAAAGCATATGAACTTCGTCGATGATGTAAACTTTGTATTTCGCTCCAACAGGCATAAATTTCACCTTATCTCGAATCTCTCTGATGTCATCGACTTTGTTGTTTGACGCTGCGTCAATTTCGATGATGTTTATGTCGTTTTCTTGCTCGAGCCTCTTGCAGACCTCACACTCTCCGCAAGCAGAGCCGTTTACTGGTTTTTGGCAATTCACCGCTTTCGCAAAAATCTTCGCAACGCTCGTCTTTCCCGTCCCACGAGAGCCAGTGAAAAGATATGCGTGCCCAATTTGGTCGCTCATAATTTGGTTTTGCAAGGTCTTTGTGATGTGGTCTTGTCCAATCACCTGCTCAAAACTCTTTGGTCTATATTTTCTGTAAAGTGCAATATGATTCATCATTTCTCCATTTTAGTAATTTTCTCTGCATATCAATGTGAAATTGTCAATTTCGAGACAAATATTCCCAATCATAACCCCATTCAAGAAATCATTTGAAAGCAGTTTTTTGTAATTTGTCAAACCTACGCTTCCGCCGTAGACAATGTTTATTCCTCTGCCAGCCTTTTCAGAATACAGGTATTCAATTTCCTTTCTGATAAGGTCTGTCATTTTATGAATTTCGGTCACAGTGACATTTTTCCCTGTTCCGATTGCCCAAATAGGCTCATATGCAATGATGACACTTTCAAGTTCGTTTTCATAGATGCCCTTGAGGTCGTCATCAAGTTGTTTTTTGACAAACATCGCCGCTTGCTTGTTTGTCCTTGTCTGCAAATTTTCTCCCACGCAAAGAATGACTTTCAAACCGTTTGCAAGTGCGGTCTTGATTTTTTTGTTTACAACTTTGTCATTCTCCTTGAATTTTCCTCTCCTCTCGGAGTGTCCAACAATGACATATTCCGCACCCAAGTCTTTTATCATACTTGCACTTATCTCACCAGTAAATGCTCCACTTTCCTCCTCTGAGATGTTTTGTGCACCATAATAAATATGACTGCCAGCAAGAATCTGCTTTGCCGTGCCAAGATGCGTGTATGGAGGGCAGACGATAACATCATTTTTTGTCCCTTTTGTCTTGGTCGCAAGTGCCATTGCATAAGACTTGAACTCGCTTGGAGTTGTGTTCATCTTGAAGTTGCCGATTATAATTTTCTTCATAACCTTCTCCTCGTCTTTAATTTATTCTTGTTTTACCACAAAAGTTGCCGAAATTCCTCTTTCGCTTACCTCAAAAATCAGACCTCATCAATAACTTCAATCGCAGGAAGTGGTTTCCCTTCCATAAGTTTTAAACTTGCCCCGCCACCTGTTGAAAGGTGGTTTACGCTGTCGGCAACGCCAGATGCATTTATTGCACTTATGCTGTCTCCGCCTCCAACAATCGAGTAAGCGACGCTTTTGCCGACCGCTTTCGCAATCTTCATCGTGCCCTTTTTGAAGCGAGGGTCCTCATACTTGCCCACTGGGCCATTCCAAAGAATTTGGTTCGCCTCCATAATCTCCTTGACAAACATCTTGATTGTCAAATTCCCAATATCAAGACCAATCATATCTCCAGAGAGTTTTTTCGTCCTCACAACTTTGTCTTTTTCTTTAAGAAGAGCAACGTGGTCGACTGGAAGCAAGACTTTTATTCCCTTTTTCTCTGCTTCAGCCAAAACCTTCTTCGCTTCGTCAACTTTGTCCAAGGAAACAATTGATTTCCCAATCTGGATCCCTTGTGCCTGCAGGAAAGTGTATGCCATTCCTCCGCCAATCAAGATTGAGTCTCCCTGTTGCATAACATTGTCCATAATATTTCGTATCAAGTTTATCTTGTCGTCAATTTTTGCCCCACCAAAAATCGCAACAAATGGGCGTTTTGGCGTTTTGAACGCTTCCTCAAAGACCTTCAACTCTTTCTCGACCAAAAAACCAATCGCATTTGGGAGTTTTATTGCAACGCCATAGGTCGAGGCGTGTTTTCTGTGGCAAACACCAAAAGCGTCATTGACATAAATATCACCAAGTTTTGCAAGTTCTTCCACAAGTTTTGGCGAATTTTCTTCTTCACCCTGCACAAACCTGATGTTTTCAAGGAGCAAAATCTCTCCATTTTTCAAGTTTGCAACCTCTCTATCAACTTCTTTCCCTATTGGTTCGCTGGCAAATTTAACCTTGTTTGGAAACCACTTCATAAGATAAACCGCAACAGGGAAAAGCGACAAATATTTGTCATAACCCTTTGGCCTTCCAAGGTGTGAGACGATTATGACTTTTGCCTCGTGCTCCACCAAATACTCAATCGTAGGCAAAGCGGCATAAATCCTTGTGTCATCAAGTATGTCGCCGTATTTGTCAAGCGGAACATTGAAGTCACATCGCAAAAGCACTTTCTTGCCTTTTAAACCCTTTAAATCTCTTATCGTTTTCTTCATTTTGGAAATCCTTTAACTAAAGTTTACAACATTTGCCCAATAATTCAAAACAATTTGGAAAAACTTTTTATCTATTCTCTTCAAAAACCTTTCCAAGTATCTCAAGACAATCGTCGATGTTGTCGCAAGTGGCAAGTCTCAATCTAACACTTGCGGACATTGGCAAATCGGAAGCATACCACAAAAGATGTTTTCTTATGTAGAGTTTGAGCCAATTTTCATCAAAATATTGCCTGAGAATTTTGATGTGAGTCTTCACGCACTCAAATTTATCAATTTTCACATCTTTGCCTTTAAGTTCTGCAAAAATCCAAGGCTTTCCCATTGCACCGCGACCCACCATAACTCCGTCAACGCCAGTGTTTTTCATCCGTGAAAAACTTTCCCTGCCTACAACATCTCCATTTCCAATCACTGGAATTTTGAGTTTTGCCTTGACGGTTGCGATTGCTTCATAGTCCGCCTTGCCCGAGTATCCTTGTCCGACAGTCCTCGCGTGGAAAGTCACAAAATCTGCCCCACTCTCCTCGCACATCCTCGCAAATTCCAAAAAGTTTTCCGTTTTTCGCCCTTTCCTAAACTTGACCGAAACAGGCTTGTCGGTGGCGTTTTTCACCGCAGAGATAATTTTGCTTGCAAGAAGCAAGTTGTCCATAAGTGCTCCGCCCTCGCCATTTTTGACGATTTTTGGGGCAGGACAGCCCATATTGATGTCAAAAACATCAAATTTTTCAAGAAGGCTGTGCCTCACCGCCTTTTCCATAAACTCCACTTCGTGCCCAAGAATTTGTGCAATCTTTATCTTCTCCGCTTCCGTCGTCAAGGTCAAAAATTCGGTTTTCTTTGTGCAGTTTGCCATTGCACGAGCGGAAAGCATTTCGGTCACTGTTGCATCTGCACCAAAAGAAGATGCAAGATACCTAAACCCCACATCTGTCACGCCCGCCATTGGAGCGAGCAAAATTGGATTTTCTGAAAAATCAATTCCTTTGACAATCATATCCTATATCATACCACACCCGAAAAAGAAAACAAAAGAAAAAAGCAAGTTTGCATCCAACTTGCTTAAGTTACGGCGTATTTGAAATTGTCGAAACTTTTGAAAGACACCACCTTTTTAGGCTTGCAGAAGTAATATCGTTTAGTCTGAGGATTCAAAAATCTTCTCATTTTCTTTTCTTGAAGTGAAAATTTCCCAAAGTTTCGCAATTTGACCTCCTCACCTTTGGAACAAATCTCAATCACCGCTGATTTGAATTCTTCAAGCACCAAATTACACTTTGCTTTTGACAAATTTGTCCTTTTTGCCAAGATTTCCACAAATTCTGTTTTGTTCATAATTCCCTCCCAAGAAATGATGCTCAACTTCTTTTAGTTTTAAACACTCCACTTTTCTTTTTTATTATGGAATAAAAGACAGGAGCAGAAAAGACGATGTAAACAAACACGCCGAGAATGACGCCAAGGATAATGTTCACCACAACAGTGAAATAGTTTTTTTGAATAAATGTGTAAACCGTGACAGCCATAACTGCCGTGCCAAACAAAATCAAGAAAAGTTCAACAAAGCGGAACTGTAAGCCGAATTTGCTTTTAAGTTTCACCAACGCACAAACGCAAACAAATGCTGACATCAAAATATTCCCAAGCACAATTGCAAAAACATTCACGGATGAAATCCCCGCCAAAATGATGGTCGCGAGTCCTTTCAAAATTCCACCTATTGAGGTGATGATGACAATAAACCTGAAATCTCCGTTCGCCTGCAAAAGCATAACAAAATATTGCATAAGTGCGGTGAAAATTATGGAAAAAGCGCCAAAAAGCATAAGTTCAAAGACGACTTCAAGCATCTTTCCGCTTAAATCAGTGTAAACAATCGGCAAAACTTGCTTGGAAATCGCGACAAGACCAAATGTCGTCGGCAAGACCAAGAGCAATAGCACTCGGATTCCCTTTTCCATAAGATACTTTCCCTTTGCACCCTTTGAAATCAAATATGAAATGTTTGGCAAAAACGCAGTCGCGACCGCAACCGAGATGATGAGTGGGAAATTTAAAAATGCCCCAGCAATTCCACTTTGAAGCCCGAAAAGTTTGGTGGCGAGGCCGCTTGAAAAACCCGCATTAACAAGCCTCGGCACGATGACGAGTCCGTCAAAAGCGTTCACAAGAGGCAAGATTGAAGCGGACAGCAAAAGCATAAAATTCACTTTGTCAAACTCCCTTGAAACAAATTTAATCTCACGAAGATTTTGCATTTTTGGCAAATTCCCCTTTTTAAACAAAAACACACCAATCAAAAAGAGGAGAGCCACCACTTCGCTCAAAACAATGCCCAAAAATGCACCAAACACGCCACTGCTTATGCCATTTTTGCCAAAATAAGAGGCAAACAAGAGCCCAAATCCAAACTTTGCGACCTGCTCCAAGATTTGACTTATGGCAGTCGGATACATATTTTCATACCCCTGAAAAAAACCTCTAAAAACCGCCAGCATCGCTCCAAGTGGCAAGAGTGCGACAAACAGCAAATATCCACTACTCGACGAAATCCCTTGAAAAGAAGCAATATATTTGCCTGCAAAAAAGAAAACAATTCCGATTGCAAAGCCCGAAAGCAAACAGACGAGAGTTGCTCGGCGAAGATATGTGGAAATTTTGGCATAATTTTGCCTCGCCCTTGCGGAACTTATAAGTTTTGACAGACTTGCCGTCACCCCACCGCAAGTCAGCACAAGACAAAAGGAATAGAGCGACATAATGAGTTGGAAAACGCCAATTCCCTCAAACCCCAAGAGGTTTGTGAGTGGCAATCTGAACAGTGCACCCAAGCATTTGCAGATAAACCCACCCAAGACCAAAACAAAGGCACTCGTGCCCAATCTTCTCTTCTTTTCTTCCACTTTTCACCTCAAAAAACAAGAAACCCTAAAAGTAGAATGGGGAAAAGAACAGCAATTATACAAGAAAAAATTTTTGCATAGGGTATTTACAAACGCAAAATTTCGTGTTATAATAGCCACAGATAAGAAAATTAAAGGAGAAATTGGAATGGCAACAATAAATGACATCCTTCAAGCAAGACATATCAACTCCTCAACACCAGGAGCAGAACCAATCTTTTTTGTTGATGGACCTTATTTCTTTTTGCAAGACGGAAAATCTGAAAAGTTGGAATATATAACTTTTTCTGCAGACTTGGTGGAAATGAAGAAGTTTATGAATGGAAACAATATGCCTTATCAAACTATTGTGTCCATTGATGCCTTTAAAGGTGACTCTGTAACTCCAGAGGAAGATATGACACTTTTCAACTATGAATGGATTTCAATGTATGACCAAATAGTTCATATGGCTCCTGCCATCAAAGATGAAGGCGGAATGTTTGTATTCCCAAATCCAAAATATTTTGAAGAAAAATTCAAACATCTTCAAGTGAGCAGGCGTGATGAAATCATCGCTTTCAGAAAGGAATTTTCTGCAGTAATCAGAGATTGCATTGCAAAAAATTATTATGAGGCAGAAAGACTAAACAAAAATCTTTCCGACGAGCACAAAATTAAACTCCCTTCCAGAACTGCAACTTATATGCAACGCGTGGCAGAGCAAGAAAAGGCAAGACAACTTTCTGGAAGAGGCGGAAAGTAATAAAAAATTCGTTGGTTTTGCAACGACTCTACAAAAATAAAGGATAGAATCAGTCGAAATTCTATCCTTTTATTTTTCGTTTGCTTTTAAAAATTGAAAATTTCAAAATAACTCTTCAAAATTTAGAATTTATCAATACCATCGCGGAAATTTCCATTTCCCAATTTCTGCTCCTCGAGTTTAAAATTGTCCTCTTCCTTATGGTCTAAATCATTTTCCGCCTTAAAACCATCGTCATCGCCGAGTTCGTTCACATTAAAGCCATCAGCAAGGTCAATCTCGTTTTCCAACACTGAAAAACCATCATCGCCTTTTAGGGCTTCTTCCAAACTTTTCCTATCTCGAATCTCTTTTTTGTCGTCATTCTCAACATTCCCCTCTTGTTGCTCAAGCGTCGAACTCTGTCTTGCCTGCCCGTTTTGCACCGTCTGCTCCTGAGTTTGCGTCGGTGGATTGAGAATGCTTGCAACAATTGGGTCTGGGATACTGAAAATTTGCGGTGAATAGTTTTTGATTGAGTAAACAAATGGTTTTGGGCTGTCTCCGCCTTTTGATTTGCTCTTTTTCTTTTTTGGTGCAGCAGTCTCTTTCTTTTCGACAGCAGGCTTCTTGTTTACCATAATTGGCTCAACAGCATTTGGTGGAATCTTTCCTCTCACTCTGTCAATAGGTTGGGAGAAATTCTTCAAAATATCTGCTCCACCATTTTGAATGATTGTGTCAAAGCCTTTGTTTTTTTCAATCATTTTATCAAGAATCTGTTTGAGTCTGGAATAATCTTGTGCAAGTGATGGGTCTTTTTTCAAAAGTTTTTCCAAAAGCATTTTGTAATCTGCTTGAATCTTCATCCCCAACTCTCCACAGTTGTCCAAGAGTTTCAACAGACGCACAACATAAAGTTGGGACAAAATCTCAATAAGTTCTTTGTTGAAATCATATTGTCCACGGATTGTTCTTAAGTATTCAAAAACATAATCCTTTGCCTCATCCTTTTCAAGAGGAGTCTCTTCCAGATTTATGTTCCAAGCCTTGAAAATGTGGTCCCTGAATTTTGGGCTGTAAATTTCCACCATATTTGAAAGTGGTGTCAAATATTTGTTGTCGCCCTCCACATCGTGCTCTACCTCGACCAAATATATTTCCGCCGAGCAATACGACTCAGAGATGTCCATATCAATTTTGAAATTCAAGTTTATGCCGTCATACTTTGCATAGGCATAAATCGTGTTGTCGACTTTCTCCTGAAAAATTTTTGGCATTGAGACAAGATTTTGCAGAATTTTTTCGTCTTTAATGGAATATTTCCCGTCCGCCGAAAATTCGCCAAGAAGCAAGTTCTCACGCTTGCGTTGATAACGTGAGACATCAAAAAAGTCCGCTTCAATTTTTGAAATTGCAGTGTCTGGTTTGGCCTCTTTCTTTGGTGGCTCTACGTTTAGACCTGCACTTTTCTTCCTATTTCGTTCCATACCCGTATTATACAACACAAATTTTCCATTTGCAACATATTTTTAAAAACTTTGTGTCGTTATTCTCTCAAAAAAGTGACGCAGAGCGGTTTCTCTTTGATGTCGTTGAGCGTAATTCCGTTTGCAACACATTTTCCCTCTTTGTTGAAAAGACAATGCGCTTTGCAATCTATTGAAATTGTCGCCGAATCTCTCTGCGGTGCGTATTCTGGCGGGTCGTCCGTGAAAATCTTCTTGGTCTTGTCATCAACCATCTTTCCTGGCTTCTTCTCAAATTGCTCACATTCGCAACTTCGCTTAATCAAAATGCCCCTTGCCTTGCAAGTGTATTTGTCGTTGTATTTGCACAGCGTTTTTCTACATCTGATATCCATAATAACTCCCACTTCAAATATTCCCCATTTCTTGACAAATCAAACCTGAATGATGTAAACTTGTCCTATAAGGAGAAAAATATGAAAGTTGTTTTACTTAAAGATGTCAAGGGAACAGGCAAGAAAGGCGAAATCAAAGAAGTCTCAGACGGCTACGCAAAAAACTTCCTTCTCAAAAATGGAAGTGCGAGGATCGCCGACAACAGTGCCTTGAGTGAAAATAAAATTCAAAATGATGCCGCAAAATTCCACAAACAACAAGAAATTTTGGCTGCAAAAGAACTTGCAAAAAAGATTGAGGGCAAGACTCTCACGCTCCAAATCAAATGCGGAAGCAATGGCAAGACTTTTGGCTCAGTGACAAGCAAGGAAATCTCAGATGCGTTTGAGAAAATAGGAATCTCTGTCGATAAGAAAAAAATCGAATTGAAAGAGCCAATCAAAAACGCTGGCACATATCAAATTCTTGCAAGGGTCTACCCTGAGATAACTGCAAAATTCTCGGTGGTTGTCGAGGCGATTGCATAACACACGGTGTTTCCACAAAATTTTTGATAGACCGCAATGCTCTAATCATAAAATTTGCCCCAAACAAAACTGGTTTTAACCAATCATTTTTCAAATTAACACAAAAAATAGTGGAAAAATTGTTCCACTATCTTTTTTTTGATTCTTTTAAAGACTACCGTCCCTGCAATTTTTTTGTCTAAAATTTTTTCTTCCTTTTTGAGACGCAATCACGCCTTGTGATGAGGTTTGAGATTGAGCAAGAGATTTGGTTGAAAAAATTCCTCAAATCTTCCAACTCTTCAACGTCCAACCCCCTTGAAAGTTCCATCGCAATGGAGGTCGCAAGAAGTATCAACTCTTCATCATTGTCCCTCATATCCTTTAATATTAAAATTCATTCAATTTTGTGACTGTGCCAAAGTTTGACACTTCTCAAAAATCTCAATAAACTCCAAAATCGAAAAACTCTCTGCTCTTCTTGCAAGCGTTTTCTCGTCCAAAATTTGTTTCAGTTTTTGTTTGTCAAAAGTAGTGCCGAGGTTGTTTAAAAGCGTTTTCCTTCTCATTGAAAAGCAAACTTTGACAAATTTTGAAAATTTCTTTCGGTCGACATTTGGAAATTTCTCCCTATCAATATCAATATGAAGCACCGCCGAATCAACATTCGGAACAGGATAAAACATTTGTCGTTTGACAATTCGCGTTATTTTTGCACCGCCATAAAACTGTGTCATAACAGTCGGAATGCCATAATCGCCGTCTCCAACCGTCGAACAGAACTTTTCAGCGACCTCTTTCTGCACCATTATGGTCAAACTTTCGACCTTTTGTCCGTTCTCCAACAACTTGAAAATGATTGGAGTTGTGATGTAATACGGCAAATTTGCAACAACTTTAAACTTCCCGTCAAACATTTTTTCAATTTCGGACATTGGAAAATTCATAAAATCATCAAAAACAAACTCAACATTTTTCAGTCCCAAGCCAAAAAGTTTTTCTTCAAGGTCTTTGTCAATCTCAAACGAAACAACTTTTTTCGCCATTTCGCTCAAGACCCCTGTCAAACTCCCAGCACCAGCACCAATCTCCAAAACTTCACTTTTTTCATCAACGCCAGCATCATTTGCAATCGCTCTGAGTAAGTTTGCGTCGCTGATGAAATTTTGCCCATATTTTTTCTTAAACACAAAATCTTTCATATTTTAAACAACCTTTTTGCATTTTCTGTTGTGACAGATGCCACCTCTTCAATTGAAATACCTTTAAGCCGTGCAATTTTATCTGCAACATAGACGACATTTTTTGGTTCGTTCCTCTGTCCGCGATATGGCACGGGAGTCATAAATGGGCAGTCGGTTTCAAGCAAAAGCCTGTCAAGTGGAATGTTTTCCACAACTTCTGGAAGTGAGCATGCGTTTTTGAAAGTGACCACACCCCCAATTGAAAAGGAAAACCCAAGATTCATCAAAATCTTTGCGCTCTCCAAACTTCCGCTATAGCAATGCATAAGACTTGGACAAATTGGAGGATGTTTTTTCAAAATCTCAATTGTATCCCCCATTGCCTCTCGGCTGTGCACGACAATTGGCTTTTTTAAAGCATTTGCAATTTCGATTTGCTTGACAAAAAACTCTTTTTGTTTCTCTTTGTCAAACCCCTCACTGTGATAATCAAGTCCAATCTCGCCAATCGCAACGACTTTCTCATCCTTTGCCATTTTTTCAATCTCTGCGAGCGACTTTTTTTCGATTTCCCCAACATTTTCTGGATGAAACCCAACATTTGCAAAGACATTTGGATATTTTTTCGCCAAAGAAAAAGCGTTTTGAGACGACAAAAGATTAAAGGCCGAACAAACCACCTTTGTCACTCCACTTTCCTTTGCTCTTTCCAAAACTTCATCGACATCATTATAACAATCGTTTGTTATGTGTGCGTGTGCATCAATCATTTCCATATTGAGAGTATAACAAAACCGCAAAAAATAATCAACCAATATTTTTTCCAATCCCCAGCGAAAAATCTCGCATTTCAATCGGCACTCCGCCTCGCCAGCAATATATACCCTATCGGTCTTTTTTATGTCCAAAACTCATAAAATCTATTATGAATGTTTTTTGGACAACTATGATGCTTGCAAGCATACTCGTCTTGCTTGTGACAAACCCAAGTGCCGTCTTGAGCGAAATGATTTCTTGCTCCGCCGACGCACTCGAACTCTGCATCGAACTTTGTGCAATCTATGCGATATGGCTTGGAATAATGGAACTTGTCGATGCAAGCGGACTTGCCGAAAAACTTGCAAGGCTTCTGCGACCTCTCATCAAAAAAATCTTCAGGGTGGAAGACAAAGAGACCCAAAAATTGATTGCAATGAACGTTTCTGCAAATCTTTTGGGGATTGGGAATGCAGCCACACCAATGGGAATTAAGTCTATGAAAGCACTCGACGACGGGTCTGGAAAGGCGACATTTGCAATCATAATGCTCATCGTCATAAACGCCACCTCAATCCAACTTCTTCCCACGACAATCATTGGGCTTAGACAAAGTGCTGGAAGTGCAAATCCAGCCGATATAATCTTCCCGACCCTCCTCGTCACCATTTTCACAACCGTGCTTGGAATAAGTCTTGTGATTTTTATTGACAAAATTTTGAAGAAGATTAAAAACAAACGAAAAGCGGTTGAGGTGAAAAAATGAGCGTTTATGTTTTGCCAGTTCTCTTTCTTTGCCTCTTCACCTACTGCATTTACAAAAAAGTAAACACCTATGAAACTTTTGTCAAGGGAGCAAAGGGTGCAATCAAACTTGTCGTGGACATCTTCCCTTTCATTGCATCAATTTTGATTGCGGTCGGGCTTCTTAAAGTAAGCGGACTGACAGAGGTCTTGGCAAATCTTCTCTCTCCCGTTTTCAATCTGCTTGGCATACCAACCGAACTATGCGAACTTGTCCTTCTTCGCCCCTTCACGGGCAGTGGCAGTTATGGAATCCTTGAAAACATATTTGCAACATATGGAGCGGATAGTTACATCTCCCGCTGTGCTTGCGTGATAATGGGTTGCAGTGAAACAATCTTCTATGTCGCGACTGTCTACATCTCCCAAACCAAAGTCAAACGCCTCCTCTACGCAATTCCAGTTGCACTTGTTTGCTCTCTTGTCGGCACGGTTCTTGCCTGTTTGATTTGCAAAATATTATAAAAATTTAATATTTTTTAATAAAAATAAGACAAATTAAAAATATTTATAAATAAGAAAATTAAATAAATAAAAAATACCAAAAATTCGATATTTTGGTATTTTAAAATAGTTGATTTTTGCATTTTTTATCATTTTTGCTTTATTTTCAATCATTTTTGAATATATTTTTATAAAAACATTTAATTTTAAATATTTTTTATTTTTTTATTATTAAAAATGTTTATTTTTGCAATTTTTCTCCGTCATTTATATACAAAATTCCCAAAGTATGTTCACCACAATGGCTGGAAATTGTTGCACCCGCTCTAGTCTCATAAATATTTTTAAAGCCAGCACTCTCCAAGGCTTTTCTCGCTTCGTCAACCATTTTTTCAGTCGCAGTTGTGTAAGTCAAAAAAGCGACAGAGCGGTCTGGAGTGTTAAATTCTTCCAAAGTGTCTTTGCAATAATTTTCGACAACTTTGTCCATACTTCCCCTGTATTTTTTGTAAGAACTCATCTTTCCTTGTTTAACGATAATCTGAGGTCGAATTTTCATTAAATTTGCACCAAAATATGCCAAGGCACTGCAACGGCCACCTTTATACAAATAGTCAAGCCTTTCAATGACAAAACTTGCTTGCACATAAGGCACTCTTTCGGAGACTTTTTTGAAAATTTCTTCCGCGTTTAGTCCTTGCTGTGCAAGTTCCCGTGCGTAAATTGCAAGGAGAGCAATTCCTGTCGAAAGTGAAAGCGAGTCCACAACAAAGACATTTTCAAGTTCGCTTGCGGCATCTTTGGCATTTTGGCAAGAACTCGACATCTGACTGGAAAGACTGATATGCACCACCGCATCGCTCTCTTTCAGTTGCTCAGCAAAAAAATCTTTGTAAGTTTGTTTATTTATTGCTGAGGTCTTTGGCAAAATTTTATTTTCCTCAACAAATTTAAAAATATCGGTTGAGCAAATCTCGCCGTCTTTAAACTCTTTGTCTCCCAAAATAACCAAAAACGGAAGAGTGGAAATTTGATATTTTTCCAAAAGTTCCTTAGTCAAGTCGATTGTGCTTTCTGCAGTGACTGAAATTTTCATAAAACCCTCCACTTTCCACTATTTTACTATAAATTTATCAATATAACAAAATAATTATTAACTTTTTTGACTATTTTGAAAATTTTTGAAATTTTATTTTTATTTTCTTGACAACTCCCCCCCCCGCATTATAATTCCTGTAAGGAGTTGCGTATGCGAAACAAAATGAAGATTGTCAAAAGAAATGAATGGTATAATGCTTATGACTATGACGCGATTATTATTACTTTTCTTTGCAAATATAAACTCTTTGTGTTCAATCGCAAACTTTCGGTTGGATTTACAGATAAACAACTTCCATTCGTCATCCAACAGTTAAATGAAAATAATGTTGGATTTTACATATTAGAAGGCGATGAGATAATACAGCAATTTGAGCCAAAAATAAACAAATATCATAAATTATGTGAGAGAGTTGAGCAGTTGCTTTATGAAAACAATTTAACTTTGGAAGAATATAAAAATAGAATAGATGAATACCAAAAAGGTCTCAAGGGCAAAGATCTAACTTCAAAAAGCACTAAAAAATCACCAAAAATTCCGACTTTTTATGATGTCAATAAGAAAGAAAATAAAGATGCGAATAAAATCAAAACTTCCTCGAACTACAAAGATTTTGAATACATAGATGAATTGTTGAATACGCCGAAAAAGAGACTTAACAATTCCGATTACGACCACAAAAACCCTATCAACTTTATCTTGTCCCAAACCACCACAACTGCACCACCTTGGGAGAAAAAATCTCCAAAACCTACACTTTGCGTCAAGATTGGTGACAGAGTTTTGCTTGAAGCACTTGACACGGAAGAAACATTTTCCGTCAAGATAATTGAGTCCACAATAACCTATTCTCCAACTTGGACAGGAAATCACTCAAAAAACAGCAAAAGAACCTATAAAGAAGAGGTAAAATCAAACGCTCAGTATTCAAAAGGTGAAATAAGCGACAAAAGCCCTCTTGGCAAAGCATTGCTCGGGAAAGGTGTGGGTGAAACCGTCACATACAAACCAGAAAATTCTATTATTTATAAAAAAGTGAAAATCTTAAAAATAGAAAGGTCATAAAAATATGACCTTTTCTTATTCAACAACATATTTTGTGTGCAATGCTTCCAAATAATTGCCATTTTCATCGTTAGTAGCAAGATTTGGATGGACTTTGACTCCATTTTTTCCATTTTTGACGCATTTTAGCACGACAAGTTGCACCTTTCCTTTTCCATTTTCGGTGAAAAACAACTCTTTGACCGCAAGATTGTGTCTTTGGCAGAGAGCAATAAGTTCGCAAGACCGCTCTGCCCCATAAACGCAATAAAACTTTCCACCATTTTTAAGCATTTTTGACGCCACAGAGACAAAATCAGCAATCGGCAAGCAAATTTCCTCTTTTGCAATTTTCTTCACTTCGCTTTGTGGGAAATTTGTCTCCTTGTAAAACGGAGGATTTGAAAAAACGACATCCACACTCTCTTCCTTGAGATAATTTTCAAAATTCTTAACATCATCACAAATTGGAGTTATTTTTTCTTGCAGACCATTTAATTCGATGTTTTTCTTGCACAAATCAAACATTTCGGGTTGAATTTCAAAGGCAAAAATGCGTTCGGCTTCATTTTTTGCCTGCACCAAGATTGAAATAACTCCGCCCCCTGCTCCAATCTCCACCGCGGTTTCACCTTTCTTTATCTTAACAAAATTTGCCAAAATTATGCTGTCCGATGTGAAGGTGTAAAGGTCTTTATTTTGAATTATTTTAAGTCCCTTGCACTGCAAATCTTCCATTCTCTCGCCTTGACTTAATTTCATTTTTCTTCCTTCCTAAACGAAACTTCCGAAAGTGGATAGGTTTTGACCTCAAAATCGTCTCCGTTCACAAATTTGACGTCGACTTCTCTCTTCAACAAATTGTTGTAAACGACACTTCCCTTGCCGTCCTTTGTGCTCACCATTGAGCCAACCTTTGGCATAACTTTCAGAGCCTCTTGGTAAACAGGATTTTCATATGCAATGCAACACATAAGTTTCCCACAAAGCCCGCTTATGCTTGCTGGGTTCAACGACAAATTTTGGGTCTTTGCCATTTTCATTGAAACGTGGTCAAACTCTCCCATATTCTGCACACAGCAACAAATCTTTCCGCAAGGTCCAAAACCGCCGAGCATTCTGACTTCGTCACGACTTCCAATTTGGCGGAGTTCCACACGCTTTTTGAGTTCGACTGCAAGTTTTTTGACAAGTTCACGAAAGTCCACTCGGTTTTCCGAGGTGAAGTTTATGATGTATCTTGAGTTGTCATAACTTGCCTCAACCTTGACAATCTTCATATCCAATTTTTCCTCTTTCACGATTTTTTTCACAATCGGATAGAGTTTTTCTGCCTCTTTGTCATACTTTTCTGCCTTTTTGACAATCTCAGGCGAAGCCACTTTCACAACCTTTTTCAGAGCCGACACAAGCGTGCTTGCATCAATCATCTCCCTTTCTTTGATTATGCAACCAAGGTCAACCCCTTTCTCTGAATCCACCAAAACATAATCTCCAATTTTGAGATCAAGCCCGTTCGGGTCAAAAGAATATATATGGTTGCTGTTTTTGAATTTCACTCCAACAACTTCTATTTGCATAAGAATTTCACCTCCAAAATTTTGAGAAGAAAATTGTCAATCGCAACTGTCAAATTCGCATTAAATTCCAACTTCTCCCTCAGATGAGATATCAATTTTGAGATTTCGCACAATGCCTCCACAGAAAACTCTGGCTCAACATCCTTCAACTGTTCATCAAACATCTTCAATTTGCACAAGTTTTCGCTCTCGCATTTTATTTTGATGATGTCCTCAAGGCAAAGCGAAAGCACCTCAAGAATGAGATTTAGGTTGTTTTTTTCTTCCAGCACTCTCTTTGAAAAAGACAAAACCTGCTTGCTGTTTTTAAGTTCAGTTAAAAGACTAACGGATAGTTTTGCAAGATTGTAAAGGTCTTTGTTCCTTGAAAGTTCCAACGTTCTTCCAACATATCCCCTTCCAAGCACACAGGCAAGGCTGTCTTGACAAATCTTGTCCATTTCTTCTTCCGAAAGTGGTTCAATTTTCACCTTGTCGCATCGACTTTTTATGGTCGGCAAAACCTTTCCCTCGTTTTTGACTCCCAAAAGAAAATAAACATTTTTCGGCGGTTCTTCCAAAACTTTCAAAAGTTTGTTTTGTGCCTCCTCCGTCGAGACATCAAAATTCTTTATGACGAAAATTTTGTAAGGCAAATTCACCGCCTTGATGAAACACTCCGAGACAATCTCATTCGCATCTGAGACCAAGAGTTTTTCGCCATTTTTTGGATACACCTTTATGTCAATATCCGCCTTGTTTTCCACTCTGAGAAATTCCGCGCTCTTGTCGTTGAACAAATCAAAAGTCGGATATTCGAGCAAAAGTGCCGTCAAAATCAAAACCTTATCACTCGTCAAAGAATCTTCACAGAAAAACATAATTGAATTGGAAAGTGCATTTTGCTCTTTTTTTTCAATCAAATCTTTAAAAAACTGTTGATTTTTTATTATTTCTGTAAATTCCATATAGAGATTTTATCACACTTTTATCAAAAAATCAAAAATAAAATTGCATTTATTTCAAATGCAATTTTTTCTTCCTTATTTTCTTCTCCAAAAATTTGTAAATTTCTCCGATAAATATTATTGAAATGGAAAACCCAAAGACCACAAGCCAAGAGAGCGTGTCAAGACTTTGAAGTTTCAAAACCTTTCCAAAATCTGTGAAAATCATAAGCCCGAGAAGCCCAAACCCAACAAGAAGAGAAAGATTGAAGAATTTGTTTTTAAATGGGTTTGATTTGAAACAACTCTCTTTTGTCCTCGCTGTGAACATATAAAAAAGTTGTATCAAATTGAGGGTGTAGAACGCCATTGTGGTCGCCACATATTCGTTGTGGCAGAAAAGCCCATATAGATACGCACCCATTGTCAAAAATGTTTGCACCGCCCCCAAAATCAAAATGCTTGCCCCAACTCCATTTGAAAGCAATCCCGCCGATTTGTTTCGAGGTTTTTCCTCCATCACTCCACTTTCCACTTCCTCCGTGCCAAGTGCAATGGCGGGCAGAGAATCTGTGATAAGATTTACAAACAAAATTTGCACTGGAAGCAAAAATGTCGAGCCTGGAAGCAAAATGGTGATAAAAAACAGTGCCAAAATCTCCGCCATATTTGCAGAAAAGAGGTATTTGATTGTCTTTTGGATGTTGCTGTAAATCTTTCTGCCTTCCTCAACCGCAACAACAATGGTGGCAAAGTTGTCATCTGTGATGATTATGTCCGCAACATCTTTGACAACATCCGTTCCTGTCTCTCCCATTCCTATTCCGATGTCAGCACTTTTCAAACTTGGGGCGTCATTGACACCGTCTCCTGTCATTGCAACAATGTGTCCATTTTTCTTCAAGGCCTGCACGATTCGCACCTTGTGAGCGGGCGAAACTCTTGCAAAAACACACTTTTGTTCCACAATTTTTGAAAATTCCTCATCGGACAGCCTGTCAATTTCCTCTCCCGAGAGAACCTCACTTTCGCTTTTCGCAATTCCAACTTTCTTGGCGATGGCAAAAGCGGTATCCTTATAGTCCCCAGTGATCATCACTGGTCTCATTCCCGCCTTTCGACACTTCTTCACAGCGTCAACAATCTCTTTTCGTGGCGGGTCTTGAATTCCACAAATTCCTAAGAAAATCAAGTCATTCTCTTGCAATGAGTCGTGGCAAGGTTTGTAGGCAAATGAAATAACTCTGAGTGCATCATCACACATTGTTTTGTTTTGCCTGAGAATTTTCTCCCTTGTGTCCTTGTCCAATGGAAGAATTTTGTTTTCGTCAGCATAAAAACTGCATCTTTCAAGGACTCTGTCCAGTGCCCCTTTGGTGAAGCAAATTTTCTCGCCGTCCACAATATTGACTGTGCTCATCATTTTTCGTTGGGAGTTGAAAGAGATTTCGTCGACCCTTGGGAATTTGTCAAAAATCTCCTCTTTGCTTGAATGGTGTTTCTTGGCGAAATTCAAAAGGGCAACCTCTGTCGAACCTCCCACATATCCACCATTTCCAATTTTTGCATCATTGCACAGCACCATATTTTTCAAAAAAACATCAAAAAATGCACTTTTTTTTGAGAAAAATGTGAAAATTTTCTCGACTTTCATCTTGTTTTGAGTGATTGTTCCCGTCTTGTCAGAGCAAATACAATCGCACGCACCAAGAGTTTCCACAGCGTGCATACGCTTCACGATTGCTCTTTGCTTGGAGAGTTTTGCAATTCCCAAACTCATAATTATCGTTATCACCGCTGGCATACTCTCTGGAATTGCTGCAACCGAGATTGCCACTGAGGTCAAGAAGGCATTCAGAATATCATCTGGGTTTGAAAACACCTCCAAAACAAATGTCACTCCAGCGATAAGCAAAATGAGGTATGTCAAAATTTTTCCAACTGATTGGATGTCTTTTTGCAAAGGAGTAAGTTCCTTCTTGGTCTCCTTCAAACTCTCCGCAATCTTTCCAATTTCTGACTGTCTGCCAAGTGCGCAAACGATTCCTTTCCCGTGTCCATTTTCCACAACACTTCCACTGTGTGCAACATTTTTTCTTTCTGCAAGTTGGGTGTCGCTGAAATATCTTGCATTGCAATCTTTTTCCACTGCATCACTTTCGCCAGTGAGGGCAGATTCGTTTATCTTGAGGTTTACACTCTCAATAAGTCTCAAATCTGCTGGCACAATGCTTCCCGCTTCAATGCAAATAATGTCACCTAGGACAAGATCGGTTGTTTTGATTTTTTGCACTTTCCCTTCCCGCAAAACATAAGTTTCGGGCTGTGTCATTTTTTTCAGACTGTCAATCGCTTTCTCACTTTTGCGTTCCTGAAAGACACCAAAAAGAGCATTCATCACGACAATTCCCAAAATAATCGCCCCGTCAACAATCTCGCTTGTGGACTTTTCGATGATTCCGATTGTGATTGAAATGACGCCCGAAATAAGCAAAATCAAAACCATAAGTTCTTTGATTTGGCAAAGAAACTTGACAAAAAACGACTGCCGTTTTTCTGGTTTTATTGCATACTTTTTGCTGTCTGCACTTCGCTCTTGAACCTGCTTGGAAGAGAGCCCAGTTTCCATTGTTTCGTATTCACTCAGACACTCCGTGATACTTTTTTTATAATATTCTTTCACAATCACTCCTGCGATATGTTTATGGTTTTGGTTTTTGCAAATAGCACTTTTCGACAAATTTCTCTATAGCACAAACAAAGAAATTATCGAAATGAGGATGAGGTAATAGGAAAAGTATCTAAGTTTGGCACTTTTTGTGATTTTCAGCATCGTCTTTATCGCAACAATCCCAACCAAAAATGCTGTGACAGAGGCAAGAGAGATTCCTACCGCTGAAACATCTATGCTCACCCCTCCAATCGCAATCTCCACAATCTCCATAATAAGCGACAGAATTATTATCGGAATGGACATCAAAAATGAAAATTTTGCAACTTCTTCTTTTTTGTTTCCAGCGAAAAGTCCCGCGCTTATGGTTGTTCCAGACCTAGAAATTCCTGGAAAGACCGCAAACCCTTGTGCAACTCCTATCCAGAATGCAGATTTATATGAAATTTCTGTCGTCTCTTTGTTTTTTGTGCTTCTTTCACTCAGCAAAAGTAAAATTGCGGAGACCAAAAAGCAGACTGGCAAAACCATCCCAGAAAAAGAGAGTTTTATGATTGGCATCAAGACAAGGCAGATTATGCAAGTTGGAATTGTTGCGACAACAATCAGCATCGTCTGTTTTGAGAATGGATGACTTATCATTTGCCAAACATCTTTCCAAAAGACAATCAAAATTGAAAGTAGTGTCGCACAATGAAGAATTATGCTCACAAAAAGTTCCTCTTCAATTCCAAAAATTTGAGAAAACAAAACAAGATGTCCCGAGGATGAAACTGGCAAAAACTCCGTCAAGCCTTGGACAAGCCCCAAAAAAAATAAAGCAAGGATTTCCATACTTATCTCCTTGCTCTATTTATATTTGCGATGTCGCGAAAATATTTTATTACTTGTTTGCAAGCCTTTGTCTTGCTTTCTTCTTCTTTCTTGAAACCAGAATTGAGGTGACCAAAATCACAATCAAAATCACAACAATTCCAACTATCAAATAGACATACCAAAGGTTTTCAACTCTCATAACAATGACCGCATTTGGCGACAACACGCCAAACAATCCTCCATAACTTACAGTGTCATAATAATAAGCGTTGTAGATTCCTTTCACAGTGTGGTTATTGAAATTGAAGTAGCCATTGAATGAATATTCAACAGTCCCGATTGGTGTCCAGAATCGCTCAGACAAAACAATGTCGTCTGTCAAGATGTAACTTGCACTTCTGTACATCTTGCCGTTTCCGTAAGTCGCCCCAGAGTTGCACAATTGCATCATAAGAGCCAACTCCTCAGCGGAAGAAATTCTGAATGGGTCATCATCTGTTCCCTCACCCTCAAAGAGCAAGCCAACATAACTTTCATCTTCCCAGTGCAGTCTTTGGTATTTGATGTCAATTTGAATAACTCCGACAATTCCGTTTCCTTCAAGGAACTCTTTTGTGAAGATAATGTTTCCGTCTTCATCAGTGAAATCTGAGATGTTCCTAAACTCCTTCTCATAGTTTCTCACCACGATCGAAGCGACGCCGTATCTGTCATTTGTCACAAGTCCAATCAAAATGCTCTCCACATTGTATGCACTTGACACAAAGTCCGTTCGAGTTCCGTTGTAGGTCGTGTAACCTGCCATTGAAACGGAGTTCATATCAATTGTGTTTTCCTCTATGTCAGACTCGATGAAATCTCTGTTTATGTAAATTGAGACAATTTCATTTTCAAACTCAGGCAAAATTCGCATAAGTGAATCTGGAGGACAATCCCCGACCGTCATCTCAAAGTAATACAATCCGCCCGTGTAATTTGCAAATGTTATGTCATCTCTGTTCCACACAACTGCAAATCCATAGTCAATTGAGAGCACAAAGGTCACTTTGTCTCCAACTCTCGCCTCAACCTCAGTCCTTGTCGGAGTGAAGTTGTTTGCAACGTAAGAGCCAAGGCTGTATGCCCGTGACGTTCCGTCCGCCGATTCGGTCATCACTGACAAGATTCGTCCGAAGGTGTAATCATACATCTGGTCTGCCTCATCTGCAAAACTTATCACAAAGGTCTTGCCTTGGATGTTCATAATGAGAGTGGTCTTTGAGTCAATCATCAGCCCTGCCCAAGTCTGCCCTGCCCAAGATTGTCCATTTGTGAGGTTGTTCCATCTGACAAATTCAAAGTTGTTTTCATCAAAAACTGCAACAAGGTCGAATGGTTTTGTGGTGTCAACATAGTTCTGTTCCACAAGAGCCACCGCCTGTGCATCCGACGAGTCTTGAACGATTGTGAAACTTCCTTCACCGCCATACACCACAACTTCAACCATTGCAAAGTAAACAACTTGAATGTTGACCTCGACAATCTTGTCGCTTTCGTTTGTCGACCAAGGCACTTCGTCTGAGAATGTGACAACTTCCTCAAGCCAATTCCCGTCAATATCTCTTTGCTGGATGATGAACTTGTAGAACTTGTATCCGCTGAGTTCTGGAGCGACGATATAGATATTGGTGTTGAACGCAACCTCAATATACATCGGCGATGTCGGATAGAACCACGAATTTGCATAATCAACGCCCGTCACCATATCTTGTGCTGTGACATTGAAGTTTGCGTTTGGAACAAGTTCAAAACTGATTCTTGTTTTGTAATAAGACCAATACAAGTAAAGTGTGATTTCCATTTCGCCTGTTTCAGTGTTGAAGAAGGCGTTTTCGGTGAGTTCGTATTTCGAGGTGATTGTGTTCTGGCGGTAACCACTTTCGTTCCACTCCAGCACAACATCTCCATTTCCGTCAATATATCTCACGCCAACACCATTTTCGCTTGTGAAGAAGCCCTCAAAGTTGTAATTCTCTCTTTGCATATTGAACGCCAACTTTCCGTCGACAAACATTATCCTCTCTTCTGTTTCGGAAATCTCAATGTTGTCTTGGTTTTGTTGATAGAGATTCATACGCGAGCCAAACTCGACATTTCTTATCACAACCAAAGTCTCTTCATCTTCCACAAGTTTGACTGTGTAAGAATAGGCTTTCAAGGTTATGTAAATCTCGCTCGCCTGCAAATAATCTTTGACAACAAACTTGATTCTTCCCGTGTATCCGTCCTCGACAGAAAGTGCTGTGTATTCGATTGAGTCTCTGTCGATTATATCATCCGCACAAAGAATTTCAATATTGCTTGGGTCAACATAATAGCCAAGTTTGACATACACATACACTTCAAAGAAACTGTCCGTGTAGCCCGCAACGGTGATTGAGGAATAATCTCTTCCCGATGCCCAGACTTTGTTTGCATTTTCGCTGTCAACCGCATATGTGATTGCCCCGCCGTTGACATCGTTCTCTGCATATTTAAAGCCTATTTTAATGTTGTTTAAGTTTGGTCTAAACAGCACATCAATATCAATCGTTGTGCCTCCAACAGCACCTCTGATGACATAGATAACATAGTTTTCTCCGCGTTCCACTTCGGACAGTGTGACAGAGTCTGTGTTTGACACAATATCGTAGAACCTGTATCCCGCTTTCTTCACATCCACGCGGATGTAAACATCTTCTCCAGTGTAGCCGACAACAGTGAACTGCCTGTCATCAACAAGACTTCCGTCAACAAAGTCGTTTTCACTGTAATGCACTCTTGTGCCGTCAACATAACCATATTGGTTTGTCTCTTCTCCTGAAGAACTTTGCAGTCTCACTCCGCCGACATCTTCATTCGACTCTCTGACGCTGTCAATGTCCACTGCAGTGTTGATGTTTATGTCGAAACTGTATGCCCTAACGACTGCGTAAATTGTCAGATTTGCCAAGTCTTCATCAAGCGTCAAACTTGAAAGAGTGAACTCAACCGTTCTCGAACTTGTCTCGTCGATTTCAAGCATAACAAAATCGTTTCCATCTCTGTATCCAATTCCATAATATCTGTATCCAGTCGGAACGGTGTATCGAAGAGTCTTGCTCGAGCCAAAGTAGAGTTCCAAAGAGGAAATGGTTTGATTTGTGTCGACATCAACAAAACTCTCACCTCTTCCCGCAATCTCTTGATAAACAATTCTTTCTGCAGATGGATCACCATATTCGGAGTTCAGCACATAGTAGTTGTATGTCGAGAATCTTATGTTGAATATCATCGAAGAGAAGATTGCATAAATGGTTTCATTGTCAGAAATTTCATATTCCAACTCACTCTCCATACTGAACACATTGACGCCGTCTTTGCTCCAACCTGCAAAACTGTAAATGTCAGACATCGAATAGGTGAGTGTGACAGTCGAGCCAAAGTCAGCCTCAATCTCAGCCCCAGCCTCTTCTCCGTCAACCAAAATCTTGTTTTCTGGCTCTGTCACTTCCACTTTATTTTCGTCGAAAGACCTAACCACAAAATTCAAAGTGAATTTGGAGAGTTTGCTTGTGAGCGTTATCTCTCCGTCATCGGTGACATTTGAAACAACGACTTTGTAATATCCTTCAGTTGCAAAATCGCCTTCCGTTGCAAGAGCGGAAACAACTTCAAATTCTCCGTCCGTGAAGTAAGAATCATACTCAAACCCGTGCACAAACTTCAAATACATCTCCAGTTCGTCACCAGTGTTGACTTGGAAAGGTGCAAGATTTGCAAAATCTCTGTAATTCACACCGCCAACAATCAAGTCTTCAATCACACTGCTGTCACTGAACTTGATTGTCACATCATTGATTGTCTCAATGGTATTCAGTGTGATATTTGTGTCTCCAACAATGTTTGAAATCGTCAAGGTGAGCACTCCACCGCTTACTTCTCTCAAAATCGAAACATTTTCGTCATCACAAGAAACTTCGTCAGTCATCTGGAAGCCATATGTGGCAGAGACAACCAATTTCAAGACTTTCCCCGTCTCAATAGGTATGGTTGTGCCCTCAAAATCAATCGGCGTCTCTTCTCCAGTCACATCATATGCCAAAATTTCTCCCAAATGGTCGCCACTTATTGTCACATTGTTCTTGACTGCTGTGGCAACAATCTGACATTCGATGTTTCCTGCTGGCATTTTGAAGTTTACTGTCACAGAGCCGTCATCTTCTGGCGTGATTTGGAAGTTTTCGTTCCACTCTTCAGCATTTTCCAAAGTGTAACCCGCTTTTGGAGTGACTTTGAAACTTACTGAACTGTCAAATTCAACCTCAGCCGCAGTGTAAACATTTTCTGCTCCAGTCAAAACCTCCGAAGTGATGTCCGCATTTTCCGTCGTTATGGTCACGCTGTATTTTTCTTTTGACCAAGTCGCCGTGAGTGTTCGACTGTCGGTCGTCGTGAGAACGGTCTGCCCCGTCACGATCTCTCCAGAGAAGGAATCATACCAGCCCTCAAACTTGTGTCCAAGATAAGTCGGCGTCTCAATCCAACCTGACGCACTTGCATAGTTCTGTCCAAATGGAACGCTGATTTGAATATCTTCCGTCGTGTCGTCGTTGAAATCCAGCGTCACAACAACTCCAACCGCCTCAAATTCTGGCGTGAGAGTGATTGAACTCTGCTGTTCTGAAAGCAGGTCACTGATGTTTGTGCTCTCAAAATCGGTGCTTGTTATGGTGGTCTGTCCGTCGCTGAAACTATTGACATTGTATCCAACTCTGCTCAAGCCAATATCCGCCAAGGTGAAATCTTCCAAAGCAAGATAAGTGGTGTTCCAAGTGTAAAGTCCTTGCGAGTTGCTGACAAAGCCAGATGAGGAGATTGTCGCGTTTGTTGCGTCCGTCAAATCAACATTGACCTGAACTTCGTCCGCTTTAAATCTTGCGACAAAGTTGTAAGCAGTGCCAAGGCTCTCCACCGCCAACACAACTCCGTCCTCACCTGTGGAGACTGTCACTCCGCTTGCGACATTGTTGTCATAGTGTATGCTTCCTGTTGCGTTGTAGAAGCCATAATATGTGCAATGCGGATTTGCCTTTGCTGTCAAAACCAACCTCGTGCCATAATCAAATGTTCCGCTGTAAGTCGAGGTAATCTCAGTGCTTACGCCACTGCTGGTCTCAAGTTGGACAACTCCATAAGTGGAATCTTCTCCATTTTCATCCGCAATCTTGATATTTACGGTGATTTTGTTAATATCCCAAACCGCATCAAATTGGAAAGAGATGTCTTCGTGGTTTTTGTAATAATATCCCAAATTGTCGGCTTCGTTTTGAAGCAACGAATTCAAAAGTTCAACCGTGTCCGCGTCATTGCCAACATTCACCACAAACTCTTCCGCATCGGCAGAATAAGTGTATTCCATCCCAATGTTTTTCAAAACTGCCATAAGATAGTTGTAATTTTCACTGCCCTCAGCGATGTTTCCAAACGACATCGTCCAACCAACAAAGGTGTTTCCAGTCTTTCCTGTGAGCATTGTTGGGAAGTTTCTGATTGAGGTGGTGTTTGTGTCAGCAGAGTTTGAGGTCAAGTTCGCCTGCGACATAAATGGGAAAGCAAGAATGTTTATTTGTTGCAAATTTGCGTTTTCAACATTTGACTTGACATTATTGCCCTCTGCGTTATAGTTGAAGTTCAATCCGACCACAATCGCCTCAATCACACCATAGTTCCAAGAGGTCAAGTTGTAGTTTTCAACATCAACACCTGAGAGATTGAATACGATTTCGATAGATTGTCCAATATATTCGGACGCATAAGTTGCCGAAACCAAAGTGACATCATCTGTCAAGACAGAAACTTCCTCACCTTCTCCTGCAGACTGCTGCTTGCTTACAACTCCAAGAAGGTTCACTCTGCTTGTTCCGTCGTCGTTTTGAAGTTTAACTTCATTTGATCCATCGTAAGTCTTTGTGAATATTTCCTGCAAAGCCTCAGTGACACCTTGCAAAGAAAGTTCCTTCTTGATAATCGTGATTTGAATTTGGTCAAGAACATCCGACTCTTCGCCATTCACAACATAAACCGCTTTGAAATCTGGACTGCTGAGCACGCAAACAGCATCATATTCTCCGACTTTCAAAGCCCCACTTGTTGAATAATCATCATCCGAAGCAATCGGAACGACATTGATGCTTATGCCTTTTTCATAGTAGGTCAAATCAATATCTGTCGAGTATGTATATTCAAGCACAATATCTTCTCCATAGACAAATGCCTGGCTGTCAATCGTGATTGTGATGTCCGCTGGAGTGATCGTTCCAATAACTGCAATTCCTTCAGAAGTCGTCAGATTCAGGGTGTAATTTGCATCTCCACCAAAGAGTGTTGCTTCCACAGTGTAGGAATATCCAACATATTTTGCAACCGCTCCATTTTCGGTAAGTCTTATGTTGAGTGAAAGGCTCTCAAGGTCTTTTGCCAAAACTCCGTCGAGGATTTCCGACACATCGTCAAAGTCAAACTCAGCATCCTCATTGTCAAACACCTTGGTGACGATTTGCTCTTTGAAGTAGAGGTTTCTCTTTTCAATTTGCAAGTAGAAGTTTTGTTGCCCATACATTCCGAGGCTTACCATAAAGTTGTCGGCAGTCGCATCTTGCACAGCAATCAAATATTCTCCAACATTTCCCGCTCCAATGCCGTTTGCAAAGATTAAAGTCGCCTTCAATCCGTCGATAACAGTGTCAGAAAGAAGTGTGTATTCGTTTGTCTCGATGTCATACGAGTAATAATTCAAATCATAATACTGTGTTGCAGAAGAATTTTCACTGCTCTCAAAGACGAGTTGGTAAATGTCATCGCCCGTCTTCTTTGCAACAGAAACTCTGTCATAAAGGTTTCCGTCATAGACAATGGTCGCAACCTGTCTTGTATCTCCAGAAACAACCGCATCACTGCTCATCAAGATGTAAATCGTTTCATTTGCTTTTGTGATTCTGAACGCTCCGTCACTTCCATCCACAGTGCTTGAAACTGTGTAATTCTTTGAATTTGAAACTGCAGAAATCACTTTGTAATATCCAACTTCGATTCCCTCTTCTCTTGTGAAGGTCAACGAAATGTATTCGTTCAAAGATGTCAAATATGTCCCAGTGAAAGTTGTGGACTTGCTCTCTGCAGAACCGTAAACAAATGAATATTGTCCGCTTGTCGCCAAAACAACCGAAATGGAGTAAGCAGACACCGTGATTGTTTGGTCCGCATCAAAAATCAGGTTGTAATTTGCTGAGGTTGAAGAACCATCCAAAGTGACATCATATGTCCCGCTCTCCAAATACCCAATCGCAGAATAGGTGGCACCAACAATGTTCAAAGTTATATTGTGCTGAGATGAAGAAACCGTAACTCCACCCGAGGTCACAGTGTATGGCACGCCCAAATTCAGAGTCAAACTTCCATACACAAAAGATGTTTGTGAGAGTTCGACATAGGCGTTTGCTTTTTCAATTTCTCCCTTGAGATTTTCAGCATTTATCAAAACATAGTTTGATGCACTTGAACCTTGGAGATACAAATTCACGTCAATTTCTGTCCCAACATCCGTGCTTGCGTATTTTGCCAAAAGTGAAACATTGTCCGAAGGCACTTTCCCTTCAAAATCGGTGATAACAAAATTGTCTCCGCCATTGTAAGTCTGTTTGATTTCAATCTTTGACGCATCAATCTCTTTTTCCGTGATTACAAAATCATATTCTTCCTTGAACATAAGATTTGAGTGTGTTGCTGATGTTGCAGAGAAATTTAATCTGTATGTCCCTACATTTACGAAATTTTTCGTCGAAGAGCCATAATAAATTTCAAGTGACTCCAAAATTATGTCCTCAACTTCAAGGTCAGTGTCGGCATAAACAAAACTTATTGCACCCGTCTTGATATCTGTTCCATTTGTGACTGAGAGAGTTTTGTTTGAGACATTAACACTTAAAACATAATCTGCACCATTATATTGCGTTGTCAAAATTGAAGTGTCAAGCACAATGTAGACAAGATTTTCTTCCGCCTTGACCGCAAAGCCGTCATTGTCAGTGTTTATGACAAACACAACGCTTCCACTTACATATGTGTCTTCCGAGAGTGCGACATCATAGAAGCCGATGCTTGCAGGCTGTCCCGCCGTCAGCCCAACAACATAGTATAAAAGATTGATTGTGTCACCAGTCTCATTGAGAAGATAGGTCTCTGTGTAGGACGAAGCAACATTCTCACTTGAAAGAATGCTGAATTGTCCAGCAGAAATCGTCTTTTCAATTGTCTTTTCTGCAATGGTGAAACTTGGAGTGACGATTGTCATATTGAAATCGTCAAAACTTCCACTTGCTTGGAGTTGATACTCGCCTTTGTAAACAAATCCGTTTGCATTTGTCATAATCTCTGTCGGCAATGTGAATGTGATGTTGAAATATCCATTCACAAGCAAGTCTGAAACATCATTTCCTTCCAAATCTTCCACTTGATAAGTGGTTGAGATGTGAGAATTTAGATTGTTTGTGGAAATCTCGCCATATTCATAAGTTTGCTTATCCATCGAAATTGTCAATCGAGCAGAAAGTTTTGTTATGTTTGCCGTTGTAAATTGCGAAGAAAGTTGATAATTTGCAATGCTTTCTCCCGAGTCTTTGTTCATCAAACTCAACGAAACAGAGGTCTGTCCCACGTGAGCATTTGCATATGTCGCTGAGATGTAAATTCCTGAAAAACTGTCAATGTCCTCAATTTTTGTTCCAGAAATTGTGAAATATGCTTGAGTTTCGCCGTCATAGACCTTGTCAAAAGACATCGTCGAAACATCAATTGCGTTGTTTCCAATGATAAACTGATAACCTGGTGCAAAAACGACATCAGAATAATATTTTGAAATTCCGTCCAAATTTATAAACGAATATGAATAAGTCCCGCTGTTTGTCACGCTCTGATGTGCGCTGGTGTCAAAGAAATTTATGACAACATCTGAAAAATTCTCTGTAATGATTGCCAAAATCTCTTCGTCTTCGACATCTTCGCCCAAAGTCACATCATAGAGTTTTAGGTCGATTGATTTAAACAACGAACTGCCGTTGTAAATCTTCAGAACAAAGCCGTCAAGTTCAATACTGAAGCCCTCAGCACTGTAACTTGTCTCAATCGTCTGAGGATTTTCTTCCGTCTCTTCATAATAAACTCTCAAATTTCCGCTTGTCAGAATTTCAAAAGTTCCAACGCTTGTCGAAGCACCATTCTCGGTCTGAGCCCCATTTTCAAACACAACAACATCATTCATCTTGAAAATGTAGTTTTCTTTTATTGAATCAGAAACTGCACTCAGATAAATTTCATACTCTCCGACATCCTCTCCCGCCTCTCTTTCAAAGGTGAGTCCAACCGTCTCAACAAAGAAGATTTCTCTTGTGAGCGATTGGTCGTCTGTGTTGAAATATTTGCTGAAAGAAATGTTGTTTTCGGAGAGTTCAACTTGATATGGATTTATCGTAACCTCAAAAGTCTCTGAGCCGAACTCTGCTGCGTTTGAATAAACCAAATCCAAACCTGAAACGCTGATGATGTATGTGCCCGCGTTTCTCATTTGCGAAACTTCTTCGTCTTTGAAGGAGATTGAGAAATCGAGGTTTGTTGCACCTGTGAAGTACTCCACGATGTAATTTTCAACTGTCCCATAGTCTCCTAATGCTGAGTCGTAAACAAGATACTCTGCCACAATATACCAGTCGCCAATATGGTCGGTGGCATCATAATCAAATTCTTGTTCTCCCTCAAAGGTTAGTCCCATCAATTTGTTTTTGATAAACTCCAAAGAGAATGAAAGTTCGATTGATTTTGTTGCGCCCTCACTGCTTACAAATGCAGTCGACAAAAATTCTTTTTTGACTGTCGCTGTCACAACAAGACTATATTGTCCGCTGTCCTCAACAACACCATTGCTTTCCAAAGTGAAAGTTGCTCCCATAGAAATCAATTCATCACCCTTAAACCACTCGTAAGTGTAAGTGAATAGGTCTGGGTTCAAGTTCAAAATCGTCACAATGCTGTTTACCGAAAGATAATCAAACCCGTGAACACTTGTCTTGTATTCTGTCATAAGTTGGGAGTATTGAATGTCATCAATTTCCCACTTTGCGTCAAGCACAACCTTGGTGTGTCGTGCAGTGTTTGAAATCCCTCTGAAAATTCCGTCTGTGCTGTCAAACAATTCTTCGTATGAAACGGTTGTTCCGTCTGGCTTTTGTGCGGTCAATGTCGCAAGTTTGAAGCCGTCTTCCGCTGGCAAGAATAAATCGTCCACCGTGGACTGCCCAAGTTGAAGCCAAGAATAATCAAGTGAAGTGGTTGTGTGATTGCTTGGGAAATTGAGATTGTAACTCACATAGACCAAATCAGTGTAAATTGCAGACATATTGTAAGTTGTGACCTCGCCTTCCGTGGTCTCAATCTCGTCTTTTTCAATGGTGTAACTTGTGTTTGACTCCATTGTTCCGTCGATGTTGTAAAGCGTTTCATTCGTCCACTTATACAGACTGATATACTGACTTGCATCTTTCTCTGTCGTCACAATTGTGACCGTTTGGACAAATTTTGAAAGCGTTGCGGAAATGGTGTTGCTGTTGTTTTGCTCGATTTCGGCGATAACATATCCACCAACTTCAAGCATCCCCTCTTGCAAATACCCATTTTCAGAATCAACAAGTCTTCTCTCGCCTTGCCCGTCGCCCAAATCATAGGTAATTTGAGTGATACGCAAGAGCTCTTGCGAAACGGACGATGGAAGGTCAGTCAAATCAATCATTCCGTCGTTCATTGTCAAGAATCTTGCTGAAATTTCGACAAGAGCAACCCCGTCAATATTCAAAATCGTGAAGATGTCATCTTCGTCAAGAATCAGTTTGAAATAGTATGTGACATCATAATAAACATATTCGCCGTTCTCCAAGACTCTTCTGATTATGGACACATCAGAATAGTAAAGATAGTTTTCGTCATTTACAAAGCTAAATTCAACATCCTCAAGTTCCTTTCCAGTGTTTGAGGTGTAAAGATTTGCAAAGGCGAAAAGGTCTTCTCCAATCTGATAGTAAGTGTTTATTCCATAATCATTGGTCGACTGTCTATCGCCCTGCCATTCAAGCGAAATGGTGTCTGCATTTGAACTGTGATACATCGCCTTCGTCTCAGACTGATTCTCAACCACCAACAACTCTGGCAAGATATAAACCTCGCCGATGTAAACATACGCCTCGCCGTTTGCATTATAATTCAAGACATAATTGTTTAGACAGTCTGAACTTCCAGCATTTTTTAGGTAAGCAGCGAAATAATAACTTGCTCCCACATTCAATGATGACTCACTGAAAATCTCCACTCTGTCAATGGCAATCTCGGACCTAGGATTTGACACCGATTCTGAGGTCATAACAATCGCACTGTTGTAATAATCTATTTCAATGGTTTCTTCCGCATCATCATCATAAAACTCAAAGAAGTAGAGCACATCAACCAAATCTTCGATTTCTTGTTGTGAAGTTTGCTTGAGTTCTGCAAAGTCAGCATATGTCATTTCTTTATACAATGTGTAATTTTGCGATGTCATCATCTGATAATGCTTATACATAACAAATTGATACACATCAGAATTTGACGGCTGTTCAGGAATTGTGCTGTCGAGAGATTTCATAACATTGTTCACAAATGCGTCGAAATTGCTCACGCTCTCAATTCTGACCTGAACAGAAGCGCTCACAAAACTCTTCATTATGCGTTTGACATTTGAAAGCCAAACCGTCTCATTATCTCTTTCAATGGAAACATCAAGACTTGCTTGACCTATTTCAACATACAAGGTCAACGACTGCGTGTGAAGAATTGTTCCTGCAGAAATCAAGTCCTCCACCGTCAAAACCAAATTTGCGCTGTAACTTCCGACATTCTTCACTCTGAGAGAACTGTCAGCCAAAACAGCCAAGTTGTCAGAGGTGAGGCTGACATTAACCTGTGCGTGAACATCTTCATCCAAAGTGATGGAAACTTGGTCATCTTCCACCTCGACGATGTATCCATTCGCCGTGTATCCGTTTGCGAAAAATTCTCCAAGAGTGAAAACCTCATCCAAGCCAGAGTATTGTCTTTCAAGAGTCGGATTTGTCAACTGCAAATCAAGGTAATCCTCGTCAAACTCCCACTCAATGTAAAGTGTCAATGAAATTCCGCTTCCCTCGTTCAGAGCACAGCCTGGAATGTCTGTGTTGAAAATGGTGTCAGAGGTGATCGTCTGCACATAGACGCCACTTGCGTAAACTCCAACAAAGTTGAACCCTTCACGAGTTGGAGCATTATCCCCAGCGGTCAGCCCATATTCCTCAAACACTTCGGCAAAGGTGTCGCCATAATAAATTTCAAAATCAATAAATTCTTCCGCCGTCTCTCCAGCAATTGTGTTTGCGCCATTTGTGACAAGTCGGACAGTGTATTGTCTTGAGCCCCAAAGAGCATAAACATTCAAGTCGTCTGCTCGGATATAATTGCCGTCCTCGTCAATCACATCAACATAAGTTTGAGCCTCTCCACTCTCGTCAAAAATCAAAGTCGCTTCATTGTCCTGTTCAATCGTCCAACCCAAGAGTTGTTGCCCAGTGACTGTGATGTCGTCAGCGGTGAGGATGTTTGAAATTGGTGAGTCGTATGTTGCAGTGATTGTGATGGACTCGTTTCCGCCCAATTCGCCAGTAAATGTTCCGCCATTTCTGTTGAAAATCACATTAAAATTGTTTGGAGTCCAAGTTCTGTAAACGTACAAATCAATCAAAATCTCTTCATCGCTTGTTCCAAGGAAATAGTTGCTTGTAATATATAAGGTTGAACCATTTATATCATTCCAAGTGTTTGTGCCGTTTGACAAAACCCAATAGCCGTTGTCTGGAAGCGAATAGCCTGTTCGGCTTGCAAACACCTCGTCCAAAATGATATTCGTCTCCAACTGCCCGCCAACCATAGCAGAGTTTTCTCCGTTTAGATACAGTCTGTCATTGACATTGACATTTTGAATAAGCACTTGAGTGTCTGTGGTCTCATTTTCATCAACATCAAAAACCTTCCCCGCTCTGCCGTCAGTGTAATGCCCATCAATTCCTTCTCCAGTGCCAGAGAGGAAATAGATGTTTGTTTGTTTTCTTGCAAGAATTGGAACGATTGAATAAGTCGTGGTCACCGCCATTGTGTCTTCGTTTTCCAGCTTGTCAAGTATCCACTCGTCAATAACTTGTGACTCAAAAATTTGCCCGTCTTCAAGTTTGTATGTCTGAACAGTGTCGCCATTTGAATTGTTTATGTTAAATCCAACAAAGTAATACGCGTCAGCCGAATTTCCAGTTTTTTCAAATGCCACTTCAATCTCTGGAGATTTTCCATATTGATATATGTAATCATATTGCCTCACATCAACAAAATTGATTTCCATTCCATAACTTGTCGGGTCAACATTCAAATCTTCGCCGACAATGGAGATTTGCTCGTCAAGAGTAAAATGAACTTCCTTTCTGACATAAACCGCGGTGAGCGTCATTCCATACGATCTTCTTGTCGTTGTGATGCTGTTTGAAACTCCCCCTATTGACAAGCGGTCATAAATGTCATTGTAAGTGAAAGAGAAGTCGTCTTTGTCGTAAGAGGCAATGTTGCTCAAGAAACCTTCCCAGTTCTCACCCTGAACATACCAATCATAGAAAGAGTATGCCTTGTTTTCTCCAAGAGCAGTGTCCATTGAAATGGAATCGTCATAGGACAATTCAAACTGCCCTTGCTTTATTGTGGTCGATTCCTCATCTGAGATAACTTTTGTTGCTGAAATTGTCGGAGCGTTTTCTCCACTCTCGTCTTTGAATTGGTCTTTTGTGTATCCGTCTTCTTTATACTCAACAAACTTTGTCTGATATGTCAAAGAATAATTTATTGGCTCGCAAACCACATAAATGGTGTATCTTCCTGGTCGAAGGTCATAACTGTTGTTTCCATAGGTGAGGTTAAATGTGTAACTGTCGCCAGCATAACGACCATTTCCATCTTCCCTTGCGCCAGTGTTGAAAGTGAACGAACTTGCTCCCAAATATTGCGTGTTGTTTGCATTGAAACTTGCGATATAATTATCCGCATCTTGCTGAGCATCTTCTGGAGTCTCAAATGAATCTTCATCGACGCTTATTGCCTCCACCTCAACATATATATTATACTCGCCGTCATAACTTCCGCTTTGATCCTTAAACACCAAGGTCCTTGCACGATTGAGGTTGTCAAAAATCTCAAACATTCTGTAATAGTTTGAAGCCGTAACCTGAATTGGAACAGAAATGACTTCACCGTTCTGCGAAATTGAGAAACTTGAAGAAGATGCATTGATTCCTCCTGCTGGAGCGTTTGCAAAAGTGTTCCCCTCTTGGTCGACAAGTTTGAAGCCAAATGTGACTTTTGTGTATTTTGTGACAATGTTTATTGTTTCGACAACATCTGGGTTTGTCCTAGAGTCTCTCCAAATCTGGGAAGAAGAATTTGTCACGCTCTCACTCAAAATATCTGTCACCGTGAAGATGTGCATAAATTTGGCTGTATTTCCCGTCTCAGCACGAGCGAGAACTTCGGTGGTTGCATTTGGACAATTCTCTCCAAACACAGTGTAATCTGAATAGAAACTTTCAGACTCAAGGTCTCTCACCGTCGTCAAGAAAACAAATTCCGCATTTGTGAGGTATGTCACCGAAAGATAATCTTCTCCCGACTCATTGAGTGTAAGAGATGCCAAAATGTCCACGATTTGCCACTCGCCATTTGTGTATTCAACCTCTTGCAAAGTGTAAATTGTGTAATTGGTCAAAATTCCTTCCACTGTTTCGGAAGACTCACTTCTCACATATCCGAAATACCTAGTTGAGCCGTCCAAAAGCGTGTATCTAAATAAAACAAATCCCGATTCTCCAAGTCTAAGTCCTTCGCCAAGTGTTGCATTTGCACCCACCATATCGTCAGAGTAAATGAGAACATTGTTTAAAACATCAAGTCCGACATATTCTCCGTCAGCATTGTTTATGCTGTAAGTGGTGGATGGAGTCGTCGTGCTCGGGTCAGAAGTCATCCCCTTTTCATAAACCGCAACCTCTGTGACATTCCCAACATTCGGTGCAAGTGAGAAATAAATTTCGTCAGGCACTATGTTGAGTTTGGTGCTGAAAGATTGTTTCTGAATCGTCACATCAATTTGATAGTCGCCGACAAGGTTCAAGAAACTTATTCCCCTTTCAAAAGCCGATTGTGAAAAGGTGTTTGAAGATGTGATGATTGTGTCTTGACTTTCACCTTTGATTGTCAAATGTCCAAAACTATAGTCATAGGACGAACCACCTTCTCCGCTTGCAAAGTCAACAAGCGAAACTGGCTGAGAAAACTCATAACCTGTCTTAAGTTTGATGACAAGTTGAAGTCCATTCGTCGCCAAGTTGCTGTAAAGAGTGTTGTAGTCGAAGTCGACAATGACAGTTCCGTCACTTTCCACTGTAAATTCCTGTTGTGATTTGAGAAGGACTTGATTGTCACCATCAAAACTTGAAAGGCTGACACTCTCAATGGCTTGCGACAAGTCCAAATTCCCAAGTGCAATATCCTCCACAGTTGAGAATTTGATTTTAAGTTGGTAAATCGCATCTTCGCTTCCAACCCACTTTGCATACAAGTTTATTGTGTCCTCAGGGAAAAATGTGTTATTGACGAAAGATCCCTTGCTCAACTTTCCTAATTCCATATTTTCCAATTCGCCGTTGGAGTCTATTCCTCCTTCGAGTCTTTCCTCAAACTCAGCATCAAGATAGAAATCTTCAATATAAAAATCTTCACCTCTCAAAAGCGCTCTTCCGTCTTTGGTTGGATATCTGTCAAAAATTTCATTATAATCGTTCCAAAGAATTGAATCGTATTCAACTTCAAAGGTCTTGGAAAGATAGTCTGCGTCAGATTCTGCTCCAAAGTGTGTTTTTTCATACTCGTTGTAATGGACCTCAACCGTCTTGTTTGGCATCTTTTCATAGTTAGCTTTAATTCCCGCAAGCCAAGTTGCATCAATGTTTATAACTCCATATCCTGGCAGAAATCTTATATAATCTTGACTGACCAATTCTCCCTCATCAAAATTAGCCGACTCATTGTGTGTTACAACTGTTCCATCAGAGACTTTTGAATAAGAAACCACTCTGCTTCCTTTTTTGATAAGAAGTAGATCGACATATCCCGCTAAATCAGAAGATTGAGGGAGGCTGTTTGCAAGCAAAAATTGATCCCACCACCAAACTCTTCCATAAATATTATTTTTGTCATTAAACGCACTAACTGGACGAATGTTCTCAAGAAAGTTTCCAGTCGATGGATTTTGTAAGAACAACATTCTGTTTCCGTACCTATGCTCAAGACTTATGTAATCTGTGTAGTTGTTTGCAATATCTGTTAAATTAAAAGTTTTTCCATAATACAACACTCCACCGTCATAGTCAATTTCAACATCGTATCCAATTCCATAATCGGAAACATTCTCCAATTTCAGTGTGTTGACTGCCGTACTGGTTCCGTTGTAATTCTTTTTGCCATAAATAATTGTCAAAGCACGAGGAGTATTTCCATCAACTTTCCCCACTGAATAAAGGCCATCAACTCCAGAGTTATCGACGCAATTGTCGAGATATGTTCCCGCTTTTGCGTATCCAACAAACGCCCCCATATAACCATTTTTGTCTGATGTATTGTTTGTGTCACCAGTGCCCTCATTGATAAATCTTATATCTTCAATGGTAAGATCGCAAATAAGAGCATCTTCAGTCACACCAAAAAGTCCATGGTAAGAATATTGGTATTGAAGTGAACAGGTTATTCCAGAGATCGTGTGACCATTTCCCAAGAAAACACCCGAAAACGGAACACTTGGGTTTGCTCCGATAGGCTGCCAGGTTTTTCCAATCAAGTTAATATCATTTTCCAGCGAAAACCATTTGTCTTGATAATCTTCAGAATAATTTACAGACAAATATCCAAGATCTGCTGCAGTCCTTATTAAATACGGAGCTCCAGCTGAGCCATCACCTTGCAATCGGTCCTCATATGAATAATCCGTATCATTATTTGGATTTCCGATATTTTTCAATGAAATAAGTTTTGGATGCCAACCCATTGTCTTGTCTACATACCAAACGTCTTCAAAATCCCATTTATATTTGTCACTTTGATCAAAGTAATTTTCATTTGCATAAAAACTCTGCTGTAAATAAAAGTCTTCCAAAGAAAGAATTGAATCATCCGAAATCTCATCAAGAGAGTCCGCAGAAATCCAGTTGTTCGACGCGGTGACAGATGCTCCATTTGGGTTGTAAAAGAAGTTATTGAAAGTGTAGGAACTATCTTTAGTGTTAACCTTTTCAACAAGTACCAAGTTGTTTTTTATAGTAAACGAAGCTTGTGAATTGTTCCTAATATTTCCAAATAAACCAGATTGGTACAGATTTTCTGGATCATTATTATCCATATAATAGGCTCCTTCCTCACCCTCAATTGGTATGAAAATGAAAGGATAGATATCAGCGTATAAATTGTAAAGCTCAGCATTAACATCAAGTGTATTGTTTATATTTCCAACAATTCCGCCCAAATATGTTGTGATCAAATTGATGTCATATGTCCTATGCATATCTGCCTTTACATAAGAATTTCTCAAGGTCGAGAATGACCCAAGTTCTCCAAAAAGACCGCCGATATAACTTGCACCACTGTTTATAGAGCCCTCAAATGCCAACTGCTCCAAAGTGCCAACACCAGCTGAAAAACTTCCAAAAATTCCGCCCACCGCTGAGTTTGACGGCATAGATGAAGTCTCAATGTCCACTCTGGAGAGAATTGTTGAAGCATTTCTGATTAACTGCGTTTGACTGCAACCGACAACACCGCCGACATACCTGACATTTGTCGCAACGATATTTCCTGAAACAGAAATGTTTGAGAGAGTTTTAGATTGGTAATTTGCATTTCCGATAAGTCCTCCAACAGAAGTCGCACCCGAGACATTTATGTCAATGTCCTCCAAAACCAAATTGTTGACAACCCCAGTTGTGTATCCAAAAAGTCCAACATCTGTGCTTGAGTTGGTTATCTTCAAATTGTAAATAGTGTGTCCATTTCCGTCGAAAGTGCCTCTGAAAGAGTTGCTGGCAGTGCCAATTGGTGTCCATTCGTGCGACGCCAAATCAATGTCACTCTCAAGAATGATTGTCTGATTTAGATAAGTGACGCCGTCAGCCACCCTTTTCGCGAAATAACTGAAGCCGTCCGCCGTCAAGATGTGCACCTCTGTCCCCTCAGTGTAATAATCACTTCCATAGGTTTCAGATTTGTAAGTGCCGTCCCAAACGCTTGCAGTTGTGCTTTCTGCATAAACTTCCTCGTCTCCAAGTTTGACAAGTCCGAGTGTTGTGCACAGACTCAAAACAAAGACCGACAAAAACAGAAAAATGGATTTTCTTTTCATAACCCTCTCCTTAGCCTAAATATAGTTAGACATCCTCAGTTTCATTTTACAACAAACGTCGTTGAATAAGCAAGTTTTTGAGAAAAATATATATATTTTAATATATATATAAATCGGACTTTTAACCGCATTTAGCGACTGAAAATTTCAACCTTGAAAAATCTCTTTTTATCAAAAAACATCAAAAATCAACACTTTTTTCTTTCTTTAAAAATAAAAAAGTGCAAAAATCGCACTTTTTCTATACTCCAATTGCTTTTCTAACCCTGTCCAAAACCTCTCTCGCAACCACTCTCGCCTTCTTCGCACCAAGCCTCAACAACTCATCAACCTCATTTTTATGTGCTTGGAAATACTCAAATTTCTCTCTCATTGGCGAAATATATCTGTTTGCAACCTCAAAAAGTTCCTTTTTAGCCTCTCCCCAAGAGAGCCCGTCCAACAATTTCTTTTCAAAAATCTTCGCCTCTTCCGCCGAAACAAACAATTTGTAAAGTTTGTTCACTGTGCAATCTGCATCTTTAGGTTCTCCTGGAAGTCTGCTGTCTGTGACAATTCGGTTTATACTTTTCTTCAAAACATTCTCTGAGGTAAATAATTGAATTGTGTTTCCATAACTTTTGCTCATTTTTCTCCCGTCAAGCCCAACCAATGTGCAAACTTCTTCTTCAATCAGTCCGTCAGGCATAACAAAAGTCTCACCATATTTTTTATTGAAACTATTTGCGATATCTCTGGCAATTTCAATATGTTGTTTTTGGTCAAGTCCAACAGGCACAAGATTTGTTTCAAACAACAAAATGTCCGCCGCCATTAAAATTGGATAGTTATACAAACCCATATTCACGCCGAAATCTTTTTCTTGCTTCTCAGCCTCATTTCTTTCCACAATCGCTTTGTAGGCGTGAGCCCTGTTCATAAGCCCTTTTGGAGTGACATTACTCAAAATCCAATTGAGTTCAAACACCTCTGGAATGTCAGACTGTCTGTAAAAGACAACTTTGTTCGGGTCAAGCCCACACGCAAGCCAGGTGCAAGCAATATTGTAAAAATATTCCTGCATCTCCTCTTTGCTTTTCAAAGTGGTCAATGCGTGATAATCTGCAATAAAATAATAACTTTCAAACTCCTCCGATTTACTGAGTTCAATTGCAGGTTTTATTGCACCAAAATAATTCCCTAAATGTGCGTAACCCGTCGGTTTAATTCCTGTCAAAACTCTTTTTTTCATAATTTTTTCTCCAAAAATTAAATTAAAAATTAAAAAATATTAAAAATTGCGTATTTTATAACCGAAAAATATTTAAAAATATGGTTTTTATTATTTTTTAATTTATTTTTTTCTTATTTATTTAATTTTAAAATAAATTAAAAATATTTATTTTTGCATATTTTTTGTTTATTTTTATTTATCTTTTATGCAAATTCTGAAATTCTTTCCAAAACCTCTTTTTCTCCCAACAATGTCATAATTTCAAACAAATCTGGAGAGTTTTTTCTTCCAGTGATGGCAACTCTTATATACTCACAAACAGTTGCAACATTGCCTTTGTATTTTTCTGGATTTTGTTTGTAATCTTTGTTGTCTGTTGCATAACCAAGAGCATTTGCCATTTTTTTGACATTCTCAAACCACGCATCTTTTGAACTTAGGTTTAAGTATTTTTTATATTCTCTCAAAGCATCTTCAAAGTCAGATTTTTTGTTTTCCTCAATTTCAAAATTGTGAGGTTTTCCAAACATATAATCAAACAAATCAAAAAACATACTCCACTTGTAAATGTCTTTTCTTGGTTTTGGTTTTTCTCTGTCAATGTTCAAAACTTTTGTGACATATTCCCTGTCTTTCACAAGATAATCAACATTTTCTGCGGAATTTTCTCTCGCCCACGCAAGAAGTTCTTCATAACACTTCTCTGCAGAATATCTTGAAATCACATCTTTTGAAATATCATTCAATTTCACAATATCAAAAATAGGTGTGTTTGCAGTGATTTTGAAGCCGTTGAAAGGAAATTCCGAAAGTTCTGCAGTTGGATTTGCTCTTCGCCAATTTTCAAAATTTGAGTTTATGAGATTTATGAGATATTCCATAACAGCCTGCTTGTCATAACCCTCTTTCTCATAAAATCGCATATCAGCCTCCGGGTGCTTTCTTTTGGAGAGTTTGATTTTGTTTCCTTTTTCGTTGAATTTGTAGATAAGTGGCGTGTGAATATATTTTGGTTGAGAAAAACCAAGTGCATTGAAAATCTCATAATGCAACGGCAAAGACGGGAGCCACTCTTCTCCTCTGACAACAACCGTTGTCCCCATAAGTGTGTCATCAATTGCGTGTGCAAAGTGGTATGTCGGCATAAGGTCGTTTTTAAGCAAGATTGCATCAATGCAATTCGCTGTCATCTCAATCTCACCCTTTGCTGTGTCATAGAGTTTAACTTTTGAAACACCATCACCATTCGACCTCAAACGAATTGCGAACTTTTTCTTTTCTTTCAGATTTTTTTCAATCTGCTCAAGAGTCAAATTTCGACAAGGGTCTTTATCTTCATTGATTCCGACAGAAAACTTCTTCTCTCTCTTCTTTTTAACATCGTTCAGCCCCTCCGTCTTTTTACAAAAGCACGGAAAAGCCTTTCCTTCGCTCACAAGTTTTTTTGCATATGCCTTGTAGATTTCCTTTCTTTCCGTTTGATAATACGGACCATAATCTCCGACAGTGACACCGCCCTTGAGTTCGTATTCATCTGGCGTGAGTCCATAACCTGTCAAAATGTTCATAATGACCGCGCTTGCACCAGAGATTTCTCTTTTTTGGTCCGTGTCCTCAATTCTTAAATAGAAAACTCCACCACTTCTTTTTGCGATGTTGAAATCAATAAGTGCCGAGAAAAAACCACCAAGATGCATAAACCCTGTTGGGCTTGGTGCAAATCTTGTCACATAAGCACCTTTTTCCAACTGTCTCTTTGGATATTTTTTCTCTATTTCTTCAACAGTGTATTTGTTGTCTGGAAACAACAAGTCTGCCAATTTTTGATAATCCATATTCATCTCCTAAATTCTGCTTGAAAATTCTGTTATAAATGCTGGCATTGTGATTTTTATGAATTGGTCAATTTTGTGAATATCAATCTCTGCCAATTCATTGTCTTTGAGATACTCTTGCATATCTCCCTCATACGAAACTGCAAATTCCCTTATATCGAGGTCACTCAACGCTGAAAAATAATTGTCCGCCTCGATCAAAAATTCATCAACCGTCTCAAAAAGTTCCTTCACCGTCCCCTTTCGCAATGTTGTTGGGTCTGGACTTGTCACAAAAGTGGTCTTGTAAGAATTGTTGAAAACGCTCTCAAGATTTGTAAGGAGTGCGTCAATCTCAACAAGAGTTTCTGTTGTATCTTTGTAGTTTGCCCAGTTGAACTGGTTTGAAATCTCATTCAACATAAATCTGCTGAAAATCGGAAGCATTTTTGCTCTTGTGTACTCTTTGACAATTTTTAATGTCGTTGGAGTAACCTCAGTTTTTTCGAGGCTGTCATAAATTTCAGTCGCCTCAATACAAGACGCCAAACTCATTGAAATGCTCAAATTTTTGCTTACGAGTTTGCCATATGACTTTTTGAATGTGACAAGTTTTGTCTGTGTTTGTGCTTCATTTTCTCCTTGGAACTGCTCGAAATAATTGTTTAATGCATTTCTGTCCGAAACAAAAGTTTTCAGATAATCAGTGAATTCCTCAATATCATCGCAAAGATCCTCCAACGAATTTTTTGCCGCTTTTGAGAGATTTTTCTCGTTATAATTTTGGATGTATGTTATATTTTGCACGATGTAGTCATTTGAAATGATGAGAATTGAGTTATATTTTGTTTCCAATTCGTCAAAACTGTCACTCACGCCATCCGTGAGTTTCCCATTTACAAAAGTGCCGTAGTCGACTTTAAGGTTCGTCTGGATTCCATCGACAGTTTCAGTTTTGAAAACCTCATCATACTTTTCAATCTTCGATTGCATCGCCGAATAATTCTCTTTCAATGTGTCCAAATCTGCTCCGCAACCTGAAAGTCCAACTGCGGTGAAAATTCCAACAACTCCGACAACAATTCCCAAGATTACACTTTTAAACTTCTTTTTCATACTTTTCCCTCACTAAAAATACAAAATGTTTCCACTCAAAACATCTGGCCAATAACCGCTTTCACTACCCTTATCTAAAATGTCTTTCATCTTGTTTTTGTTTGCCTCAGAACTGTAAGAATATGAAATAATTGCTTGTTCAACATTGTCTGGAGAAAAGGCATTCTGACTGAAAGTGAGAAGTTTATCCCCAACATTTTCGTTTGAAACTGAGACATTTTTCCTAAACGATTTGTTTAAATATCTCATTCCCATAAAAAGCACATCGGTCAAATCGTTGTTCAATAGGTCGGACTCCACCGAATCATTGTAGACTTCCGCCAAAAGTTCCAGTGCATTCATTGTGTCATAAATTATGTCCTCAACATACTCTTTGCAGTTGTTCCAAACGACTCTCTGCCAAAGTTCGCTTCCGCCAGTCGCCTCGCTATACTTCTCAATTTTTTCAATAAGATTCTCGGCAGACTCCTGTGCTGATTCGAGGTTGTTTTTTATGTCCTTTCGGCTGGTTTTGTAAGTCTTTGTATACTCCATATATGGCAATTCATTGTTGAAAAATTCAGCAATATTTGCACACGCTTCATACGCCTTGTAAAAGTTTGTTGCCTCAACATATGCCTCGTTGTCCGTGCCTGCAACACCAGAAAAGTCGACAAGGTAAGCGTAAACCTTTTGATACTCTTCTTTCTCCTCCGCCAAATAACCCTGAGTGACAGATTGGTTTAGGTCTTTCGATAAGTCAGTTGTGTCTTTATCCCTGAAAAGCATAATAAAGACAACCGCAAGCACAATCGCAATCACCGCCAATATCACCACAATGATAATGCCTTTCTTCTTCATATTTCCTCCTAACTCTGCTCTTCAATTTGAATCTTGTCATCAATATTGAAGTAAGTTGTGTATTCGCCAACCCACCTAAGTTTGACTTCACCCGTGCTTCCACTTCTGTGTTTTGCAATCAGAAGATAAACCGTTCCTGGTTCGTCCTCGCTGGTGACATCGTTGTATTTTTCTGGGTTGTAAAGGAACAAAACTATGTCGGCATCTTGTTCGATTGACCCAGACTCTCTCAAGTCTGAGAGCACTGGTCTATGGTCGTCACGAAGTTCAACCGCACGAGACAACTGTGACAGCAATATGATTGGGACATTGAGTTCTTTCGCCGCAACTTTCAGCGTTCTTGTCAAATCGCTGACCTCTTGAGTTCGAGACTCTCTTCCACCTTTTCCCATTGTCATAAGTTGAAGATAGTCAATAACAATCAAATCAAGTCCTTCTGTCATTTTGAGTTTTCTACACTTTGAGATTATGTCAAAAGGAGTGACCATTGACGAGTCGTCGACATAAATCGAACTTTGGGCAAGTTTCTTCTCCGCCGTCCAAAGTCTCTTCCACTCCTCATTGTCCATTGTGCCTTTAAGCACATTCCCGAGAGGAATCTTTCCTACGGAAGAGAGCGCCCTTTGCATAAGTTGTTCTCTCGACATTTCAAGGTCGAAAATGGCAACTTTCTTCCCTTCGTTTATGGCTGCATATTCTGCAATATTCATCGCAAAGGATGTTTTTCCGACACCAGGTCTTGCCGCAAGCAAAATGAGGTCACTTTTTTGAAGTCCGTTTGTGATCGCATCAAAATCTCGATAACCAGTCGGAATCCCTCTCATTTTTCCCTTGTTTTCGGCAAGTTCTGAAATCTGTTTCAAGACATTTGTAAGCGTTCCGCCAGGCCTGCCAACAAGTTCAAGTTCGGAAGAGGTCTCTTTTTGAGACAAATCGAAAATCTTTTTCTCAGCAAATTGCATCGCTTGCTGACCGTCTTCAGCATCAAAAGCGTTTTTAATTATGTTTTGAGCCTCAGAAATCAAATGTCGTCTTGCCGAGCAGTTTTTGACAATATCAAGATAATGCTCATAGTTTGCAGCAGACGGCACAACATTTGTAAGATATGTCACATAGTCAATTCCACCAATTGTGTCCAGTTTTTTGTCAATCTCAAGTTGGTTTGTAAGCGTTACAAAGTCGACAGGAATACTTTTCTCAAAAATTGTTGTCATACTCTGGTAGATGTTTTTGTGTGCCTCAGAATAAAAATCATCGGCTTCCAACTTCCCAAAAATATCAAGTTGTGCATCGTTGTCCAAAAGAATACAACCAAGCAACGCTTGTTCCGCTTCCAAACTGTTTGGCAAAACCTTGTAATCAGCCATAAATTTCTCCTTTAATCAGAAAATGGGTCTCTCTTTTTGTCCATTCTCGCCTTTTTTCGAGCATCAAGTTTCCCGCAGACAAACGAAAATAGGAAAAACAAAAGAAAAAGCAATATCACCAAGACCAAAATATTCAGCCATTGTGACACTTGCAGATAAGCAAGCACAATTGCAACCACAAGCACTGGCAAAAAGACTATGAGCAAAAAAAGCCCAAGTCTTTGGATTTTCTTTTTAAGTTCTTGTTTTTCGCTTGACCTCACCATTTCTCCTTTATTGAAAACTAGTATACCAGCAATTATCACTTTTGTCAATTTTTAAGAAAGATTTAAAAGGCAATTATATTGCAATTTAACTTCAAAATTGTAATACCCTCTCAAACACCAAAAAGAAAAAAAGAGCAAATTGCTCTTTTCCTAAATTTCGCCACGAATTGCCTTGCCTCTCTCACGCAAACGCATATTGTGGTCAAGAATGATTTTTCTTATGCGAATTGATTTTGGAGTCACTTCGAGATATTCATCATCTCCCAAAAACTCTATGCAATCTTCAAGACTCATAACTCTTGGAGGAGTAAGTCGGAGTGCCTCGTCAGCCCCAGAAGAACGGCAGTTTGAAAGATGTTTCTCTTTGCAGACATTCACGACAATATCTCCGCCTTTTGGGTTGCTCCCAACGACCATCCCACCATAAACTGGAACGCCAGGCCCGATGAAGAGTTCCCCCCTCTCCTGCGCGTTGTAAAGTCCATAAACAATCGCTTTGCCCGTCTCGTGCGCAATCAAAGAGCCAACCTCTCTTCTGTTTATCTCGCCCTTGTATGGTTGGTATTCAAAGAAGATTGAGTTTATCACACCCTCTCCTCTTGTATCTGTCAAAAATTCCGACTTGAAGCCAAAAAGTCCACGAGAAGGAATCAAAAATTCCATTCTCATTCTGCTTCCGTGCGGTGTCATATTTTGCAAATCACCTTTTCGCACGCCCATTTTGTTCATAACAGTGCCGACGCAGTCCTCTGGAACATCAAGAAAAAGTCTGTCAACAGGCTCGCATTTGACGCCATCAATCTCTTTAATCAAAACTTTCGGCTGGCTAACTTGAAACTCATATCCGTCTCTTCTCATATTCTCAATAAGAATTGAAAGATGCATTTCGCCTCTGCCTCTAACCCTAAACTTGTCAGCGGTGTCTCCGTCCTCAACTCTGAGTGACAAATCTTTGACAGCCTCTTTGTAAAGCCTGTCTCTAAGGTGTCTTGAGGTGACAAATTTGCCTTCTTGACCAGCAAACGGACTGTCATTAACCATAAATGTCATCTCAACGCTTGGCTCTGCAATCTTGACAAATTCGATTGGTTCAATGTTGTTCTCATCACAAATTGTGTCGCCGATTTGGACATCTTCAAGTCCTGCAACGCAAACAATTTCGCCCACGCTTGCACTTTCGACAGGCACACGCTTGAGCCCTTCATAAACAAACAGACTGACAATCTTGGACTTTTTCTTTTTGTCTTGCTCGTGATAGTTGCACACAACGACATTTTGCCCAACCTTAATTGTTCCTCTTTCAATCTTCCCAACAGCAAGTTTTCCAACATAATCATTGTGTTCTGCAGAAGAGATAAGCATTTTCAAAGGTTCGCTCGCACTTCCCTCTGGCGCTGGGATGTAACTTATTATCGTTTCAAACAGTGGTTTCATATCTTTTCCCAAAGTGTTTGGGTCGGTGGATGCAATTCCCTGTCTTGCTGAAGCGAAAACAAAAGGAGAATTGAGTTGTTCCTCATCTGCATCAAGTTCCAAAAACAGTTCCAAGACCTCATCAACAACTTCCTTCACTCTTGCGTCTGGTCTGTCAATCTTGTTTATAACGACAATGACCTTAAGTTTCAATGAGAGTGCCTTTTCCAAAACAAATCTGGTTTGAGGCATTGGTCCCTCGTAAGCATCAACTACCAAAAGCACACCATCGACCATCTTCAAGACTCTCTCAACTTCTCCGCCGAAATCAGCGTGTCCAGGAGTGTCCACCACATTGATTTTCACGCCGTCAAAAAAGCAAGAGGTATTTTTTGAAAGAATTGTTATGCCCCTTTCTCTTTCAAGTGCGTTTGAGTCCATAACCCTGTCCTCAACCACCTGATTTTCTCTGAATACATTTCCTTGTTTAAGCATTTCGTTGACGAGCGAAGTCTTGCCGTGGTCAACGTGTGCAATAATAGCCACATTTCTTATGTTGTTTTGTTCCATATGTTTCTTGTCCTTTTTTCGTAAATAACCAAATTATTTTACCATTTTTTGAAACAAAAAACAATAGAAAAAACTTAAATATTTTTATTAGTGTTGATTTTTTGCGATTTTTTCTTGTTTTTCTTCAAATAAAGCACTCCTCCAGCCACTATCATCCCCGTTATCACAACCACAATCGCCAAGATATACCAAACTCCTTTATTTACGCTCGTGACCCAAAAGGTGATGCTTGGGTCGGACTCAATCTCCCCGAGCGACTTGCAAAAGACATTGTGATAAAAGTTTTCGTCCTCATACATAACTTCCGATTTCAGCCCACTCACTTGCGTCGCGAAATCATAGATAAAAATTGAGTTTTCATAACTCCCACTTAAAACGCTCTTTTTCTCTTCCGAAAGGTCAAAATTGTTGCACCAAGAGGAAACTGCCATCAAGCAAACCATTTTCAAATCTCCAGCAGATTTTGAGGAAGAGATTGGAAAAGTGGTCTTGATTTCAGTTTTTTTGATAAAAAAACCAGAAGAGGTCTGATTTTGTCCACTTTGAGAACTCTCGTCAGTTACGCCAAAAAACTTTTTTTGTGCTTCAAGATTTTCAAACATAATCGAAAAACCTATTCCGTCAACATCTGTGTAATATTCGCACCCGCTCACCAAGACCCCGTCAAGAGTTTTCTCGGAGTTTGACTTTGCCAAGGCATTCACATATGAGGCGAGATAGAATCTGAACGTTTGAATTTCGTTTTCAGAAAAACTTTCCGCTTCCATTAACTCGGAATTCAATGGAAAGATGTAAGAAAGCGAAATTTCACCAGTTAAATATGATTTTCTGACTATTCTGAAAGCATTTTTTTCAAAAATTTCGTCATTTTCTGCCGATGCAAAGTTGCAAGGAAAAATACCTACGCACAAAATCAACAAAAAAAGAGCATAAATAGTTTTTTTCATACTCTATTTATACTCTTTCATTTCTTTGCGTATTCTTCTTTTGCCTAATTGTCGCTGTCTCCGACGTAAACATCACCCTTGTGAAGTTTGTTCTCCAAGATATTGCTTGCGGAAATTGCCCCCAAGTTTTGATTGTACTGCACCGTTCCGCTTGCATAATCTGTCACACCAGCAATGTATGCAACGAAGTCTGCGTTTTCATTTTGTGCAGAAACTGTCAAATTTGCATAATTTATGCAGTTTTGCAAAGTGGAGTAGGACGCATTTGTCACAACAATTCCAGCAACTTGCACAACATCAGACTCGTTTTGTCCAATGACATTTATTGACTTAACCGAAGAGTCATCTCCAGCATAACATCTGTCAATCGTCGCATAGTTTGTGAACGCAATTCCGCCGACGAAGATGAACTGTGCGATATTGTAGTCGCTTATCGTCATATTTGCATTCATCGAGCAGTTTGTGATTGTCGCGTTTACCCCAGTGTTTATTGAGGCAATTCCACTGTAAATCATCATAACTCTTGAAGTCCTGCTCGCAAGTCCCACAAAATCACTTGAGAAACTTGTCAAATTCACATTCTCAATTCTTCCCGAGTTTGTTATGACAAGCCCAGAAATGAGGGAATTTCTTGTGATGTAAACGGTCGAAGTTGTGCCCGACGGGTCTTCTGGAAGTGGAGTCTTTAAAGTCACTTTCAAGTTTAGATTTTGCACAACCGCACTTGAAGAAAAGGTTTCAAAAACTGCCGCACCATAACTTATGGCGGTGCTTGAAGTGTCGCTTGTACTCACAACATTCCCTTCGCTGATTGTCACTGCACCATTTTTGAGTTGGGACACTCCATTGTTTACATATTCAAGAGTGAAGTCATTTCCGTCAATCTGCCCAGTGAAGACTCCCTCAAACAAAATTCCGTGCAAATTCTCGGTCAAAGTGATGTTGCCCTGCAAAGCAAAATAATATTTTCCTTCCTCTGTCCTCATATTTCCGTTTTCAGAGTATTGGGTCAAATAACTTTCTTTTGAGAGCCTGTAAGAGATGTTTTTGAATTGTTCTTCAGTGGAAATCAAGTATGGACTTTGTGCAGTTCCTTGACCGCCGTCAAACAAGTTGAAATCAACCATTTCGCCGTCATTGTATGCAATCGCATCGGACTGAATGTTTGACTCACCCAATTTAATTTTGATTGTGATTCCGACCTTTCCAACAATCGTCGGAACAAAATAGGTGTTTGTTGTGGTATAAGTTCTGACAATTTGAGAATCTCCCTCACCATAAGTTGCTTCAATGATGTACACTGGGCTGACAACTGCAGATGTCGGGATGATGTAGAGGTTGCCATTCTCTTCTTGAATAAGTGTCTGGTCTTCCGAAATAACCTCAACAACTTTGTACAACGCCCCAGCAGGAAGTTCGGTCTCCTCAACCACATCAATCACTTCGCCAAAGTCGGAATTGCTTATGTAATAAGAATTTCCAAGATAGGTCACCTTTGAAGAGTTTTCATAGGTCTCATCAATAGTGATTTCTGTGTTTTCAGGGATACTTGTCTCACCCTCGGTCGCCTCAATAGAAAGGTCTTGGTCGACATACAGAGTTGCCTCTTTATTTGTCTTGATAGAGACTTTGACTTGAGTTGCACTTTGTCTTGGTCCAAGTGCATTGTATCCTTCATAAGTCCATTCAAATTGTTGTTTTTCTCCATTCCAAGTGATTGAACCGTCCTGCCAAGTCGAACGCTGGAGAATTATGTCATTACTCAAATCGCTGAACAGGCAGTTTGCCAAACTTACATTCTTGACACTGAAGACCAAAGTGGTCCTTGAGTCTTGCCCAACGACAATCTTTCCGACAAAGCCATCCGTCATTCCGCCGATCGACTCATCCTTTTCTCCAAGAATATAGAGTTTGTTTCTGCTTGCAGTGAATGTGAATGACAAAGGTGTGTCGGTCTTTTCTGGAGTTTGATAAACCAAAAGTGTGACCTCATTTGATGGGTTCTGTGTGAAGTAATCTGACAAATCAAGCACCTCAACATTTGGATCTCTGTCATCTGAGGTGATGACATAATCACTTGGCTCAATGGTCTTGAGTTTTGTAATTTCCAAAGATTGCCCAAATGATTTGATGACGCTGTTTAGTGTGTTTATTCTCGTCACATAGACCGTCAAAGTTTGAACTTTTGCCTCAACTTGACCGTCGAACTCACTGAAGGTCACTTTGACTTGTCTTTCGGCCTCGCCCTCTGAGACAACAAATTCGCCTTGAATTTCATTGAAATCTTCGTCGACAACCGTGAAAATGTAATTGTCCAAAACCTCTGACGGAAGCATTTGAATATCAGTCGTAAAGGTCCAAACAAGGTCTCCATTTTCGGTGTGCAATGAACCCTCATCTATTGAAGTCGACCTCTCAATCGAATTGATAAGGTAACCTTCTCCCATAAGAACAAAGGTTGTGCTTCCCTCGTATGTCACATTCCCATATGCATATCCGCCTTCAACAAGTTCTATATATGACGACGATGCAGGAATATCTTCCGAGAAGTTCATAGAAAACGCCTGAATTGTCGCTTTCATATATTTTGCAGATTTGACAAGTTCTTCCTCTGCAATTCTTGCAAAGTCAAATTCTGTTTCAAGTGTGTAGTGTTGAATTACATTTGGATATTCATTCTCAACTTCTCCACTCTCACCATTTGACAAATCATATTGCTTTATGATGACTCTGTAAACAACTCTTTGGTCTCCAGTTGTCGGAATGGTCAAACCGTCCTCCGCTCTTCCAGTGACCGCATTCCAAGTCATAACCCCATCGACAATCTCGACATTTGTGATTTCATCCATCATCCTTGCGTCGAGAGTGGCAAAATTGCTCCTCACTGCCACGCCAATTGAACTGTCTTTGATAGGTTCGCCAGTGGTGCTGTCTATGCAGTAGACATTTTTCATATAGAACTCGCTTCCACCAGTTTGAAGCATAAAGTCTTCAATCTCAAAAGTCGCCGAACTTCCAATGCTTGCCACATAGAATTGTGATGCATCTTTTTCAGTGCTCTTGTAGGAATAATAAGACGAAGTTTGCGACAAGCCCGTCGTGCCCGTCTCATAGAAGATTGAAGATTGGGCATTGTTTTGGTCTGTGAATGTGTAGAAATTTGAAGAGGTGGAGACGTCGTTGTAGAGTCTATAATTGTAGAGTCCGATATCTGAATAACATCCATTCAAGCCTTCAAAGTTTGCGTTTTGCGTGTCGTTTATCTCAATCAAGCCATTTGTGTTTGAGAGAACTGGATTTGCAAGTTTGTAGACATTTGGTACGTAATAAATTTCGCTGTCGACAAAGATGTTGTTTGAGTAAACATCCCCGACAACAAGGAACTCAACATAATCATAAAGTCCATATCCGCCGTCATCAAGAGAATATCTTGCCGTCGCTGCCGTGGTCTCAACTTGCACCAAATCTTCTCCAACGCTCGTGTGCTTCTTGTAAACAACCGTTGTCTTTGTGTTTCTCTGTGCCGTCCAAGAGAACTCACCGTTGTTGAGTTGGAAATCACTTCCAAATCCGTAAAGCACGAGATTGAAAAGGCTTGACTTACTCGACACAGAATAATTGTTTCCGACTGCAAAAATTTGCATTTTGTATGTTCCGATTGGAATCTCGTCTCCGTATCGACCCAAAATTGAATTGCTGTTGTTTTGGTTCAAATAGAACATCAAATAGTCGCCACCAGAGGTCTGCACGCCATTCTCATTTGCTTCATAAACGCTCACCGTTTGGTCTGTCTCACTTCCAATCAGATAGAGACTGTAATTGTTTACACCTTTTGTTATTGAGAATGAATAATATTCGCCAACATCATTGTAAATTTTCATCACATAATTTTCAGCGAGAGAAGAAACAAGTTCTCCACCAACCTGAGAATAAATCTCACTCTTCTTCACCAAAACTTTGTAATAATTTATCGCTTTGTAGTTTGCGTCGGCTTGCTTGAGCGCCTGAACCTTTGGCTCGTTGTTGATGTAAATGCTGTTTTCTCCGTTCTCGTTTTCATAATTGTACCAAATTGATGTGAGGGTGCTCGAATTTCCAAGCAGGCAATAGTCAAGTTTATATTCGCCAGTTTGCAAAGACTCAAAACGGTCGTCGAAAAGGAGTTTATAGTTTCCAACGCCCATATTTCCGTCTTCCATCAAGGTCTTGAATGCCGTCAACTTTGCAATAGCGTCACTACTTCCAGCATTTGAAATCAAGGCGTCAAGTTTTGTGCTGTAAAGTTCTCCAAGGTCAAAAATACTTGAAATCAAATCTCTTGCGTTTATATCAAAGGTTTGGGCTTTCCCCTCAACCCCCTGTGCAAGAGAAGTGAACCTTAATCGAGCAAAAATTGTGCCGTTCACAAGGTCAGTCAAGTTGAAAGTGAATGGTGAAGTGAATGTCTGCTCAAGAAGTTGCTCAACTGCATCCGTGGTCTCCGCACAAGACTTGATATAGTTTACAAAATCTTGCCCCTCTTCCAACTCGAAATAAAGTTTTCCATTTTCAAGTTTCAGTGGTGAGTTGATTTGATTTTTTTGCACCTTGATTGGAATTGAATTTGAGGTCACAAACACCAACTGCGAAGAAATCACATACGGGTCTTCGTTTACGCTTCTCACCGCCAAATAATAACTGTTTCCAACTCCAACAAAACTTGAAGCGTCATAAATTGTCACTGTGGTTGTGTCGTAGACATATGCGTCTCCAAGCGAATTGTCGTCATTGAGTTCTTCAATGAAGTAAACATAATATCTTTGAGCGTTTTCTTCTTCATTTGTCCAACTGAGATTTCCTGCCGAGAGAATCAACGCCTCGACTCTCTTCAATCTCTCAAAGATAAATTCTTTGCCATTTGCCTGTCCCAACCAGTCGCTCAAAACAAACTTGGTCTCACCTGTGTCATTGGTGGTGGAAAGGACTGCAAACTCAATCTTAAACTTGCCAGAAAGCGAGGCAAGTTCGCCCTGCTCAAACAAAGAGGTCAAGTTTATGACAAAATTCCCGTCTTCCAAGAAATAATCAACACTCAAAAGGTCTGCCTTCTCGACAAAATAGATTGTTTCAAAAGGCTCATTTGTGTCACTCGGCAATTCTTCCTCACCCTCTTGACTTTCTTCGTCCTCATCGTCAAGTGCGATTTCATCGAGAGTTATGGAAGAGATTTTGACATAAATTCCGACAGTTGTATTGTTTGAGTCGTCGTTGTTTTCAAACAATGCAAAGGTGTTTGCATAGTCCTCCATATATTTTGAATTGTCGGAAACTTCGCCAAGTTTTTTGATCTCAATAAAGTCGACATCACTTGTGTATCTCACCGCACAAGAACTTGCGTGCGAAATTGTGTAACTGTTTTCCAAATCGTCAGGGGCATACTCCTTGTAAGCCCAGAAGTAAAGCACAATATCCGACTCACTTGGTGTGACTTTTTGTCCAATATCATTCAGAGCATCAAATATCATTGAAAGTGGGTAAGAACAAATTTCTTGCAAATTGTCAGAGCCAGAAGTCACCAATGTCGGAACAAACCCAGCAACTTGCCCATTCATCAACGCATCTTCGCTCAAGCCAACAAAAAGTTTTGAATATGTCCCAGTCATAAGTTCAAAAGCAAAATCAACATTGTTTTCCGCTTCAATATACCCTAGGTCGACGATATCCGTGCCCACAACAAAGGACCTCCCAGTCCCATAGGTCGTGAATGACACCGAGTCAAAGGTCAAGCCGTCAAAGGTCGCTGAAACTGGTGACTCCACAATTCCACCAACCACAAAAATTTCCATATTATAATAAGTTCCGCCCTCTGCAGTTATTTTGTCGGTGTCAATTTTGATGTTGTCGCTGTCTGCAACAACTTTTGTCCAATTTTGAAGGACTGTTCCGTCCACTCCAACAAACCTATAAAGATATGTTTCTCCTGCAACAGCGTTAAAGGTGATATTTCCATATTCATTCACATCAATATCATCAATCTCAATAGCATTTCCTTTTATTGTCGCATTAAACGAGAAGGTGTTTGAGTCGTTATCTTCAGTTGTTCCTTTGACAAACAAATCAATCACGAGTTTTTGGTCAACCATCAAATCAAAGACATCAATCTGCCCTGCTTGCAGAAGTTTTTCGTATCCTTCACCAAACATATCGACAAAAGTGCAAGAGTTCACAATCGTCGAGCCTGTCGATTTTGTTCTGTCCTCAACGTACTCATAAAGCAAGTTTTCTCTTTCTATGTCACTCGCCAAATACAGCCTAAACACATAACCAGTCGCCCCAGCGACATCATTCCAAGTGATTGTGATTTCTGACAAATCGTCAGCATTTGGTCTAGAAAGAATAACATTTGAAACCGACGGCATTCTGTTCAACTCGAAAGAAACTTCGTTCGTCACAGAGTTTAAGAAATTTGCCTGTTTTGCGTAAATCGTCAAGTTATACTGTCCATTTGTCCACTCTCCGCCACGTGGAAACTCAAAGTAGAACTGCCCGTTTGTCTTTGTCACCTCAAACAAAACCCCATTACACTCAACCACATAAATCGTCTCGTCGCTGTTTATGGCGTCGGAAATAACAAATCCTCCTGACGCTTTCTCAACTTCCCCAACCGCCTCAAGAATTTGATACTCTTGGCTTGTTGTGGAGGTTGGACAAGCCAAATAGAAAGTGCCTTGCTCTTCTCCTGCATAAGAATAATTCCCAACAAAAGCAGAAAGTTGCACTGTTCCGTCATTTGCCAAAATTTTGTTGCCCTCAACCACTTGATTTATAACATCTCCGAGGTCATATTCAGCACCTTCCAAAACCTCATTGATTGGAATGAGAATATATTGACTTTCCTCGTCCGCTCCAGTAGGTTTGTATGTAAACTTGAGCACAACTCCACCACTTGTGTAATCAGTGGTTGAGAACTCAATCTTGATTTTGTGTGAGAATTCGCCCGCTTCGCTCTGCACAAACTCCACACTCTCAATCTCATTTGCTCTGATGATGTTTACACTGCCAATTGAAGAAGGGATGTTCTCTTCGCTCAAAGCGATTATTCCAACTTTCAAAGTCTCACCTGCTCCCACTTTCAAGTTGTAATCATCCGCCGTCAAAGTGAAACTATATTTTCCGTCAGAAGCGGTTATGTCCTCATATCTCAAATACTGGTCATTGAGATAAATATTAAATCTTCCAGACGCACCATAATTGCCCTCAAACACAATCTCTATATCAGAGAATTGTGCATTTTCCAACTCCCCGTCATCAAAGACAACATCCGAAATCTTTGGCGTCGAGTATTTTGTTATGGTTGCGTGATTGCTGTAAACATAATAATTGTTATTCGTCTCCTCGGTAGGAAGAGAAGTATTGAGTGCATAATAAATCGTCTGCCCAGCGTCGACCACATAGGCGTTGTCTCCGCTGACTGAGTCCGCCGTCGTTTCAAGGTAAGCCGAAACATAAATGGACACCTCTCCCGACAAAGCGGAAATGGAGTTGTATAAATCTGTGTTTGTCGTCAAGTTTTCGCTTGTGTTTGTCGTCTTGTATGTCGCCTTGTTTCCATTTTCATCCACAAACATCAAAATGTATCTCAAACACTGCAAATTCTCCGTCGAAGCAAAAGCATCCCAAGAAATCGTGTTGTTTTGATAAGACACCGTCTCATCTTCAGGCTTCAACACACTCATATTTGCCAAAGTCCACTCAGTTTTCACACTGTCAATATAATAGGTTGTCCTGTTTTCTCCGCTCTCAACGCCCTTAAGCCCAACCACTTGCAAAGAAATTTTCCCGTCTTCTGAAATGGAAATCTTTCCAGTTTTGTTGTTCTCAACTCCGCTGTTTGTGGTCACATTGACATAGTCAACAAAATCTTGCTCGGATGAACTCACATCAAATCCAAGTTCTCCCGTCTCAAAAAGTCTCAGTCTTGAAATGGAGTTCAATTTGTAAATTCTTATTATGTTTGAGGTGTCAGATTGGATGTAATACGGATTTTTTGCAATGACTGAAAATTCATAATATGTCGAGTTGTCAAACTCATCAACAGAGAAACTCCTTGAAAGTGAGGAAACATCTTCTCCCACCTCACTGCCGTCAAGCAAAACGCTGTATTTTGTTTCGCTTTCGTAAGCCGAATTTGTCCCAATCGCACTCCAACTCAAAATGTAATCAGTCTGAGAAGTCTGATAATCTATCGAGAGTGTTGTCGACGCCATTTTGTCCACAACACAAATAACACTGCTGTTGTCCAGTCTCGTCGTCGCATAGTTTGAACAGAACGTCACAACGCTTCCATCGAGTCTGTCTGCATAAGCAAAAACCGCAAAACCAATTTCCGCACTTTGATTGTAAATCGCTTCCTGCTCAGCAGTCAGGTTTTCAATCACTTTTTCAATATCAATCGTGACAACATTCCCACTGATTGATGCTGTCGTGTTGTCAAGTTGAATGGTTATGTATTGCGCTTGATTGTTGAGCCCAACGCAAACGAGTGTCAACACATAATATGAAGTTGAGGTTGTGCTTGTGTGTTCAAGTCTCAACTTTCCGTCATAATAGGCAAGATTTGTTGGAGTTTGCAAACGAGTGAATGTGAAAGTTGAGGTTTCGCCAGTCAGATAAATCTTGTTCGCTTCCATAACATAAAACTCATCTTCCATTGCCGAGCCAAAAAATCTGAAATTCAATTCAACATTTGATTTGTTTGCAATTGACAATTTTGCAGAGGTCTCCGTCTCACTACCCGCAGAAGTGCCACTTCCATTCCAAATTCTCACGCCTTTTGCGCCTTCAATCGCCGAGATTGAAATATCTTGTGCAAAACTTGTCGCAGTCATATCTATTGGGTCTGCAACAAGCGAAAGTCCTCCAAGTTGGATATCTCCTCGCACCACTCGTGGCAATCTCTCCACAATAAACTCGTATGCCGTGCTGGCATTGTAAATTCTTTCGTCATCCGAATGTGCAACAACTGAAATTCTGTATTCTTCGCCACTGACATCAAAGTTTTCTGCAACAAGGAAAGGAGTTCTTTCATCACTTGTGACAGACGCTCTTCCAAGTGGAGCGTCATTAAGCAAAATTTCGTATTCGTCAACATTTTCGGAGTTGAGAATTGAAACCAAATAATTTGTTCCGTTGTTTCCAAACTTCACATCCTCCACTTTCAACTGCTCACAGATATAGAAAACTTCTTCAAGAGCATCGGCTGAAGAGATGTAATTGTTTTCATCAGCGGTCAAAGAATAAACCTTTGCATAATAATATCCCACTTCCACAATCTCAATCTGAGTCTCTTCTGTCACACTGCCAATGTCAGAGAGAGAAGAAGTGTCGATGTTTATCTCATCCTGATTGCTTTCGTAGAGGTCTTTGTCGATTTTGTAAAGCTCCACTTTGAAACTTCCAACCCCTTCTTCAGCACTTGTCCACGAGTAAATTTTGCTTTCCGTATTTCCACTGCCCGCAGAGGAAGGTGCGTTGAGCCTTTCAATTTGTTTAATTTTTGAAGAATTTATTGCAAGTGTGTCATTTGCGGTCTTTGCAATCACCCTAAAGTCAAAAATGTTCTTGCCTTCCACAGAAATTGTGTCAAACAAATCTTCAATTTTTGCTGTCAATTTGATTGTCACATCTTCTTCGCCGATTTCCACTTCATAATTTTCATTTGGCACATCGGCATAATTTGAGCCGCCACCGATTTGCAATATGTAATTTGTGGCATTTCCCACTTTTGCGAAAGTAAATTCCGAAACATTTTCATTGTATTTGTGTGCAATCTCACCAGAAATCGTTCCGACCTTTGTAACATTGAGAGTGTTGCTCTTGCTTGAGTTCAGCACGTAAACATTTTCCTCTCCAACCAGGTTCGTCTCAGAAGTTGGAATTTGTCTTAAAGAAATGTCATAGACACCAGCGTTTGAAATTTGCATTAAGAAATTGAAATATGTTTGTCCTTTTTCAAATCCCTCAACCAATGTCGTCGTTCCAAGCCCCTCGATGTTCAACAGGACATCAAATGGAAGTTCTTCACTTGAAAGATTGACAGCAAAATTTTCTCCGTCAATTTCATTTCCGCCAGCACCGTCGATTTCAGCGGTTGGAAGTTTATAAACCTTTCCCAGTTCAAACGCATCACTCTTGAAGAAGAACTCACCTTCAATATTTGATGATGTGATGTTCGGCAATGCTCTGACCTTGAGCGTGTAAAGCCCAGTCTCAAGTTCATCAAACGAAGAAAGAATGTTTTCTCCCGCATTTTCAACAACAAATTTTTCTGAGGTTTGGTCAGTTTCGCTGACAAATTCAAATTCATATCTTCCGACACTCTCTTGCACCGAAACCTCAATATTTCCTCCCGATGTCGAGTTGTAGCTATATTGTGCGGTAGGCAAATCGTATTTTGTTATGGAAATTTCCTCACTCTCCGTCGCAAGCAAAAGCCCGTTCGGGTCATAAGAAATCACTCTCACCGTATGCACGCCTGCCTCTTCCGATGCCAAATAACTTGACAAGTCGAAAGACATCTCAGTTTGTCTTTGTGCAAGTTCCACACCGTCGAATTTGACTGCGAAATTTGTTCCGTCTTCGCCAGACCAAGAGAGAACTCCGTCTTCACTCAACGCAAAGTCTTTTGCAGGCTCAACATATCCAAACGCCAAATCTTCCAAAAGCACTGACGGGGCACTATCGTCAAAATAACCTGTGCCAAGAGCGGTGACGGTGACGCTGTACAAGCCATAATTTTCCAATTGGAGAGAGTTTGTGGTGGTCGTTTCGTTGATTTCAATTTTCTCTTCAACAACTGAAGGATCATCAGCCGAATACACCACGCAAACACCCTCAACCCTATACTGGCTTGGAGTGACAAGTTCTCCGTCATAATAAGCAAACACAGGCTCCCAAGTCAAAATTCCGTCATCTGACAAAGGCTCACTTGAAAAAGTTGGTGAAGGAAAACTGCTTTTGACGATGATTTGCATTGATGAGAGAATGTTGTTTTTGTATGTCGCATAGACATAAGACTTGCCAGACTGCTTAGCAATAATATTTCTTCCGTCAACATCAAACAGACTGGAATTTTCGAGTTTATAGTCAATGGAAGATTTCTCAACTTCCTTAACAGTCAAATACTCGTCCAAATTTATGTTTTCGTCAATAGAGACAACGAGTTCTTCGTTGGTGAATGACGCCTCTGGACTTTTAAAGTCACAAGCCACCAAAAATGACCCAAGCATCAGCATAAACGCCGACATCAACACAATCTTAAATTTCTTCATAAGAAACTCTCCCTCGTCAATTTTTCTTGCAGTAAAAAGTGTGTTATAACCTTGAAAATATTTTACCACTTATCTGATGAATTTATCAAACAAAAAGCAAAGAAAAAATATTTATATTTATTAAATATAAATTCCTAAAAACCCGAAATCTTCGTAAAAATCTAGCAGAAAAATGCTTAAAAAAATAAAAAATTGCAAACGGATGCAGTTTTTATTGATTTTTTAATAAATTATTTCTGAAAAATGTCTCTTTTAAGAATTTTAATTCTTGTTTTTTATTTTCCAAAATTTTCTTTAACTCTTTTTTAATGACCGCATTTTCAATCTTTTGGATGGCATTTTTGGTCTCAATCACACCAATTTCAAGCAGTTCCACATCAGAAATAAACATTTTTGAAACAGATTTGCAGTAGTCAACATTGTATCCCGACAAATATTTTCTTGAACTTGAATAAAATCTGTTATCTCCGCCAATTTTAATCAAAAGTTGTGACAAAATTTCGCAGTTTTCCAACTCTTTTTTGAACAAAAATTGCATACAGTTGCAATTTTCTGGAGCAAATTGCAAAATTTGATTGTATTGATAAAAGAAATTCATAAAGTTGGAAAAGCATCCCCTTGCCCCTCCAAAAAGGTTTTGCAACAACCCCTCATAATAAGAGTTGACCTTCAAAATCTCACCCATATAGGTTTATATGATTTCAAGTCGAATGTTGTTAAAAATTCCACCACTTCGGCTTCTTTTCAAAAGTTTTCCCGTCCAATTCCTCAATTCCAATCTTATCAAACTCCAATTTGAAGCACGCCAACTTTTGCCTTGACTGCCCAAACTTTTTGTTGTCTTCATTTTTTCCATATTTGCCGTCACCGATTATCGCGTGTCCAAGGAAAGCAAGATGTGCTCTTATTTGATGAGTTTTACCAGTTAAAAGTTCCACGCAAACAAGACTACTTTGACTGCCGTGCTTAATTGTGGTGATTTTTGTTTGAATTTTTGTGGAATTTGGCACTTTTTTGTCCGAAATCTTAACAAAAGAGGATTCGCTATCTTTGGAAAGATAAGCAGAAAAAATCTTCCCAGAGCAATTCAAATCTCCGACAACCTCCGCGACATAAAACTTGTGCACGAGTTTGTTTTTGAAAGCCGTGTTAAGTTTTTCTTCCGCATCGCTGTTTTTTGCAAAAATCACAAGCCCCTCAGTGTTTCGGTCGAGCCTATGAACCGCAATCGCCCCAGAGATAATTTTCTCAAGTCCCGAATCTCCCGCCGTTTCAATTCCTGCACTCTTGTAGACGATAACAACATTCTCAGACTCAAAGACAATTTGATACTTCTTTTCGAGCATATCATCCGAATAATAAAACGCAACTTCACTTCCCGCTTGGACCTCTGGATTTCCCTTTTCAATTTTTCCATTTATCCTGACGTCTTTGTTTCGAAGCATTTTGTTTACATCAGCAAAAGAAAAGCCGAAATCTTGAAGAATTGTCACAAGTTTTTTATTTTTTTCTACTATTATCTCTTTCTTGTTCATATTTTATATTATAACCGATATCTCAAATTTTTCAAACAAAAAGGAGTTTAAAATGGAAAACATAACAATCGAAAATAGGTCTTTTGTCGTTTTGACTGGTGCAACAAAAATGGTCTCTTCCACCGAAAACCAATCGGTCGTGGAAGTCGGTGACTGTAACATAATCATCTCAGGGCAAAATTTGGAAATAACAAAATTGGATCTGGAAAATAAAGAAGTAAATATTAGAGGTGCAATAAATTCACTAAAATATTCAAAAAAAGCAGAAAAAACAAGTTTAATTAAAAGGTTATTCAAATAAAAATGCTTTATGAATCATTATCCCAACCAATTATTTGCCTCATTTTATCGTGCGTTGGGCTTTTTTCGGGAATTATTTTTGATTTAAAAAATATTTTAATGTATTTTTTAAAAAAAAATAAGATTTTAAATCAAATTTTATTGTTTTTTGCTATTATTTTTGTTTTTTTTATATATTTTTTTGTTAATTTAAAAATAAATTATGGAGAAATAAGGTTTTTCACTATTTTTATATTTTTCCTTGCATTTTCAATTGAAAGATTTGTTTCCCAAAAATTTCTTGCAAATCTTATAATAAAATGGTACAATACAGCCAAAGGAAAAAGAGATGCAAGAAGAAAAAAAATGGTGGAAAAAGTTTAGCACCTTTCAAATAGTTTCATTTGTTTTGATAATTTTGTTTGTGATTGCAATCATTGTCACAATTGCAATAATCGTCGACCTAAAGAACAGAACAGAAGACACCAAAAACAAAAATGATGAACTTGAGGACATTTTGCCAGACGATGAGGAAAATCAAGAAGAGGAAACTCCTCCAACAACTGAAGAAGGTTTAAAACAAATATATATGAAAAAGATTATTGACTTTAAAATATAAGATCAATAATTTTTATTATAAAATTCTCATACAAAAATTTTGAAAAGTTTCCCGAAGTGGCAAACTGAAAAACCGATTGATTTGCAGTCAAATTTGAAAACAAAATCACAACAAAAAGCACAAAAACAGCGAAAATTGCACCTTTTAGAAGACCAAACAAACTTCCAATCACTCTATCAAAAGACAACAACTTGTTTCTAACTAAAATTTTCACTATTATTTTTTTTATTACAAAAAACACTATCGTCAGCAAAAGATAAATCAAAAGAAATGACACCAAGTTGAAAAATTGGTCTGCAACCGTTCCACCCAAAATCTGCCCGCTCGTGAGTTCTCCCTCAAAATTTATGCCATTTGCAAGTTTCAACAAAAGAAAATAAAAAAGCGATTGCTTGACTGACAAAAATTCAATCAACCCTTCCACCGAAGTGAAAACTCCTGGAATGACATCATTTAACAAATTTGGCAGGGCGTTTTCAGCAAAATCGCTTAAAAAACTCACATTTCTCAAAATATCTGAGCCAAATTCGCGCAATTTGAAAGACAAAAAAATGCTCAGAAAAAAGAAAATAAGGGATAAAAATGCGTAAAAAAATCCTTTTCTATATCCCTTAATACCATAAATTATCATCAGCGCAATCAAAATATAATCCACAAAGAGATTTTTGTCATTGCGAGTGAAAATTAAACAAAAAAGGAATTTCTATATTGAAATCCCTTTTTATTTATTCCTCAGATTGCAACACTTCTCCATTTGACAAGTCGGATTTTTCTTCCTCGACCACACTGCCGTCTCCGCTCGGAAGTTGTTCTTCTTCGCTTTCTTGTTCCAGACTTTCTTCTTTATCAAACTTGGTCAAAAAGTCATACAAATCGTTCATATTGCCGTCCATCATATCAATATAAATGCATCTGCCTTGGAAAATTCCATTCATTCCTCTAAACAAATTGAAACCGTGTGTGTCTTTTTCCATCTTGAAAACCAGTTCGTCGAACGGCAATTCGTTTATGTGCAAGACGTTGTCAAACTTTATGGACACAAAAATCCCGTCCTTGATTTGCTCGTGAAAAATCTCGTCGGTTGTGACTGCAAAGGCGGGTAAAGTGTGGGAATTTTCAAAAATCGTCTCCACTTTTTCCTTGATAACTTCCTTGTCCGCCTCGGAAATCTCAACCACATTTCCATTCACATAAACGTTGTAATCTGTCGCGTAAGGCAAAGCCTGTGTCGCTTGAAAAAAAGATACTATCATCATTGGCACTCCCATAAAAAAGAAAAGAACTCTCATCATAACAAAACTCCTTGTTGTTATTTTGACTAATACTTTTCTTTGTATACATCAAATTTTAAGTTTCTTCAAATTGGCTGTTGTATAGGTCTGCATAGAAACCACCCTTTACCAAAAGTTCTTCGTGGTTTCCACTTTCAACAATGTCGCCGTCTTTAAGCACGAGGATGATATCTGCATTTTTGATTGTCGAAAGTCTGTGTGCAATGACAAATGAAGTTCTGCCTTCGGAGAGTTTATCCATCGCCTTTTGGATGATTTCTTCTGTTCTGGTGTCCACCGAACTTGTCGCCTCATCCAAAATAAGCATTGGGGCGTTGTTTACCATAACTCTCGCAATGGTCAAAAGTTGTCTTTGCCCCTGACTGATGTTCGCCTTTTCGTCAATCACCATATCATATCCACCTGGCAATGACCTGATGAAGTGGTCAATATGAGCAAAACTGCAGGCCTTTTCGATTTGTTCGTTTGTCAAACCTTCTGTTCCGTAACTTACATTTTCTCTGATTGTCCCTTCAAAAAGCCAAGTGTCCTGCAAAACCATACCGAAGTAACTTCGCACTTCTTCTCTTGGCATATCCTTGATTGAGACTCCGTCAATCAAAATGTCTCCACTGTTCACTTCATAGAATCTCATAAGCAAATTTACAAGAGTGGTCTTTCCTGCTCCCGTCGGGCCGACAATTGCCACTTTTTGCCCCGCCTTAACTTTCACATTGAAATCGTGAATGATTATCTTGTCTGGGTTATAGCCGAAGCAAACATTTTTAAATTCAACATCACCTTTGACAGTTTGAAGTTGCCATTCTTTGTGTTCCTCTTCCTGCTCTTCCTCTTCCAAAAACTCAAACACTCTCTCGCTTGCTGCAGCGGTTGATTGCAATGTGCTTGAAATGTTTGCGATATTGCTCACTTGGTTATTGAAGATTCTCATATAGGTCACAAAAGTAACAATTGTTGCCGCGAAAATTGGATCCCCGTTTTTGATTGCGATATATCCGCCCAAAAGGCAAATCACAACATATGACAAATTTCCAATAAAATTCATCATGGGTTGCATAAGGCTACTTAGAAAGTTTGCCTTGAATGAAGACTTGAAAAGTCCCAAATTGGTCTTATCAAATTTCTTTTGAGCCTTTTTCTCACCACTGAAAACTGTCACAACATTATGCGCAGAATAAATTTCTTCAATTTGGCCATTTATCTCACCCAAATCATCTTGTTGCTTAACGAAATGCTTCTGTGAGAACTTGACGATAAGAAGCACAAGCCCAATTGAGATTGGCATAATTGCAAAAGTGACGAGTGTCAAAAGCCAACTGTTTACAAACATCATTATGACTGCACCGATAATCATCGTTACACTCGAAATGGCACTGCTCAAACTGTTTGCCAAACTTTGACCAAGCGTGTCAACATCGTTTGTCACACGGCTCAAAGTGTCGCCGATTTGATTGTTGTCGAAATATTTAAGTGGCAAACGGTTTATCTTTTTACTAATGTCAGTTCGATATTGTTTTGTCACAACAGCAGTTACTTTCGCCATAATAAAACCTTGCAAAAAGTTTAATATACCGCTTCCAACATACATACAGATGAGCACGATTCCATAGTGCATCACTCTGTTCATATCAATGTTCTTTCCGCCGACAATGATAACCTCACCCAAATTTTTGATGATCGTTGGTGAGATAATGTTCAAGGCGGTGCTGGCAACCGCAAACACAAGTGCCACTATGATCATCCATTTGAAAGATTTCAGAGATTTTCCAAGTTGGATGAAGCTCTTTTTAAAATTCTTTGCTCTCGCTGTCGAACCCATTCCGTGTCCGCCTGGACCACGCATAGGTGAAACTTTTCTTGTTTGTCGTTCCATTACTGCAGTTCCTCCTTTGAAAGTTGTGAAAGGGCAATTTCTTTGTAAACATCGCAATTTTCCAGCAACTCTTTATGTGTGCCCATTCCAACCATTCTTCCGTTGTCCAACACGATGATTTTGTCTGCATCCATAATGGTCCCAACTCTTTGTGCGACAATGATTTTTGTTGCATCCTTGGTGTTTTTTGCAAGTGCCTTTCTCAATTTCTTGTCGGTCTTGTAATCAAGTGCAGAAAAACTGTCATCGAAAACATAGATTTCTGGAGATTTTGCAATTGCTCTTGCAATACACAATCTTTGTCTCTGTCCACCCGAGACATTTGTTCCGCCTTGAGCAACCTCATATTGCAACCCGCCATCAAGTTTCTTCACGAAATCTGATTGAGAAATTTTGAGTGCTCTTTGAACTTCTTCTTCCGAAATATCCTCCGCGCCATATTTGACATTTTCCTCAACTGTCCCGCTGAACAAAACCCCTTTCTGCGGAACGAAGCCGAGTTTTTTGTTTAATGCATCGTGAGTGTATTCTTTGACATCAACGCCGTCAATCAAAATTTGCCCATAAGATACATCGAAAAATCTTGGGATGAGGTTCACCAAAGTGGACTTCCCACTCCCAGTCGAACCAATAAACGCAACCGTCTCGCCCTGATTTGCAACAAAATTTATGTTTTCAAGGACATTCATTTCGGCATCTGGATACCTAAAGGAAACATTTCTAAACTCAACTTTCCCTTTAACTTCCGTCTCGCCGTCAAATGTTCCTGGAACAATCTTTGTTTTTGTCCCCAAAACCTCGCCAATTCTCTTTCCGCTGACAATCGCTCTTGGCAACATCACAATGATCATTGACAAAAACATAAAGCCCATCAAAATGTGCATTCCATACTGCGTGAACGCAACCAAATCAGAATAAACCAAAGAGGTGGTGTTTATAAGGTGTGCACCAAGCCAATAAATCGCCAAAGTCAAGCCATTGAAGATGAGGTTCATAAAAGGGTTCATCATACTCATAACTCTCCCTGTGTAAAGGTTGAGTTTTGTGAGTTCCTTATTTACGCCGTCAAACTTTTCTTCTTGCAATTTTTCGGTGTTGTAAGCCCTGACGACTCTCACACCAGTCAGGTTTTCTCTTGTGACTGAGTTTAAGCGGTCTGTTTGCTTTTGAATTTTGTTGAAGGCTGGCACAACCAAGAAAAACAAGAGCCCAAAAAGTACAAACATCACAATAACAGAAATCCCCGTCGTCCAACTGAGTTGGGCACTGCTGTTCACCATATTGATAATTGAGAAAATCGTCATTGTTGGAGCCATAATTCCAGCACGCAAAACCATTTGCATTGTTGTTTGAATTTGTGTGACATCGTTTGTGCTTCTTGTGATAAGGCTGGCGGTTGAGAATTTGTTTATCTCCTCTTGAGAAAAGCCATTCACAGTCCTAAACACGTCCGCTCTTAGCCTTTCTGAAAATTTGGAAGAGATGTATGTCACAAGTCCAGCAGAGGCAATGCTCGCAACCATAATTATGCCCGCATACAAGAGCATCATCCTTCCAGACCTCCAAATTGATGCAACCGTTTCAACCGCTTGCACCTTGCCAATCAATTCTGCCATTTTGTCGATAAGTTCCATCTCAAAATAAACCTGAGTGACAACTATAGCAACATTGAGCAAAATCAATAGGTATTCATACCATTTAAAATTTCTAAAAATTTTTCCCACAGCGCTCTCCTGTTGTTGTAATCTATATTTTTATAAATAAAAACACCTCATATGAAAATCGGCTTTTTTATCTTAGCAAGTTTTCGTTGACTTGTCAACTGATTTTATGAATCATCTCAAAATTTTTATGACATTTGGTCAAAAAAAGTTCCGAAGAACTTTTTTGTTTTAACCAATTTTTCTGCTGTTTGCGAACATTGCCAAAGTCTTGCTGATTTTAATATTCAAAATCTTCACAGCAAAGTCGGAAGTCCGTTTATGTTTGACAAATCCCAAATCTCATCATCAAACTGAAACCTTGAGCCGTAACGGGTCACATTGTTTTCAACATATCGGTCGGCATTTGCAAAAGAGGAAAGCATATTTGCACAGACTGGACGGGAATTATTTGTGAAACTATATCTGACAATTCCGCTTAACGCTCCAACAAGCCCATCAACTTCCAATCCACTCTCGCACTCAATCGCCACGGTGGAATAACTGTGAGAAATTGAGGCTTCGGTGTCAGAATTTAGGTATTCGCCATACAAACCGCCGACATATCCTTTTGCTGTGGTCAAAATCTCAATACTTCCAGTCGCATAATTGTTTTCACTTCCGCTCAAACCATTCCCAATAAGTCCACCAACATACATCTCATCTGCCGTTCCGCTCATTGAGAAAGTGACGCTTGCGTGGTTTCTGCAAAGAGTTATCTCATCTGCGTCGAATCTATCGACAAGCCCAGCCAGTCCTCCGACTTCAACATCTGCCCCACCTGTTGTGACCAACGAAAGATAAATTGAGGCATCATTTTTCTCAACTCTTGGAATTTTCCCGCCAGATACACCGCCGACGATTCCACCAAAAGTGATGTCGTCTCCAGTGTAGTTTATCAAAATGTTAAGCCCGACTTTGCACCTTAATATCGTTCCGCTTGAGGTGGACGCAATCCCTCCAAATACAAAATCTTTGCCTGTCGAAATTGTGATTGCTCCGTCTGCGTAAACTGCACAATCTTTGATTTTTCCTGTGTTTTTGACAGCAATTCCTGCAAAGTTTGAAATGTCATCAAGTGCCGATGTGGAATAATACACTTCAAGCGACTTTATTTCTCCAGAATTTTTTGTGAAAAGCGAAATATTTTTTTCTGATTTGATTGTTAAATTTTCGATTTTGTGCCCGTTTCCATCAAGGATTCCGTCAAACAAGCACGGTTTCCACTCAATTCCCTCCATATCCAAATCTGAGTCTAGTCGGAGTTCTGCATATGGTGCGTTGTGGATAAGTGTCCTAAATTCTTTTTCATTTTGAATTGAAATGACATTCGGCATAAGATAAAAACCGACACACATAAGTCCAACATTCAAAAAAGCAAGCACAATCAAAAAGACGTTAGCAATTTTCCAATTTTTGTGCAGTTTCTTTTTCTTAATAAGATAAATAATCAAATTTACAAGCCCAATTCCAGCACTGAGGCAAACCAGTCCTATGACAAAGTTTTGTCCAAAATAAAGGTAGACTTGTTTTGGAACAGCAATTATGACCGCAAGCAGAAGCATTGTAAACAGGACTGGAAACAACTCCAAAAATCCATACAAATATCTCTTGGTGAATTTTTTGTGCTTCTCAATCTGCAATGGGTCATACGCTGGTTTTTCTTTTCGCTTTTTGCCAGGTTTTGTGCCAAATTTTTCAATGTTGACAGTCTTTAAAGATTCTTCCTTTCCAGAAAGTTTTGTCACATTGATGGACATATCCAAACTCAAGTCCAAAAGATCTAGCCTCGTGGCAATCTTTTTTGACAACTTTGAATAACTCTCAAGCGACAAATCTTGCTTCAACTCTTCCAAATATTTCTCGAAAGGCTCGAGTTGCAATTTGTAATAATTTGCACCTCTTGAGATAGCGTTTTTGTCCTCAGCAACCAATTCAAGCAAAATTTTGTTGTTTCTCAAAACAAAATCTTCAAGTTTCTCAGTCAAGGTCTTTTTGTCGAGCCATTCGTCAGTTATCTCGGATTTTGCACCTGTGTAAGCGTTTGCCTTGCTGACAATCTCGCTGCAGGCTTCCGTCTGCTTTTCGTTGGCACAAGCAAGCATACTCTCCCACTCTGGCATTTGGATGAGTTTGACATTTGTCTTGATCAGTTTGGACTCTGTCTCGCAATGGCACTTGATTTGAATCAAAATCCAATATAGTTTCGCATCCGTCTTATCCTTGGAAATGGCAATGGAAATATATTTTTCTGCCGCCTTGAAAAATCTCATCTGTTGAAAATAGACCGCAATCGCCTTGAGAATTTTGACGAGCATTTTGTCGTCTTCAACATATGCAAGATAAAAATCTAACTGCCCTTGTGCCTTATCCAAGTCGATGTAGGAAACTGGCAAAATCAAATTGACGATTGAAAAGACAAGTTGTCCTCTCGTGTCTTTGCCGAGATATTTCAATACGTCCTCGACCTGCCTTTTGTCTCTGTAATTCAATATGTCATCGGCGGTCTTGAAATGCCTCAAAAGAAGAGCAATATTGCTTTGCTCGTGCCCTACGTCGATGTCAAGCACCTTTTTGTAATATTCGTCATCGCCACTCTTTTGGGCAAGCATAAAATAGAAATTTACAAATCGGTCGACTTCATCGCTCTTGAAACATCTAAGAACTTTGTCAATAAGCGAATCATCAAGCGTCTCCAAAGCCTTCTCTTCTGCACACTTTATAAATTTGTCTCGGTTTGGAGTGTTGAATTGGGCAAGATAAAGCAGGAAAGCATTGTAATATTCTTCGCTGTCGAGGCTTATGACAAGGTTTTCCCAGTTGTCAACAATCATCTCCGCAAAATCTTTGGACGCATACTTCAAAATAAGGTCGATTCTGTCCTTTTCTTTGAAGTTTGAGATGCTTGAGAAAAATTCTCCTGCGGTCCTGATTTTGTTGTCACACAAAAGCGAAGCAAAAAGAAGTTCGGCATTGTTTGGGTCGTTTTTCAACTCCTTTTCCGTGATTTCTTTTGCGGTTTCAAAATCTCCATTCTTGAGACTGACAAAAATCCACTTGATTTTGTTCGCCTCGCTCATCTCGATGTTTTCCACTTTGTAAGAGCCGAGGTCGGTCGTGTTTATGGACTCGACATTCACATTCTCTTTCTTGACAGATGAGATATGTTCAACATTGACTTTCTCAATTTTTGCAATCTCTCTTTTTGATTTCTCATTCTCATTTGAAATTTTTATTGCCAAGTCGTCGACAATTTCATCCCCAGTTAAATCAACGCTGTTTTTAAACACTCTGAGGTCTTTTGGCAGGTCCTCTTCGGTGATTTGATTGTCAAAGACGATAATAAAACTTGAAGAGGTCTTTTCTTTTTGAGAAATAAAATAGGTGTATCTATCAAAAAAGTTTTTGACCTCTGACTCGTTATAGCCCGTCTTTTTGTTCGCATAAAGCACAAGGACATTGGCGGTTTTGAGTGCGTTGAAAGTGTCCTCTTCCTTTTCTTTCACCTCCAGCCCTTGAACAAAATAAGTGGAAAGACCTCGCTCTTCCAACAGTTCAACAAGTTTCTCCACCTTTTTGTTTGGAGATTTCTTGTCAAAATCCATAACCGTCAGAAAGACATCATACGAAACTTTTCCAACATTTTGCGAATACGCCTTTGAGATTCTGTCAATTCGATTTGCCGACTCCTCGTAAGACTTCTTCACCTCGTCTGGAGCGTTTTCAATCGCCTTTTTGTAATCTTCGTCGTCAATTATACTTGGAACGCCGTCACCAAAAAAACGAGGACGCTTTCTGGAAGTGCCTCTTCGTGAATACAAAATTATTTTGTTTTTCGCCAAAACTTTTCCGAAATACGCCTCAAAAGACATTGGATATCTTGAAAGAATTTTTTCAAATTCGTCTACTGCCTCTTCAAACTTGAATTCCCTAACTTTTTCATAAGCCCAAACAGTCAGCGTTTCTTCCTCTTTTGAAGCGTGTTCGTCGACATACAAAGTCCCGCAGAATTGGCACTTGACCATATTCTGCCCAACAACTTCATATTGTCTTCCTCCACAATTTTTGCAAACGCGTTCTCTCAATTTTTATCCCTCAATTTTGTTTCTTTTTTATAAGTCCATTCACTTCTTGATTGTATCTTTCAAACTTTTCAATTTCTTTCGGCGTGACGCTCGGTGGAAAAATCTTCAAAACCTTGTCAAAATCTTCGTTTGTAACTTTTACAATGCTGTCGGTTGCAATCGCTTCCAAAAGCGGATCATCCTTTGCCCTGTCGCAAAGTTCCTCAATGTCCGCACCGCTGTAATTTTCCGTCTGTGCAACAATTTTGTCAATATCAAAATCATCAGCAACTGGCACGCCTTTCATATTCTTCTCAAGCATAAACTTTCTTGCTGGAGCATCTGGAAGAGGCAGATAAATTTTTTGCGAAAATCTTCCCGAACGCATCGCCGCACTGTCGATGTCCCAAGGTCTGTTTGTCGCCCCCAGAAGAAGCAAATTTGGATTTCTTCCAGAAAAACCGTCAATCTGCTGGAGAAACTCATTGACACGCTTGTCATTGTGAGTGTCAACTCCACGGCGTCCAAGAAGGTTGTCCATTTCGTCAATAAAGATAATCGCCCTGTCTTGCTTGTTTGCTTCTTCAAAAAGCGAGTTTATGTTTTTCTCGCTGTCGCCGACCCATTTGCTGACAATGTCCGAGCCTTTCACAGCATAAAACTTCGCCCCAACCTCATTTGCAATCGCCTTGGCAATCATCGTTTTTCCTGTCCCAGGTGGCCCATACAAAAGCACTCCACCGCCAGTCTTCTTGCCATACATTTTGTATTTGTCTGGATATTTGATTGGATTTATCATTCTGATTGTGATGGCTTTCTTGACATCCTCAAGCCCAGCGACATCAGAAAACTTGACATCTGGAATTTTTGCAGTTTGCCATTTTTTGACATCTTCATCCTCTTCGCCACTTTCGTCGGTCTTTTTCTCCACTTTGAGAGGTTTCTTGCCGAGGTTCTCCGCCAAATTCACAAGAGTCCTTGCCCTTTGCATTCTTGCTTCCTTAAGTTTTCCTTGACTCTGCTTTGCCATTTGCATCATCGTCTCGCCCGCAAGCAAGAAGTTTTTCTTTGCAAGATTTAAGTTTCCCTTTTCTTTCGCTTCCTTCCCTTTTCTCATATAGAGTTCAAAGGTGTCAGACAAAACCGTTATACTCGTCTCTTTCAATTCTTTCTTCTCTCTTTATTCTTGTGTTGAATCAATCTTTTTCTTCAATTCTTCCATTTCTTTGTCAATGCTCTCACTTGACAAATTGTCAAGGCTTGCCTGCTCCTCGATGAACTTCTCAAACTCTTCGTCCGTCATTCCAGCACCTTTCTTGTCCTTTCCAGCATTATAGAAAGTCTCTTGGCTCATCTCCATAAAGTTGTCCATTTGGTCGGTTTGAGTCTCAACAGCAGCCATAGCCTCCTCAAATTGTGTTTGAATCTTTGCAAACTCTTTTGCGTCAGCAAGTTTTGACATATCCTTGCTGATTTCGCTCATTCCGCGAAGAAAATCAGATGTCATCATCGTCACATCTTTCATCTGTGCAGTGATTTCAAAGTTCAAAAGCATCTCCTGTGCTCTTCTTTGCTGTTGGACAGTCATCTTGTAACCACTCAGTGCAAGTTTGAATTGTGCATCAAGATCCTTCTCCTTTGCTCTCTTTGCAGCATCAATAAAGACCTGTTTTTGGTCCTCAAGCCTGTTGATTTGCTTGTTCATTGTGTTGATAGTCCTTTTCACCAACATCTTTTTTTCAATTTCTTTTTCCTGTTTTGACTTAAACAATCCCATTTTATTCCTCCATTTTTAATTTTTTCTTTTTAACAGGCTCTGTCCGCTCTTTTGGAGTGGAAAGTTCCTGTTCGTCAGCCAACTGATTTTCTTTTTCAAACATTGCAAGAATTTCCTCTTCGCTTTTCCCAACACCATAGATTGGTTGGTTTAAATCGTATGCTGATTGAACTTCCGAAAACACTTCATCCGCACTCGTCAAAACCTCTTCGCTTGAAATCCTCGTCCTAAGTGCCTTGTTTAAGAATTTTGCAAGCCCCACTTGGTCTTTGAGAAGTTCGCTGAGCGGAACTTTGGTTTGTGTCTTGAAAAAGGTGTTGCTGTCGTATGCGTCCTTGAGTTTGTTCATAAGCCTTATGTTGTAAAGCAAATACATCCCTCTTTCCACACAAGTTTGCTTTTCTTCGTTTAAGTGTGCAATTTTCTTGGCGTAGAAAAGTTGCAAATCTTTGCTCTTTTCCTTCTTACCCTTCTCCATCAAAGCGTCAATCTCTTTAACTTTCTGCAAGACCTCCGCCTCAACTGTCCTTTCCTGCCTTTCAAGTTCGCAAATGGAATTTACCAAATCTTCACGATTGAGTTTTTTGAACTTGTTTCTCCTAAATAACCACATATATTCTCCTTCTAATAGTTGTCGCCAGCATTGACAGCCCTCACCCCTTCCATAAGCGTGTCATAGATCTTCTCTTTCTCTTCACTCGCAGTCTCCATTGCTTTTTGGTATTCGGGCAAATTTATGGCATTTTTGTAAGTGACTGGGTTTTCCGTCAAATCGTCCTCGTTTTGAATGTTCAACTTCAAAAGCATCAGTCCCCAATAAGCATCCGCACATTTCGGGTCAAGCGAAATCGCCAATTGGAAATTTATTCGTGCTTGCTCAAACATCCCCTCGTCCAAATTCATATACCCAAGGCGAAGTTCCTTCACAACACTCTCTTTTGTCTCTTCACTGACACCGCTCGACGCCTCATACAACCTTTTCATTATACCTGTTCTTCCTTTTTCCTCTGAACTATGTATGCCTCAACTTCTTCAAGCATACGGAAACAAGTCTCTTGGGTGTTGTCTTTCGCAACAAGAATTTTCAAATCATCAAGTTTGTTTGCAAGTTTTGCATCAACCGCCAAAACTTTTTGGTCGGTCGTTGGGTTGAAAAACCTGATGTTGTCCTTGACTTCGACAAGTCTTCTGCAAAGTTCGTCATTTCCGTTTGCGTAAACGATTATGCTCTCCACATTTGCCACCATTTTCTCAATGGACTTTTTGTTTTTAAGCACACCACGACTTCCGGTCTCTTCTCCGTCGCCTCTTTTTGTCCACTTTTTTCCATATTCTTTCCAAATGAAGAACACCGCAAGTCCAAGCACCGCCAACAAGATAATTATATAAACAGCAATCATATCTCCTCCTTAAAATTTCCTTCCGCAATTTGAACAGAATTTTGCATTTGCCAAGTTTTCAAAATTGCAATCTGGGCAAACCTTTGCTCCGCCAATTTTTGTTCCGCAGTTGTTGCAAAATTTTGCACCTGGGAGCAACTTCTCTCCGCAATTTGGACAAGTCTCAGTTTGCACATCCGTTTGTGGTTGTGGTTCATCCTCAATCTTTTTCAAACTTTTCAACATCTTCTCGTAATCGGCTTCGTCAATGATAATATTTGCAATATTGAAAGAATAAACAGCAATTCCGTATTCTCCCATAAGTTTTTGATTGAGTTTTTCAAGAATTTTCGCAGAGATTTCTCTCTTTTTGACGGTCACTTGATTGAACAAAATCTTGTGTTCGTTCACATACTCAACGGCGACATTCTCCACGACCGCCACCACCGTCGTCTGCAACCTGTCCTGAAGTGCAGAAGTGGTCAAGTTGTTGTCCGCACCAATCAGATAGAGATAGCATTTCCTCGGGTCGCCAATTTGCACATCATAATCACCACTCATTCCGATTTTGAAATTTTCTTGCAAATTTGCATCATACATCAAAAATTTCTGAGCAGTTCCCCACAAAAGATTCAGTTTCGCCGTCTTTGACATAAACAAAACCTCCAAATTGCTGTCCGCCTCAGTTTTTAGGTCGACAAATTTGCTTATGAGGTATTTTCCAGACGACAGAGTTTGGAGCATCTGCCCGTCTTTTATGAGAATTGCATTGTGAGTTTCTGGCACCAAAAGATTTAGTCTTGGAGAGAGTTCTTCAATTTTGATTCGATTGAAGAGTTGTTTATTGTCACCAGAGAAAGTTATAACATTTTGTTCCATTGTCACCCCTTAAATTGCAAAAAGTATTCTCCTTCAAGTTAATATTATCACAATTATTTTTTAAATGTCAAAGATAACGCGAAAATTAAAGCAAAAAACCGCCAAATATTTGTTGTTTTTGCGAAAAAATGGTATCATTGTCCAAAGGAGATTTTTGTATGAAAAGAATTGCATTGGTCACTGGAGCATCCTCTGGTATGGGGAAAAGTTTTTGTTTTGAAATTGACAAATTGGGCTTGGACGAAATTTGGGGCGTCGCACTTCACACTGACAATGTGGAAAATATGAAAAAGGAGCTCAAAACCCCTTTCAAATTTTTCGACCTTGACCTCACAAAAGATGAGAGCTTCAAAGTGATTGAGGACGAACTTAAAAAAGAAGAGGTCTCGATTGAGTGGCTGGTCAACGCAAGCGGTTATGGAAAGTTTGGAAGATATGATGACACAGACATCGCCTCGCAAATTGGTATGATTGACCTAAACTGCAAAGCACTCACTCATCTGACACTCTTGTCTTTGACATTTATGAAAGAAGGAGCAAGAATTGTGCAGTTTGGCTCTGTCGCCTCTTTCCAACCTGTCCCATATATCGCAGTGTATGGTGCGACAAAGGCATATGTTTTGTCATACTCAAGGGCTTTGAATAGGGAACTTAAATCAAGGAAAATAAGCGTGACTTGCATTTGCCCATTTTGGACAAAAACACCATTTCTTGACAGAGCGACAGATGTCAAAATGAAAAACACCGTCATCAAAAAATATGCGGCACTGTATGATGCGGACAAAGTGGTTAAGCGTGCAATGAAAGGTGCAATCAAAAGAAAAGAAGTTGTGCTTTATGGGTTTGTCTCCAAGGCACAAGTGGCAATGGTGAAAATTCTTCCTCACAGTTTGGTTATGTCCGTTTGGGAACACCAACAACAATTTAAAAAAACCTACAAAAACAAGTAATTCTCTCTAACAAACAACTCTCAACCTCGGAACAAAAAAAGACTCTGCAAAAACGCAAAGTCTTTTTTCATTATTCAATATTTATGCTTGTCGAAAGCAACTATTCCGACTTAAAAACCGAACATCCTCTCGGTCAAGTCAGTTGTGAGAGTAAACTCATATGTTGTGCCATCAACTGTGCAGCGAATTGTGATTGGATTTGCATCATAAGCAGTTTTGTCAACAGGAGTCTCAAATTCATACAAATAGTTGTAGACTGTCACGCCAGAGTCTGGTCCGTCATAATCTTCAACTGTTGACACCTCCATCTCAATCTCTTCGCCTTGATATGTCACATCCATATCAGTCGGACTCTTTCTGAAAATAATATTAACATTGTTGAGAGTTTGTTCCCCGTCGTTTTCGGCATAACCTGCTTGGTCAACCACTCCATTTTCAAACAATTGGGTCACATCAGTCACAACTTCTGGTGCAGACTCTTCATCTCCGCACGCCGTCAAAGCAAACCCTCCAACAAAGACAAACACAAAGCAAGCCAAAATGGTTAAAATCTTTTTCTTCATAAATACCTCCTGTGCATAGGATATCAAAATCCCCCCCCCTCCCCGCGTCAAGCAATTTTGACATTTTCTTTTTTTATTGTGTTCTCTTTCACATTTTTTTATGCAATTTAATACATTGTTAATGTGTAGATACCTTTTACACATAAAAGTCGTACATAAGAAATTTTTTAGGAGGCACAAATGAACTTTTTCGGAGGCTCAAACTGTGGAGATGTAGGCAGAGACAACTGCAACGGCGGATTTGACTGCTGTTCGCTTATCTTCTTGCTTTTGCTCTTACAAAACTGTGGCTGTGGGTTTATGAAAGACGGCATAAATGTTGATTGCGGAACAATTTTGATTTTGCTCTTGCTCTCAAACTGTGGCTTCGGCTGTAAATAATCCATAAAAACCGAAATAAAGTCCCTAAATCTTTTTTGGGGCTTTATTTTTTTTCTTTGCAAAAACTTGCAAATTTCTGAGCAGAAATTGCATACAAAGCAAAAATTTTTTGCATTCTCTTTACTTTTTCGTCAATTTGGTGTATTATATCTAATAAAAGGAGATTTGCAAATGAACGTTGAAAAGAAATATGGAGAAGGAACAGAACTCGTTTGGAAGGACAGAAAAAGATTTTGGGGTATGCCTCTCTCTTTCACAAGATATAGATTGGTAAGAAAACCTGGTGCTTGGTTTAAAATTTTCTCAGATGTTGGATTCACCTATTCACACATTGAAGAAGTAAACCTTTACAGAGTTTGCGACATCGTGCTCAGACAATCTCTGTTTGGGAAATTGGTGAATACTGGCACTGTCGTTTTGCAAAGCAACGATGAGACCAGACCAACTCTCGTTTTGAAAAACATCAAAGACCCATTCAGAGTGAGAGATATGCTTTCAAACTATGTTGAACAAGAAAGACAAATTCACGGCGTTAATGTCACAGAGTTTTACACATAATCGGAAAGTTGTCGCAAAATTTAACTCGAAAATGCCTGTTCTTTGGGCATTTTTTCTTTTTCTCTGCCGTTTCCCTCGCCCATCTAATGCACATTATGATAAAAAAATTCCAAAATTTTCAAAATTCTCTTGACATATCTTTTCTGAAATGGTAATATTTAAGAGCATATGGGGGTATGGCTCAGTTGGCTAGAGCACCTGCCTTGCAAGCAGGGGGTCGACGGTTCGAATCCGTCTATCTCCACCAGATGCAATTTTGGCATACAAGAAAATCAATGTCTTGTGTGCTTTTTTTATTCTCTAAATCTAATGTCTACAATAAAAAACCACTTGTTAAAGCGGTTTTAAAAAATCTTAATATTGATTTTTCTCTTCCTTAATTCCAACAAATAAAATTATTGAGCAAACAAAAATGATTATTGCCAGCAAAAGTGAAACAAAGACAACTGATTCGGTATTCCTAACAAAAGATACTATTGCCAAGTTACAAAGCACAATAGAATTTACTAAACTTATTATGGCAACTTTTTTCGCACCTGAAAGTCGCATTCCATTTTTCATATCACGCAAACTTCTTCTTCCAAACACAATCGTCGCAATGCTCAACGCCAACGCTACAATAATAAACAAAATTATAAAAATTCCAATTACATCTATGGATTTAACTTTCACATTTAAAAGCCCAATAAACAGCAGTATTAGAATGACCGAAGTCGAAATAGTTGTAACAACCGCTGAAATAATATCCATCACAAGTGCAATCTTTTTTGTCCCGTCTTTCACTTTCCCCTCCAAATGTTGTCACAAAAAAGCAAAAATTTAAGAGTATCTTTTTTGTCCTATTCTTTCGCCTCAATTTGTGCCTTAATTTGAGAAGCCACGCTGTCTTCTATCTTTGGAGCGTTTTGCTTTTTAAGTTCTTCCAAAATGCTTGCAAGAAGTTCCTCTTGGGTTGGTTTTGGTGGAACTGGTGCAGGTTTGTTTTTCTCACGAAGTTCTGCAGTCGCAGCAATGACCGCTTTGTAGTCTTTCATATTCACGCCTTGTTCCGCCAAAATCTTCTTTTCCTGTTTTGTTGGTCTTACTTTTTGCGCCTTTTTCAAATAACCACTCGCATTCATCGCAATCTTCAAGACGACATAAAGAGTGAATGCGATAATCAAAAAGTCCAAAACCGCCGTTATGAATGCTCCCCAATCTATGTAAATACTGTTTGCAAGGTCAATAACTCTCTCGCCTGCCCCGTCAACAGTGTATGCCTTCTTCAAAAAGGTGTAAGCCGATTCAAGCCCGTTACCTCCCGAAATTGCGGACAAAAGGGCGTTTATCAGTGGCATAATGATTTTGTTTGTAAACGCGGTCACAATCGCCGAAAACGCACCCCCGACGATGACGCCGACCGCCATATCCAAAACATTTCCTCTACTTATGAATTTTTTGAAATCAGCGAAAAACGCCTTGATTCTTCCTTTCTTTTTCATAATTTTCTCCTATGTTTAAACATATCATAAAACTTTTTCGACAAATTGGCAAGCGAAAAGAAAGCAAAACCTATATTTGTCCGAAAAATGTTTGACAGGAGAAAAACGATTGATGTAAAATGAATCTATCCATAAAGAGTGTGCAAGGGACAAGCCCGATGACCACACAGCAACCTGCATTACAGCAATAGTTGTGACACTTTCGCAAGTTGTCGCATTTAGTAAATGTAAGGTGCTAATGCTTGAAACGATGGTTCATATTGAAAACAGTCCATCGTTCTTGATGGATTTTTTATTTTGAAAGAAAGCAAATTTTAGATTTGGAGGGAAAATTATGAAGAAAATTATCACCAGCGAAAGCGTAAATATCGGCCACCCCGACAAAACCTGTGACTTTTTGGCAGATGCCTTTTTGGATGAGGCTTTGGCACAAGACCCAAACAGTCAAATGGCGGTGGAATGTTCAATTAAAAACGACAAACTCTTCATCTATGGCGAAGCGACGACCAAGGCAGAAATTGATTATAAATCAATCGCAAGAGGTTTTTTGAAAAAGATTGGCTACACAAACAAATTTAAGATTGTTGAAGAACTCTCCGTCCAAAGCCCAGACATAAACCAAGCGGTCGTCAAAGACAAACTCTGTGCAAACGACCAAGGAATTGTCTTTGGTTACGCCTGCAACGAGACCAAGGAATTTATGCCTCTTCCTATTCTCGTCGCTCACAAAATGATGAAAAAATACAATGACTTCATCCAAAATGAGCCAGATTTCTTCTCTGACGCAAAATGCCAAATCTCAGTTTGTTATGAAAACGACAAACCGATATATTTTGACACCATTCTTATCAGCGTAAGCCACAGCGAAACTTGCCAAAATCTCCAAAAACGCATAATGCAAAATGTTGTCACTCCTGTGCTGGATGAATATGCAAACCTTGTCAAGAAATCTACAAAATACATAATCAATCCAAGCGGAAAATTCACAATCTGGGGGAGTTTCAGTGACAGCGGTTGCGTGGGGAGAAAAATCGTCGTGGACACATATGGCGGAGTCGGAAAAGTTGGCGGTGGCTGTTTTAGTTCCAAAAACGCCACAAAAGTGGACAGAAGTGGGGCATATTATGCTCGATATGTCGCAAAAAATCTCGTCGCAAATGGTTTTTGTGACCGATGTGAAATTGAAGTCTCATACGGAATTGGGCTAGACAAACCTCTTTCGATGAACATAAACTGCTTTGGCACAGAAAAAACTTCGCTGACAAAAATTTACAACCTTGTAAACAAACGATTTGATTTCTCGCCCGACAACATCATAAAAGAACTCAACCTTTTGCGTCCAATTTACAAAGAGACTGCTTGTTATGGACATTTCGGAAGAGAGAATTTCCCTTGGGAAAAAATCATCTCGCTTTAATCTTTTTTCTTATCAAATCTAAGCATTTCTCAAATCATTTTCTTATAAAAAACAAATAAAAAAAGAGGATAATTTGCCAAAAAACGCAATCCGTCCTCTCTTTTTTTTGATTTTTTTAATTTTTAACTGCTCAAGAAAATTCAAAATCTTTCACTCTCAAAGCATCAAATCATTCATTGGGTTGTTTTCGGTTTCTGGATTCCAAAGATATTTTTTCAGGTCGACAACTCCATCTTTATCCACTCGCACACCCTCGCTTTCGAGAAGTTTTCTTTGTGCCTCGTCTCCGCCAAAGGCAAAACCAGAGCAAATTCTTCCCTCACGATTTACAACCCTGTGGCAAGGAATGGTTTTTGGGTCTGGGTTTGAGTGCAGTGCAAAGCCCACGATTTGCGAAAAACGAGGTGCGTTCAACATTTTTGCAATCTGCCCATAAGTTGCGACCTTTCCTTTTGGAATTTCTTTCACAAGGCTGTAAACTTTATCAAAAAATCCTTCCATTTTAGACCTCTCACATCGCAACAAACTTAAGTTCTGGAGTGGTGGTAAACTGCACTGGAGAGATTTTAAATCTGTATTCTGTGTAATAGTTTTCTCCCTGATTGTAAGTGACCACCTCAACCTCATCTTCGACAAGCCCATTATCTGTCACGCCGAAATCGGTGGAAAGGGCATATGTGCTTCCGACAAGTCTGAAGGCAACCACCTGCCCCACCTCAACTTCAATTTGTTTTTGCGAGCCTTTTTCAAGTGGACTCCAAAGCGTCTCTTCAGAAATCACAGCAAATTCCACGCTTGAAAATCTTCCGTCTTCCACATCGTGAGTGACCAAGATATCTTCGCTGTAAACTTTGAAATTTGAAAAACTTATTTCTTTGTCATTTTCACAACTAAACTCAAGTTGCAAACTGTCAAACCGTCCTGTGCTTGCATTGTAAATCGCTCTCAAATTGTAGCCGTCGGCAAGTTCCACAACCTCATCGGTCTCGCCTGTCAAAGCCAATTTTCCGCCGATTGAAAGAGTTGTGATGACAGTCTGATAAGTTGGAATTTCCTCTTCTTCTCCGTCCTCAGTGTCCTCTGGTTCTTGTGTGCCCTGCTCGCTGTCCTCATCCAGCAACACTTCTGGTGTCTGTTCTACTGGTTCTTCGGTTGGCTCTTCTGGTGTCGGAGTTTCTTCAACAAGCACAATATCTCCCATTTGTATATCGAAATCATACAAATCATATTTTGAGATAATTTGATTTTGAGAGTTCAAATTATACTCCCAAAACAGTGCAACCTTCTCGCCTTTGACAACAACATATTTGCCGTCTTGTTTTGGAATTTCTCCCAAATTTTCGCCATTGTCACCGACCAAGCAAAGACTCGGACTCATCATCGCTAAAACATCAGGATTTTGGCTTTCCACAATGCTCACCTCATAACTTTCGGCATTGTATTCAATTCCCTCGACTCTTAAAGTGTAATATACTTCACCATACATTGAAGTCGAAATCGGAGTAATATTTTCTGGGATGAGGAAGATTAAGTTTGAGTCCTCCGCCACATCGCATTCTGGGTCAAGTTGGAGTTCGAGGTCGTTTAAGAAGATCTTCATATTGTCATAGACAAGAGAGTCTCTCACTGCACTCTTCGCCACGACAACTTCACCTCCTGTGAAATAATTCAGTGACACTGGGGCCGTGACCGAAAAATTCAAATTGTCGTCAGGCACTGTGATTGAAAATTCTTGATATTTCAAATCTGCAAAATCAACAACGATTGTGTAACTTTGCTCAGTCACATCTGGAAGAGTGACCACATACTCTCCACTGCTCATAAGTGAATAAGTCGCGTTTTGCTCCACTCCGTCCGAGTCTCTCAATTTGAAAGGAACGGAAGTTGAGTTTGTTAAGTCAAAAATCTCTGCACCATTTTCAACTCTTCCAAAAATAATTTTGAAAGAATTGAAATTCTCCGCTGAATACTCTCTGGTTATTTTGCTTTCAGGGTTTGTCACAAAGTCATAAAGACTTTCGTAACCTCCGTCTCCATCTGGATCAATATAAGCAAGTTTCATATTTGCAATCGCTGTCTCGTCCTCAACATTTTGGACATCAAAATCATAGGTTATGGAAATTTGTTTCACACCAGAAACCACCACATTCAAGTCTTCGTCAAGATTTGGCAAAGTGAAATTGCCGTAGACCAAATCTTCGCTTCCATACGCCATATCATAATCTCTGTTTTTGATGATGGACCTGCCGACGCCGTTCACCGTGACTGTTGCCTCGGAAAAGTCAACACCGTGCTCCTTTGCAACAAGTTCCACTCTCACATTTGAGCCTGTTTCAATGTTGAAGTTGTAGCCCCTGCCCTCAATTTCCTTTCCGTCAACTTTCACCACCAGTTGCATTAAACTGTCGCTTTCAGCATCAACAGAAATCGCCACATTGGTGTATTCCTTGCCACAAGAAGCAAGCGTCACACCCGCGATAAGAATCATACACGAAATTGCAAATGAAACAAAAAGTTTTTTCATATACTCTCCTTAGTTTTATAAGAATAGTATATCATAAACGAAAAAATTCTTCCTAACAATTTCTGGCAATAATTGAGAATAAAAAGACGCAAGGCTCGTAGCCTTTACAAATAATAAAACAAAAGATAGTGACAAACTGCTCACTATCTTTTTATTAGTTTAGAAAATGATTGGCTCAAAGTGTCAAGATTTATATATCAAGTCTCAAAATCTCAATGGTCACATTTGAAAGGCTGGAGTTTGCTTGTGTGCTGTTTGTTGGGAATGTGATTTTATCGCCAGCACTCAACTGCTTAAGCACACTTCTATAGAATGGAACAATGCTTCCATTTTGAACCACCACCTGAGAGGTTGGAATTTCCGTGCCGTTCACCGCAACCGCAAGTGTGGTCGCCTGATTTGCGCTTGTGGCATTCACTTGCCCTTGAAGAGTGATTTCATAAAGTCCTGTCGTGTCAATCGTTATGGTGTCCGTCGAAGTTGAAGCATCCCTAGCACCCGTCGGCATCGTCATATCTGTCGTAAATCCAGACAAATTTCCTCCGCTTACGCCAGTCGTTCCAAGTTCTATCAAACTCGCAAACGCCGTTCCTCCAGTCGCACCAGTTGGTCCAGTTGGACCCGTGTCACCTGTTGCCCCAGTCGCTCCTGTTGGGCCAGTTGGTCCAGTCGGACCTGTGTCACCCGTTGGACCAGTTGCTCCAGTTGGGCCAGTATCTCCTGTTGCTCCTTCATCCCCAGTTGCACCCGTGGCACCAGTTGGACCTGTGTCTCCAGTTGCTCCAGTTGGACCAGTATCTCCTGTTGGACCTGTTGCACCTGTAGGTCCTGTGTCGCCTGTGACGCTTAGACCAATTGGACCTACATCTCCAGTCGCTCCTGTTGGACCTGTCGGACCTGTAGGTCCTGTTGCACCTGTTACACTTGCACCCGTCGGACCTGTCGCACCCGTCGGACCTGTCGCTCCCGTTGCTCCTGTTGGGCCAGTCGCTCCTGTCACACTCAAACCTATCGCTCCCGTTGGACCTGTTGGCCCTGTTGGACCAGTTGGGCCAGTCGCTCCTGTTGGGCCAGTTGCTCCTGTGACACTTACGCCAGTTGGACCAGTCGGACCCGTAACACCTGTGGCACCCGTTGGACCTGTTGGGCCAGTCGCTCCCGTCGGACCAGTGACACTTAAACCAATAGGACCTGTTGGACCAGTCGGCCCCGTTGGACCAGTCGGACCTGTCG
>CALWKD010000019.1 GCA_944381175.1 uncultured Clostridia bacterium | reverse complement strand
TTATAAATAAAGGGTTTTAAGTGGAGCTGATGAACGGTTACGATCCGTCTACCTCTTCCTTACCAAGGAAGTGCTCTACCGATTGAGCTACATCAGCATATTCAATTTTTTAGGTTAATTTTTATGGTAAAACCGTATCTTACCAAGGCATTGCGCTACCTACTGTGCCACATCAGCATAATGAATTAGCTCCACAAATTTGAGGTATATTTAGTTTTTTATTTAGTCTTTTTTAGGCGCTAAAATTTCCTTACCAAGGCGACGCTCTACCGACTGAGCCACAGTAGCATATTAAGTTTTTTGGTATAATTTTTGGACTTGGTTTTTCCTTACCAAGGCGGTGCACTACCGACTGTGCTACATTAGCATATTTAGTTTTTGAGTTAAATTTTCTTGTTTTTCAAGTGGTAAAATTTGGCATTTTTTATCTTACCAAGGCGGTGCACTACCGACTGTGCTACATTAGCATATTCAATTTTTGAGTAAAATTTTGTTGTTTTTTAAGTGGTAAAATTTGCAATTTTTTATCTTACCAAGGAAGTGCTCTACCGATTGAGCTACATCAGCATATTCAATTTTTTAGGTTAATTTTTATGGTAAAACCGTATCTTACCAAGGTGGTGCTCTACCGCTGCGCCACATAAGCATATTGAATTTTAGTATGTTTTTTGTTTTTAAGTGCCATTTTTTATCTTTCTAAGCATTTGTGGTGGGGTGAATTGTGTAAGTAAATATTTTGTGGTGAGAGTTTTTAAGTGAAAGTTAGGAAAGATTTTTGTGTGTTTATGACCTTCAAACCATTTCATTTTATAGTGCTATGGAGAATTTGTCAAGCGATTATTTGAAATTTATCCAATGTTTTGCTGATATGTTACTTGATGTTTTGGTGAAATATAATTTTAATTTTTACATAATGGGATGCGGTGAGGTATCTTGCGAGGACGGGATTAAAACTTTGTGATGTAATTGTAAAGAACATTGATCCATTCAGTGCGTGGGTGGAACAAACCTCTCTCCACCATTTGTTTTATTACAAATGCAGAGGCGTAACGAACTCCTTCGACTTCCTTTTTTTGGATATGCAGTTGCTCAATAGGAATGTTTGTATTGTAAAGGAAAAAGTCATAGAATTGGTTCTCGATGAACTTGTCTGATATGAACAATTTACTTCTGAAACTGGTCATAAATCGGAAGTCTCTGATTTCCACTCTTTTTGGGAGCATTATTCCAACTTTTTCCATAACCTCACTTGCTGCACAAGAAACACTATCGTATCCAAATGGAACATGTCCTGCGACAGACAAATCCCAAAGTCCAGGGAACTTTTCTTTGTTTTGAGAACGTTTTTGAATGAGGATTTTATTGTCGTCATTTATAATTGCGACAAGAATTGCTCGATGCCACAAACCTTGTTTATGAACATTTTCTCTCGTTTCTGGTCTTCCAGTGCCGACACCATTTTCATTTAAAACTTCAAGCATTTCGGTGTTTGATTCCATACTTTTCTCCAATTTTGAAATGGATCTTTTTGATATTAACTAGACTGAAATAAGTTATCATAATTTATGATTTTTGTCAACAATTTTTAACGAGTCGAGAGGTGAATTTATTTTGATACGAAAAAAATCTCTTTACGAATTGGTATGTTTGTGGTAAAATCATCCTATGGAAGCTAAAATGAAATTGTTGTCTCCAGCGGGAGATTTTGAAAGTTTGAAAATGGCGGTGTTTTATGGTGCAGATGAGGTTTACTTGGGGGTGAAAGACTTCAACGCGAGAAACAACATCGCAGGTTTTGACCTTGCAAGTTTGAAAGAGGCTGTGGACTTTGCTCATATCTTTGGGGTCAGGGTGCATCTTACGGTCAATATTCTTTTTCGTGATGAGGAGATGGGGGATGCTCTTGATTTGGTTGTCCACGCATACAATTGGGGAGTTGATGCGTTTATTGTTCAAGATGTTGGGCTTGCAAGTCTTATTCACGAATTTTATCCTGAGATTGAAATGCACGCAAGTACGCAAATGGGGATTCATAATCTCGAGGGGGTTCTTGCGTTGCAAAAGTTGGGGTTTAAAAGAGTGGTTTTATCGCGTGAGACGCCACTTTCAGAAATCAGAAGAATCAAAGACAACACTGATGTTGAAATTGAATATTTTGCACAAGGAGCACTTTGTGTTTCATTTTCTGGAAATTGCTATTTGAGTTCTTATCTTTGCGGTGCGAGCGGAAACAGAGGTAAATGCAAGCAACTTTGTAGGTTGCCATACGCTTTTGAGAAAAATGGCAAAGTTTTGAAACAAGGTTTTCTTTTGAGTGCGAAAGATTTTAATATGATTGAAAGGTTGGATGATCTTGAAAAAGCTGGCGTCGATGCAATCAAGATTGAGGGGCGTGCGAGGCGACCATTTTATGTTGCGATTGCAACAAAGGAATATCGTTCGGCGTTGGACAAAAAAGATTTCAAAGTGGAAAACTTGGAGTTGGCTTTCAACAGAAATTATACCGCAGGCTATTTTGATGGCAACGGGAATATTATTTCCAAATTTCAAAGCCACATAGGAATTTTTGTCGGGGAAGTTGAGATGAGTGTTTTTGGGAAAAGATTCAATGAAATTTTTGTGAGAAGCAAAAGAAATCTCAACAAAAAATCCACTTTCAAAATTTTTGAGAACGGTGAAGAAAAATGCACATTGACGGCATTTGATTTGCAAAAAGTGGGAGGAGATTTGTATAGGATAACCACCACTCAAAAAGTCAATAAAGGGGCAAGAGTGCACCTTATTATTGACAACGATTTGGAAGAAAAAATTTTGGCAAAAGTTGTGAGAAAAAGTGTTAAAATTGACATTTTTGCAAAAGAGAACGAAAAAATTAAAGCAGTTGTAAGTTGTGGAAATATCAGATTTGAAATCTTTGGAGCGATTTGCAAAACAGCCAAAAATCAACCAATTTCTGAGCAAGATATGGAGAAAAACTTTCAAAAAAGCGAGTTTTTTGATGCAAAATTGAATTGTGTGCTGGGGAATGTGTTTTTGACAAAACAAGAGTTGAATGAATTCCGAAGAAATGTCTTTGAAAGGCTAAAAAGTGAAATCGTTTCAATTTTTGAACACAATTTGGGAGAAAAAAGTATTATTTTTGATGGTTTTGGGGATATTGAGACTTTGAAAAATATTCAAATTGTTGAAAATGAGAATGAAAAAATCTTTGGTGAAAATATAATTTACAGCCCAGAAATCTATGATGAGAAAGTGATTCTCGCGTTGAAACAAAAATGTGAAGATTTGGGTAAAAACTTTTATTTGGATACACCAAATTTTGCGCTTGCAGAGGATGTGACGTTTTTGGAAAATATGGTGAAAAAATTAAAAATTTCTATCGTTGCAAACAACCCCTACGCTTTGACTTTTGACACAGAAATTGTTGCGGGTGGCGGACTTAATGTTTTTAATCATAAAACTGCAGAATTTTTTGGAAAGAAATGTCTGACTGCTGAGAGTGATATTGCGACAAGAGTGATTGCTCCATATATGACTTTGAGACATTGTCCGATGAAAACAAATCTTGGTTGTTCTTGCAAAAATTGCCCTTATGAAGAGGGCTTTGCTTTCAGGATGCAAAACGGAAAACTTTTGAGACTGAAGCGAAAAAAGATGTCATCTTGCACATTTTATTTGACTGATTGAAATTCTTCAAAGTTGGAATGTGTGTGATTTTGAAAACTTCATTTGCTTTTGAAAAATTTTCTTGTTTTGCAAACTCTGATATTTATAAAAATTGTGAGAAAATTTGCGAAATTTGTTTGTTTTTGAAATGGATTCAATTTATAATGAATATATATAGAGAAAGTGAAATTTCAAAGTTTCTGGGAGGAAGTATGAGTGTTATGTTTTGGGTTTGGCTTGGAGTGATTGTCGTCACAGCCATTGTGGAATTTGCAACCGCGGAACTCGTTTCGATTTGGTTTACGGCGGGTGCGATAATTCCATTTATTCTTGCGGGGATTGACTGCGTAGATTGGTGGGTGCAAGTGGTGATTTTTGTGGCAATCTCGGCAATTTTGATTCTTTCATTGAGAAAGGTTGCGAAAAAATTTCTCACGAGAGGTTCTGGTGCGACAACCAACGCCGATAATATGATTGGAAAGGAATACATTATGCAAAGACGCACAGATTTTGAAAATGTTGGAGAAGTCAAAGTCAATGGTGTGGTTTGGAGTGCGATTGATGTTGACCGAAAGACAATCGAAAAAGATGAAAAAGTGAGAGTTCTTGACATTTCAGGGAACAAACTGATTGTTGAAAAAGTTCAGAAAGAAAATGAAAAATCGGTCAAGGATGAAGAGTCTCCACAGACCGACGAGGGAGCGAAAATTGCTCCAAAAGCGAAGAAATCTCAAAAAGGGAAAAAGGAGGAGTAGGAAATGGTTGCAGGAATTGTGCTTGGAGTTTTGGGTGGACTTATTCTTATTACATTGTTGTGCTCTGTGCGAATTGTAAGGCAAGCGACAGCAGTTGTGGTTGAGAGGCTTGGAAAATACAACAAGACTCTTCAAACAGGTGTGCATTTTGTTATTCCTTTCTTTGATAGATGCTCAAAACCTATCTCGCTCAAGGAAATTGTTGCAGATTTCAAACCGCAACCAGTTATCACAAAAGATAATGTTACGATGCAAATCGACACAGTCGTTTATTTCCAGGTGACAGACCCAAAACTTTATAGTTATGGCGTTGACCACCCTGTCCGTGCGATTGAGAATTTGACCGCGACCACACTTCGAAACATCGTGGGAGAGTTGGAACTTGACGAGACTTTGACTTCAAGAGATATTGTAAACACCAAAATGAGAAACATAATCGACGAGGCGACTGACCCTTGGGGAATCAAGATAAATCGTGTGGAACTTAAAAACATCCTTCCACCTCACGACATTCAAGAGGCAATGGAAAAGCAGATGAGGGCGGAGAGAGAAAGGCGTGAGCAAATCTTGAAAGCGGAGGGAGAGAAAAAGGCAAATATTTTGGTTGCGGAAGGTGAGAAACAAGCTCAAATTCTTCGTGCACAAGCGGAAAAAGAGACCAAAATTTTGCAGGCGGAAGCAGATAAGGCTGCGACAATCGCTCGTGCTGAGGCGGAAAACAAGGCGATTGAACTTATCAACAGTGCTGAGCCAAGTCCAGCATACCTGACTTTGCAAGGTTTTGAGGCTCTGAAGGTTTTGGCTGACGGGCAATCTACAAAAATAATCGTCCCAAGCGAAATTCAAGATGTCTCTGGACTTTTGACAAGTTTGACGGAAGTGGTTAAAGGTGAGAAGAATGTCAAACCTGCAGTATCCTCCAAAAAGGAAACAAAAAAGGTTAATAAAGACTAGGAAGAGGGAGATTTATATCGACACTTTTTGAAAAAGTTGAAAGTTAGTTGGTTTTTATGAAAAAAATAAAAATGCTCAAATTTGAACTTTGAGCATTTTTTCATATATTTCAAACTTTATTATTGGAAATTTTTGGAATAAAGAGATAATCATAAAATTTTTTAAAGAATAATGATTTCCAATTTTCTTTCAAAATTTATTCATTTTACAACTTTTTGATAAGCAAAAGGTTGTTGCCCTTTGTGCCTGCTTTGAGTCCGCTGACAAGCACAATCTTGTCACCTTTTTGCACAAGTCCAGTTTCAATTGCTTTTTCAAAAGAACTCTCGTTGACTGCATCAATGCTGTTGTATTCTTTGTCAAGCACAGGCAGCACACCATACAAGATGCTCATTTGACGATATGTCTTTTCGCTTGGAGTGCAGGCGATGATTGGGACATTTGGTCTAAATCTGCTTATGCTTTCTGCGGTCAGACCAGATTTCGTCACAACGATAATCGCTTTGACATCATCTGTCCTTGAAAGCGAGTAGGCGGCGTAGCCAATGCTCTTTGAGGTGTTGTGAGTTTTGATAGGTTCGTCAAGTCCCTCAATATAATTCTCAGCCTCAAGCGAGATGTGTGCCATTGTCTCAACTGCTTCAACTGGGAATTGTCCTGCTGTGGTCTCGCCAGAAAGCATAATTCCTGTTGAGCCGTCAAAAACAGCGTTTGCGACATCGCTTATTTCTGCTCTTGTTGGGCGAGCATTTGTGATCATACTCTCAAGCATTTGAGTAGCGGTGATTATGATTTTTCCGTGATAATTGCTCTTTGCGATAAATTCTTTTTGAAGGAATGGAATCTTTACGAAATTGATTTCAACCCCAAGGTCGCCACGAGCAACCATAATTCCGTCAGATTGATGCAAAATCTTGTCAAAGTTTTGAACTCCCTCTTCATTTTCAATCTTGGAGATGATTTTGACATTTTTGAAATTGATTGATTTTAAGTATTTTTTGATTTCGAGAACATCTTCTTCATATCTTACAAAAGATATTGCGATGAAATCCGCGTCCATTTCTTTCGCAAAAAGGAGGTCTTTTTTGTCTTGTTCGCTCATATAAGGCATATTTGTTTTGATTCCTGGGAGGTTTATGCTCTTATTGTTTGAGAGTTTCCCTCCGTGCACAACTGTGCATACGACATCGCTTGAGGTGGTTTTGTCGACGCGAAGTTCGATATTTCCGTCGTCAATCAAAACTTTGTCACCTTTTTTCAAAACATTTGGCAAGTTTTTGTAAGTTACGCTTACACTGTTTTCGTTTCCCTCAATTTCTTTTGTCGTCAGCGTGAACTTCCCGCCTTCTGACAATTGAATTTTTCCAGAAGCGAATTGTTTAATTCTTATTTCTGGTCCTTTTGTGTCAATCAAGATTCCGATTGCAGTTTTCTTGTTTTTGCTTGCGATCCTGACTGCTTCGATTGATTTTCTGTGAGATTCATAAGTTCCGTGACTCATATTGAATCTTGCCACATCCATTCCAGCGTCAATCATTTTCTCAATTGTGGACACTTCACAACTTGCTGGTCCAATTGAACATACGATTTTTGTCTTATTCATAATTTTCTCCTACATCACTTATGATAACAACATTAAAGAAAAAAATCAAATTTATTACATTAAATTTAGACAAGAAATTTCGTTTTTTAACTTTTTTCGCATTTAGTTTTGTCTGTTTTCTGCAAAAATAGCAAAATTTTGAGATACTTTTATCAAAAAAGGTTGTTTTCTCTTTTCATCTATGCTAGAATAGACAAGAAAAGGGGTCGACTTATGATTGATTCAATGCTTCTAAGTCTTTGGGGCAAGATAAGAGAATGGATAACTATCGGTTGGAGTCAAACAACTTACATCATTGTTGTTTGCGTCCTTGGAGTGTGTGGACTTTTGCTTCTTTCCACTTACTTGAAAGGAAATTTCAATAAGGGGAAAAAGATAAAGTGGGCACCACTTGTTTTGGCTCTTATTTTGTTTGCACTGTTGGCAGTGATTTCAATCGCTAGGTTTGCTTAATTTGTTTAGTTAGAGGAGAGAAAAAATGAACGGAATGTTGCTTAGAAGTTTTCCAGTGGCAGTGACAAATGCTTTTGCCATTGCAAGAATTGTCCTGTTTTGTTTGGTGGTTGCGTGCGCAATCATTATTATCATCACAACACTGCTTCAAAACAATGACTCTGAAGGCACAAATGTCATAACTGGTCAGCAAGAAAGTTATTATGCAAAAAACAAGGGTGGTTCTCGTGACGGAAAACTCAAGATAATCACAATTGTTTGTGCTTCAATTCTTGTTGCTTGTGTGCTTCTGTATTTCATCAGTTTCTTGATTGTGCCAGTTGACGCTGTTTAGAGGGAATGATGAGCAAAAAATCTGAACTTTTGAATTTGATTGACAAAAATAGTTTGGTTTATTCAAATACGGATAAACTCTTTCTATTTTTGTCTTCTGCACTTATGATTGATGTTGAAAAAGTGAAGAAAATGTTTTATTCACTTTTGGACAATGGCGATATTTTTGAGATAAGAAAAAACAAATTTATCACAATTCCTTCTCACGGGTATGTGAAGGGGGAATTTTTTGGCACGGCAAAAGGTTTTGGCTTTGTCAAAGTTGATGGCTTTAAAGAGGACATTTTTATTCCAGCGAACAAGACAAAGGGGGCTCTTGACGGCGAGAAAGTTATCGTCAAGATTTTGTCGCAAACAAACGACAGTGTTGATGGCGAAGTTGTTGAAATTTACAAAGAACTTGACGGAATCGTGGGGGCTGTTAATATCGTCGGCGGGAACTATTTTCTTGACCCAGACAACACGAAAATTCCTCTTGAATTTCCTATCGTCAAGACTGGGCTTAAACTTCAAAAAAATATGAAGGTTTTTGCAAAGATTCAGAGGGCTGACAAGGGGAAAGTTAAGTGCGTTGTGAATGAAATTCTTGGTTTTGAAGATGATGTTAAGGCTCTTGAACTTGCAATCGTCAGAGACCACAACCTTTTTGAGACTTTTCCGTCGCAAGTTGTTGAGGCTGAGAAAAAATTGCCAAAGACGGTTTCTGCATCACAAAAGAAAGGTCGACTTGACCTTACAAATGAGACAATCTTCACCATTGACGGTGCTGATTCAAGAGATTTTGACGATGCAATAAACATCAAAAAGTTTGACAATTACTACGAACTCGGTGTACATATTGCTGATGTCGGTGAGTATGTTAAGCAAGGTGATGTCTTTGATGAAGAGGCGATGAAGCGTGGAACAAGCGTTTATTTTCCAACTTCCGTTTTGCCGATGCTTCCAGTTGCACTGTCAAACGGGATTTGTTCGCTCAACGAGGGAGTGGACAGACTTACGCTTTCATGCATAATGAAAGTTGATTTTCAAGGAAAGGTCATCGATTACAAAATATGCGAATCTGTCATAAAAAGTGTGGCAAGACTCACATACAAAGAGGTTTATGAGGCAATAAAAGGCGAAAAACTCAATGAAAAAACCAAAAAACTTCAAAAAGACTTCCTTATTATGAGAGAACTTTGCGACATTTTGGAATCGAACACCAAAAATCGTGGGGCTTTGGATTTGGAAATCCCTGAAGTGCAATTTGTTTTTGATGCAAATGGTATGGCGATTGGCATTGAAAGAAGAGAAAGAAATGAGGCTCACCGACTTATTGAGGACTTTATGGTGCTTGCAAATGAGACCGTTGCAAGACACTTCAACAAACTTGGGATACCTTTTGTTTACAGAGTTCACGAGGCTCCAACGAAGGAAAAAGTTGAGTCTGTGTGCGATTTTTTGAAAGGAATTGGCGTTCCTTATCCAAAAGTGCCTGATCCAATCACCTCCTCTTATTTCCAACAAATTTTGGAAAATGTGCAAGAGTTGAACACAAAGGATGTCGTAAACAAAGTTGTTTTGCGTTCTATGACAAAGGCGAAATACTCAAACAAAAACCTTGGGCACTTTGGACTTGCACTGGTGGACTATTGCCACTTCACTTCGCCAATCAGAAGATACCCAGATTTGACCATTCACAGAATAATCAAAGAGTGGCTTCACAAAAATGGAAAAATCTCTGAGACGAGGAAGGAAGAACTTGACGAGTTCACTTTTGAGTCGGCGGAGCAATCGTCAAGTTGTGAAAGAAATGCTGATTATGCAGAAAGAGATGTTGATGACCTTTGGAAAGCATATCTTATGAAAGACAAAGTTGGAGAAATCTTTGATGCAACCATTTCAAGTGTGACAAATTTTGGGCTTTTTGTTGCTCTTGAAAACACGGTTGAGGGGCTTGTCAAAATGGAAGATTTGCCAGACGATGCTTACCTATTCCTTGAAAAGCAACTCAAACTCAAGGGTGGGTCACACTTGTTCTCTCTTGGTGATAAGGTGAAAGTTATGCTCACAAATGTCAACCTTCAATCTAGGAACTTAGATTTCAAGATTGTGGAATAATTTGAAAAAAATTGGCAAAAAGTTGAATTTTTTCAATAAAAATGCCAATTTTTTAATCTTTTTTTAAAAATGGTATTGAAAAAATAAAAACTTAGTGTTATAATGGGAGTGGAAATGAAGGTTATATCAAGCAATAAAAGAGCATTTTATGACTACTTCGTTTCAGACTTAGTTGAGGCTGGAATTGTTTTGGAAGGCAGTGAAGTCAAGTCTGTTCGTGCTGGTGGGGTCAGTTTGAATGAAAGTTTTGTCGTCATCAAAAACAACGAAATTTTCTTGAAAAATGCATATATTAAACCATACGAGCAGGCGACATCTTTCAAACCTGACGAACGCAGGACAAGGAAATTGCTTCTTAACAAAAGCGAAATCTTGAAGTTTGAGCGTGCAGTCAAGGAAAAAGGTTTCACTCTCGTGGCGACGAAAATCTATCTTAACAAGGCAGGAAAAGTCAAAGTGGAAGTGGGCTTAGCGAAAGGTAAAAAACTTTACGACAAACGCCAAACTCTTAAAGAGAAAACAGTTAAACGAGACATCGAAAGGTATTCAGTTTAAACTCTTGGGGACGATTTTGGTTTCGACGGAGATTTGTGTGGGATATGTAAAGCACGCGGTGTTGCCCGCCACCTAAAAAACGAGCAAGCGAATAAACGCAGAAAAAGAAAACAATGTTGTTTCTTTCAATAGTGTTGCTGTTGCTGCCTAACTGAAAAAACAACAAATTTGATTGAAAAAGTTTCAATCTGCTCAACTTTTGAGTTTGCCGACAAGAGATTGGGTATCATCTAGGCAAAAATTTTGCGGAAAGTTTCCCTTGTATCTGCAAAAAAAATTAAGGGATAGTTTTTAAAGTTTGTTTGTGGACTAATTAAAAACGAATTCCAAACATAAACTAAGCGTGTAGAAAGATATCTCAATGGGTTTTCGGACGAGGGTTCAATTCCCTCCGTCTCCACCAAAAACAAATGTCTGAAATTGGTATAATTTTCGCTCAAATCTGGATTTTATCCAAAAAAGGAAGGTAAATGCTATGTTTAATTCACTTTTAAATGCAAGCAGTGCAAGTATTGATTCTTTGGTTTTGGACGTCTTTATTATCCTGGCTGTCGTTCTTGCTGGGGGACTTATCGTGTACTTTTTGTGGGAAATGGTGAATAAAATCGTTTTAAACAATAAAAATTCAAAAAGTGACGACAAGTTGATTTTTGATGAAAAAGACAAAAAAACCGCTTCCGACGGCAATTTGTCAGCGTTTAGCCTTGATGAACAGAAGGATGAACAAGCAGAACAACAGCCTGTCAATGCTGAACCTGAGACACAAGTTGAGAAACAACCTGTGACAGAAGAGACAGAGATTGTCGATGTTGATGAAAATAAGGCTGAAGAAGAGAAATCACAACTTGAAGCACAAATCTCAGAAGAAGAAAGAGAAAACGCTGAAAGAAGAGCATATCTTGAGGCAAGAAGACAAGAGATTTTGAGAAGAATGCAAGAAAACAGAGAAAGTGAAGAGGTTGAGGAGCAAGAAGAAAGCCAGACAGAAGAAGAGACTCAAACTGAAGTTGAACCTGTTGAGCAAATTGAGGACCCAACTGAGACAGTTGAGACTAAGGAGACAGAGGTTGAACAACAGGAGTATGAGTCGACTTCAAATGAAGACGCACTTGAAGAAGAGCGAAGAGCGTTGGAAGAAGAAAAAGAGAAATACGCAACAATGGTTAAGGAACTTGAGGAAGCAAAGCGTGCGTTGGCAGAACAAAAACCTCAAGAGCCAGTTGTCAAAACAGTGGTTGTGAACAACAAACTTGCTGGACTTTCCATTGACGAACTTAAATCAATGCTCGCAAGTGCACAAGAAAGACTTAAGTCAACAGAAAAAGAATTTAAACAATGCAAGAAAGAATATATTCCACTTCAAAAAGTTTGGTCAACATATGAAAAAGACCAAAAGAAACTCAGAAGAAAAGAAGCACTTGTTGCGAAACAAAAAGTTTTGCTTTATGGTGTGAACAATTATGCTGATATCGATGAAGAGAAAGCGAAGAAATTGTCTGAGGACCTCGACCTTCTTGACGGGCTTAAACTTTCAGTTCAACATTGTGAAGAGGTTATGAAAAACAACGAAGAGCGTTATCCACTTCTTGAAAGAATGTATAATGTTTTGAAGACCAGAAATGACGAACTTAAGAATGACATCGCTCAGTTGAATGAAGAAATTGCAAGACTTGAGAGTGAGCAACAAGAAGTAAATGGCGAGGCAAACGGAGAGACAGAAAATCAATAAAATATATCAAAAACCACTTTCGAGTGGTTTTTTTTGTTTATTTGTGAGGATTTTTCTTTTATTTTTGCAAAAATTTTCAAAAATTATTTTGTCTAAAAAATTTATTTTGATATAATACACCGAAAAGGGAATTTGTTGAAAATTGTCGAATTTATGCAGGCTGTGAGTGACAGAATAATTGGGACATTATTGTTCAAAAAACTCTTAAAATTGGATAATAGAAAAGGTTTTCGACATAATAAAAAAGTATAAATTTTTGAATTTTTGTTTCGTGTAAGGTTTTGGAAAGGCGGATGAAGAGGAAGGCACAATGAGATGTAATTACGATTATGGACAGATCAAAGTTCAAGCGACGGTTGATGAAGTCAAGAAGGCAAGACGAAGAAGAATAAGAAGAAAAATATTCAATTTGAGTGCCATTTCAATCATCGCTTGTGAGTGTTTGCAAGCTGTTATCACAATTTTTGTTGATAGTTTCTTGATTGCACAAATTTTAAACAATCCTGCAAATACGGTTGCGGAAAACATCATAAATATCGGTATTTTTTATGTAATTTGTTATTCAGTGGTTTGTCTTTCATATTCAGTTTCGGGGATTGTTTTAAAGAGGATAAATAAGAGCATTTTCGTCTCCATTGGGGCGATTTTACTGACATTGGTGATTGTGCTTGTTTATTTCATTGGTGAAAACATAAGCACTTATGTTCCGCTTCTTGCGGTTCTTTATGGTATTGCATATTCCTTCTTCTCTTCGGGTTTCACCAATCTCACTGCAGAGACAATCAGTAGTAAACATCAAGTGCGATTTTTCGCAGTTAAGAAAATTTTGTTTCAGATCACTTACATAATTTTCCCTATTACGCTTGGTGTGATAATCGACAAAGTCAACTTCACATTTATGGCAATGATTATGCTTGTGATTTGTGCGGCTTTGATTGTATTCTCCTTCTTAATTAGACCGAAAAAAATCTATAGGCAGGCGTTTAACCTTAAAAAATTTGTAAAGAGGTTGAAAGACAACAAGGAAGAATTGAAACCGCTTCTAAAGATGTATGTGACGAATTTCTTCAGAGGTGCGTCGTATGACTGTTTCACGACGCTTATAACCATTCTTGTTATGAAAAGTTTTGGCTCAAACACATCGCTTGGTATGTTTCAATCAATTTTCACAGCGTGCTCACTTGTGACGATGTTTTTCTATTTGAGATATTATCGAAAGAAAAGAGCGGAGAAATTTATCATTCCAACAATCGTGCTTGTTGCGATTGCTGTGATTGCGATTTTGTGTGCAACCAACAAGGTCACAATCATCATTTTCTATGCCGTGTATGCAATCTTGAATGTCATTCTTATGTCGATTTCGGACTCAAGAAGGTCGGGTGTGGTCAGACAACTTTCTTTGCACTATCACATCCTTGAAAGCAACGCGATAGCCGAATTTTTTATGGGGGCAGGAAGAGTCTTGTCTTCAGTTGTTTTGCTTTTGTCGGGAGTTTTGGACAATGTCGTTGGTGGTGGAACGCTCTTTTTGAAGATTGCCCTTGGCTTTGTTTGTGTGATGTACATTTTCTATGGTTTGAGCATAATTTGGCTTGAGAAGTCACTTATCAAGCAGGATGAGAGATTTAGAGCGGCTCACGCCTCCGAAAAAATAACCAAAAATGAGGACTAATTTTTGTGTCACGCTTGAGTAGTGATTTTGTTCTGTTGAGCAAGGGAAGTCTTTCGACCGCCGTCGAAACATCTCATTGTTATGTTGAGCGGAGTCGAAATACTCTGTCATCCTGCATTGCGAAGCAATCTCACGCCTTGCTTTGCTCCATGGTCAGCGTTGCGGAGTCGAAGGGTCTCGTGAGATTCTTCGACACTGTCTGCTTATACGAATAGGCACAGGATGACAAAAGCAATGCAGAATGACAAAAGTGCTCTCAACATGACAGGGGTGGTGTCGCTATATGGATGTTTAGATGGGGAACAATCGGATGAAAAAATGATAAAATTTATAAAAATCTGAAATTTTTGTAAAATTCATTGTCAAAATGTCTATTTTTGAGTTATAATACTCATATAAAAAATTGCATTTTGCAGTGTTTATGTTTGCATTCGGCACAGTTGTGGAAAGTTTTTCTTTGATGTGAAACTTACAATCTGTGATTGAAAAAGGCGGGGGGGGGAGGAATGAAAAGTAAGTGGCTTGTTTGCATTGCTTCTGTTTTCATGGTTTTATGTTTTGTCGGTGGAGCAGTTTGTTTGAATGTCGACAGGCTTTTCGTGGCTCCAGCGAGCGAGTTAAGTATGGACGAGGACGACAAAGCATATGAAGTTCAGGCATCTGGACTTTGGGATGATTATCGTGCAACATCGCTGAGCGGATCAGGGACATCGTCAAGACCATATCAAATCTCCACACCGGAGCAACTTGCTCGATATGCGTATTTGGTAAATGATGGCTCTGGGAAGAATTCCTATGCAGAACTTGTGGCGGATATTAATTTGTCTGCGCATTACTGGTTGCCAATTGGCTGTGGTATAAATACATATTCTGGGCACTTTGATGGGAATGGGCACAGTATTTTTGGATTGACTATAGATGGCGACGGATTGTCGACTACTTTTCGTTATGATGGAATGTATGCAATTGGGCTTTTTGGTGTTGTTTCTGGTGCAACTATTGAAAATCTTAGTCTGAAAGAAGGGAGTATTGAAAATGATCCAAATAGCCTCTGTTCTGTGGGAGCATTTGCTGGTATTGCACTTGGAGGTTCCGAATTTAACCTTCTTGCTGATGATGGAATTCAGTTTGACATAAGTGAAAATATTACAACTGCAATCGGTGGGATTGTGGGCACCGCAGAAGGCTCCACCTCTTTTGAAAACTGCTTCAACTATGTGAGGATTCCATTTTCTTCCAGAAGTTCTTTTCAGAATTGGTCTATTGGTGGAATTGTGGGTGTTGCAAATGGAAGTGTCCAAATCAAAAGTTGTGCAAATCTTGGGGATATCACAGGCAAAGTTCAATATCGCACAGGCACGGGATATGGTGGAATAGTGGGTGTTGTCGGAGGGAGAAAAGGATCGCCTTCCATTATTGAAGATTGTGTCAATTATGGTGATGTGAGCATAAACACGGGACTCGGTGGGCAGTCTTCTTGTGTCGGCGGGATTGTCGGCTGGGGGATGCAATCGGTTTATGTGAATCGTTGCATAAACTATGCAAATGTAAATGGAACGGCAAATGTCGGCGGAATTGCTGGCAAAATGGGAAATGTGACTGGAAATTGCTCCCTTTGGGGGATATCATATTCCGAAAGTGCACCTTTAACAGACTTTTTGGTGTCAAACTGTATCAATTACATGTCAGGACTTAAGATTGTTTCAAATTCAAAAGGCGAAGTGGTGGGATATTCTGCAAATACGTCAAATGTTTTGGCGTGCTACACAATCTCCACAAACTCAAACATTCAAAAGTCCACCTTTTTCAAAACTCCAGCAAATTCAATGATGAGTTCGCACTCAGAAGATTTTTCAGGCGAGAAAAATGGCGTCAGCATTTCAGGTTGGGGGAAAATCAGCGTGGGACTTAATGGCGACAATGGTTCAGGCGAGTGGGTTTTGACCACGATTTTGTTTGATATGGATTACATAAGCGGAATTGACGAGGATTTTCCATATTCAATGGTGCCAGCAGAAATGGTGGGAACAGTAAATTTTAGATTTAGACACAAATATTACAAAGATTCTGACATTGATTCAAATTATGAGGATGTGCCGAAAGAAGACGATGCAGTATATCTTCACTTTAATATGATTTTGGGAACATCTGTGGAGAACATAAATCTCAGGACTTATGATTTTCCGGCTTATTATGGTGCCAGGAATGGATACGGACAATTCTATTACATCAAGGGATTCTCATATAAAGAGGGATATGAGCAAGCTAGACTAGATGTCGGATTGATGTCTCCTATTAATATTACATCAAATGTGGCATTAAGTAGTCCGCCGACTTGGGTTGTCTCATCTCTTGCGATTGGAGATATGATTGGGTTTGATATGGGAATGTTTTCAAACTCAGTTGATATCTCATTTGAATTGAAATTTGAGTCAGGGGATACAAAGTCGTCTATTGGTGTGGTTTATAATATAGTGGATGTCGAAGAAGGAGAAGACAGAAAGTACAATGCGAAGATTTCTCGAAAAATTATAGAATATGCAAACTTGACTCGGGACAATTATGCTGATGAATATGTCACAATAATAGACGAAATTCCAGATGGAGGATATTATTCGCAGTATCATCACTATTGGGAAGATGTTGAGGTGACAATAAAACCCGCGCCTGGATATGCCGTCATGTGTGTTTGGATGGAATATTCTGAACTATCTACAATAACAGACAAAGAATATGATGAAAGCAAAACACTTAATGAAAATGTTAAACCCGTTAATGAATATTTTGACAGTGGAAGATACATCAAAACAATCAAACCAAGTGATTATGGGGATGTTAGCGTTGAATTTAATTACATGAGCTCAAAAATGATGGTCTTTTTTTACCTCATTCCAGTTGAGTATGAGTTGGAAATAGTATGCGGGGAGCAGGAAGAAACCGCTTCTGCCTCATCTACGGCAATTGAAGTTTTGCCGGTTGATGACGAATGGAAAACATTTGAAGTCAATGGGTCATTTTACATTAAAGATAGAGGAGTTCTTGCAGGAGGAAGTCCTCTTCAAGTGCCATTTGATAAATATCTTCAAAATGGATTTGGATACAGCATTTATGCTTCTACAACGCCAGATATTTACGAGAATTATTCCGGCAAAGAAAGAGTGTCACTTCATGGTGGGACAAACACACTAAATGAAAATCAAGAACTTTCTTTCAGTTTATATGACTTGCTTTTGACTGCAATTAAAAATGGTGGAATCAATAGCGGAACGTTATATGTTTTGGTTGTGCGTGATGAAGTTGAGTATTCGGTGAATTTTGTCCATATGGTGAACAGTTTCACCGATCCGAATTTATATTTGGATAGGACAGAAGAAAAAATAGGTGGAGACACTTACACAAATGATGTCCTCTTCCAGTCAGGAGATAGGTTTGGATATTTCATAAGTCCAAAATATGGTTATGAAAATGTTGGTCTAAGTTTTGAAAAGTTTTCCACATTGAATGACGATGTGACGACAAGCCTTTCTGGGATTGTCACAAGTTCGTATAGTTCGACAGAGAGTTATCGCCAGTCCATGGACAATGACAACGCAACTCCAAAATTTACTTATAAATATGTCGATTTTGATGACCTTTTGGACAGTTATCTTGCTTTTATTGGCACAGATGATGAATCGGAGATTGAAGGAATTACCATATATGTCTATTTCAAACTTGGCACATATTTGATGGAAATCACATCGACTGTGTATGAAGAAAATGGGACAACGAATTATTCCTCTTCAAACTTTACCTTTGAATCGGAAAACAGCGAGGATTGGGAAGGGTATTCAAATGCAAATTCGAATTATCTTGGAAAAGAAGTTTACTTTTTTGCTCCTGTGAGGCTTTATGCAAAGGAGCTTGAGGGCACGAGATTTGTGGGGTGGTTTTATGGAGATATTAGAATGGAAAGAGAAGACCGCTTTTTATCAAATCAAAGAGAATACGAATTTGTAAACAGTGCAAATATGACAAAACGGGCTGGCGTGACAAACACATATGAATATTCTCCTCAATTTGTTATTTGTGCAGTTTATGTTAAGATGAGTTATGACGAGACTCCGCTTGCAGTTAAAGGGAAAAATTTGATTGAAATTTCTTGCGCTCAAGATTTGATTAGGCTTAGCACAAGCGTTCAGAACGGAAACACTTTTGAAGGTTATGTGCTGAGGCAAACTGCCGATATTGATATGTCTGGACATTATTTTATGCCAATCGGCACGGAGGACACTCCTTTTATGGGCACATATGACGGACAAAATCATTTTATTTCAAAAATTAAATATGGCATTTCTTGTCGCTATATGGATGACATAGGCCTGTTTGCTTGGGTTGAAGATGCGACCATACAGAATTTGACGATTAAAGATTCAAATTTCACATCGTTGGGGATTGCGGGTGCATTTGTGGCGCGTTCGAAAAATTCCAACTTTTACAATCTTATAAATTATAATTGCACATTTGAAAAATCTATCTCGGCATACACAATTTATGGCATAAATGTGAGTGATGTCGGTAGCACTGGTGATAATGTTTCTAGTTTTTTTGGATACACTTATGACTATAAACAATTGCCTTATTCTGAATCAATTCCAATTTTGGTTTGGATGAGCACAGCAGTGCCAATGGAGTTGCAGTTGGCAGGCGTAGAGGGTGTCACGGCAAGGATTTATCAAGACTACGAAGTCTACTCTTGGAGTCTAGGAGAGAATATTATCGCTCAGTCAAATCTCACTCGGTATTATGGTTCTACTGGAGGAATTGTTGGCGAAATGTCGGGCGGAGTTATAAGAGGCTGTTCGGTTTACATGAAGGAAGTTCGGGGTCTTAATATGAAGAGTTACGATGATAATTCAGGCTTTGTTGTGGGATTCGCCGAAGGAGAAGTGACGATTGATCAATGTATGTTTGAAACCCCAGACACAATTCTGGGGTATCTCCCGTATTATTATAATATTGTTGGGACAATTTCATTGTCAAATGTTAAGAGCAGAAGTAATGTGACCGTTTCCAATTGTTATATAAGAGCAGATAACTATTCCAGATATTACAATGTTCAGACTGCGTCTGGGAGCATATATAGCACAGGCTATACAGTTGATAATTTCCTCTTAAAAGTCTACGGCAATGACTCAAACACAAAAAATATCGGCAATCTTGACGAAAATATTTGGTTTAGGCTTCCAAACGGCTGGTGGACATTGAGGATATTCTATTGGACATAAAAAGAAATTAACCAAATGAGATAAGACATCAAGTTTGTATAATCGCAAAAATAAAGGGACTTCTTTTTTGAAGCAAATCCAAAAGTTAAACAACTTTATGAGGTTTGCTTCAGTTAAAGTTGTCTTTTTTTTATGCAAAAATTGAATACGGGGGCAATTTTTTGTGCAAAATGGCTCAAATTCTTTCAGTGTATTGAAAATTCCTTTACTTTTTTTCTTTGGTGTAATATAATCAAATATATTGTTGCGAGGTATTTATGATTTTGGATGTTCAAAAAGAACAATTGGCAAAATTGAAAAATGAATTTTCTTTTATTAAGGAGTGTCTTTGACCCAGAAACTCAAGAAAAAAGATTGGAGCAGTTGAAAGAAGAACAACTTTCAGACGGCTTTTTCAATGATGCAAAGCGTGTTTCAAAAGTTGGGAGAGAGATTAAACTTTGCGAGTACAAGATTTCAAAAGTTAAAAGTTTGCAAGAAAAAATTGAAAATTGTCAGGCAAGCATTGAACTTTTGGAAGAAGTTGATGATGACGCACTTTATGAAGAACTCAATTCCACTTTGGAGGTTTTGGAGAAAGAGATTGAAAGTGCAAAACTGGAGACTTTGCTTTCTGGAAAATATGACAACTACAATGCAATTATGACGATTCACGCTGGGGCGGGCGGAACTGAGGCTCAGGACTGGGCGGAAATGCTTTTCCGTATGTATTCGATGTATGCGGAGAAACACTCTTACAAAATCAAAGTGCTTGATGTTTTGGACGGAGAAGATGCGGGCATAAAGTCTATTTCTTTCCTCGTTTCTGGCGAATATGCGTATGGATATTTGAAGGCGGAAAAGGGTGTGCATAGATTGGTCCGAATCTCACCTTTTGATGCAAATTCAAGGCGACATACAAGTTTTGCAAGTGTGGAGGTTATGCCAGAAATTGAAGAAGCGCCAGACATTGTGATTAGACCAGAAGATTTGAAGATTGACACTTTCAGAAGCTCTGGTGCAGGTGGTCAGCACGTCAACAAAACTGAGTCCGCAATCAGAATTACTCACATTCCGTCTGGGATAATCGTTGCGTGCCAGACTGAGCGTTCCCAAGTGCAAAACAGAGAGACGGCAATGAAAATGTTGTATTCAAAACTGGTGGAAAAGCAGGAACTTGAGGAAATGGAAAAACTCGCCTCAATTCGCGGTGATGTCAAAAAAATCGAGTGGGGAAGTCAAATTCGTTCTTATGTTTTTTGTCCTTACACATTGGTTAAGGACCACAGAACAAACTTTGAGACCAGTGACGTTCAGGCGGTTATGAACGGCGAAATTCAAGATTTTATCAATGAATATTTGAAAAGGACAAGTGTGAAGGCGTAAGATGAGTTATTTTGAGGATTCAAAGATTAAATTTGAGAAGTTGAGGACGAAAAAGGATGTCCTCATTCTTTCTGTGGAATCTTCTTGCGATGAAACCTCAATCGCTTTGGTGAGAAATGGCAGAGATGTGCTTTCAAATGTTATATCTTCACAGATTGATATTCACAAACTCTACGGCGGAGTTGTGCCAGAAATTGCCTCAAGAAATCATATCAAAAACATCTCTTCAGTGCTTAGGCAGGCGTTATCTATGGCGGGGAAGAAATTGGAAGATGTTGATGCTGTTGCAGTCACCTATGGTGCTGGGCTTATGGGTGCTCTTTTGGTCGGAGTAAATTTTGCAAAGACTCTTGCGTTTGCTCTGAAAGTTCCGCTCATCGCCGTAAGTCACGTGCACGGACATATTGGTGCGAATTATATCTCTCACAAAGACTTGGAACCACCATTTTTGTGCTTGATGGTCAGCGGTGGACACACTGCAATTGTTGAGGTTCAAGATTATTGCAAGTTTAAACTCATCGGCTCAACTGTCGACGATTCGGTGGGCGAATGTTTTGACAAGGTTGCAAGAGTTTTGGGGCTGAATTATCCTGGCGGACCAGAGGTCGACAAACTTGCAAAAGAAGGTCAAAATGTCGTCAAATTCAATTATAAACCACCTCTCAAGGACTCTTTTGATTTTTCTTTCAGTGGGCTTAAGACGGCGGTCGTAAACTTTGTCCACAACAAAGAACAAAAAAATGAGAAGTTTTCAAGGGCTGATGTCGCTTGCTCTTTCCAAGAAATTGTCACAGATGAGTTGACACATAAGGCGTTGAAGGCTTGTGAAAAATTTGGCTTTAAAAAATTGGTCATCGCTGGCGGAGTGGGAGCAAACTCTCGTTTGAGAGAGAAATTGCAAGAAAGTTGCGAAAAAATGGGAGTGAGTCTTTTTATGCCAGTGCTTAAATACTGCACGGACAATGCGGGGATGATTGGTGCGATTGCGTATTACTATTTAAAGGCTGGGAAAGGACTTGCCGATTTGACACTTACCGCAAAACCAACGGTGGAAATTTGATATGAAAAGAATCTTAAAATATTTCAAATATATTAAATGGTACGAATACCTTTGCATTTTTTTTCTTCTCTGCGTTGTGTTGATTTTGGGAATTGTTTTTCATTCGGATGCACTTGTGATATGCAATTCGGTCTTGGGAATTTTGGCTATTTTTTTGATTGCAAAAGGATACATAATTAGCAATTTTTTTGAGATTGTATCAATGGTGCTTTATTGCTTTATCGCTTACAACAACAGGTATTATGGTGAGATAATTATAAATGCGATTTTGGCTGTCGCATACGCAATTAACTTGGCTTTTTGGCTGAAAAACAAATACAGAAGTACTGGCATCGTCAAAATCAACAGGAACTTTAATTGGAAAGAATTTTTAATTGTTTCGGTTCTGTTTTTGGGTGCGGGAATTGGCGTCTACTTTATGCTCAGGGCTTTCAACACGGCAAATTTGATTTTAAGCACGATTTCTGTCGTTATGGGCTTCTTTGCCGTTTATTGTATGATTCAAAGAAGCGTTTTAAACTATGTGTTTTACATTCTATCCGATGTCATTTGCCTTTGTTTGTGGGCAACAGTTGTGGCTGAAGGAAAGTTGAACTACTTGCCAACTCTCACCAATTATGTTATATTTGTTGCGATAAATGTCTTTGGAATGATAAACTGGTTTAAATTGATGAAATCTCAAATGAGAAAACCTAGAAAAAGAAAATTAAAAGAAATGAAAGATACAAAAAATCTTGAAGAAAAGGGAGAATGATATGGAACTTTTGGCACCTGCAGGAAATTTTGAGAAATTTTTGACGGCGTTGCACTTTGGTGCGGATGCTGTCTATCTTGCTGGAGGCAGGTTTGGACTGCGTGCATTTGCTGGAAATTTTTCTGAAGAAGAGATGAGACAGGCTGTTAAGATTGCTCACGAAAGGAATAAAAAAGTTTATGTCACATTAAATATTATTGCCAAGGACAAAGACTTTGAGGGGCTTGAAGATTATTTGAGGTTTTTGGAAGAAATTGGTGTCGACGCGGTCATTGTTGCCGACCTCGGAGTCGTCGCATTTATCCGTGAAAAAGCACCAAACATACCTGTTCACGTCAGCACCCAAGCAAACATAATCAATTCCTATTCGGCAAAACTAATGGTGGAGTTGGGGGCGAAAAGGCTTATTCTTGCAAGAGAACTTTCGCTTCAAGAAATCAAAATGATAAGAGAAAATGTGCCAAGTGATGTTGAAATTGAGGTGTTTGTTCACGGGGCAATGTGTATGGCATATTCTGGAAGATGCCTACTTTCAAATTATCTAACGGGGAGAGACTCAAATCACGGCGAATGTGTTCAAGCGTGCAGGTGGAAATATATGGTCAGAGAAGTCAATCGTGAGGACGAACTCGAAGTGCAGGAGGACGAGAGAGGCTCTTACATCTTCAATTCCAAAGATTTGAATATGCTCTCACATTTGCAAGAACTCAAAGAAATCGGGGTTGACAGCATAAAAATTGAGGGGAGAATGAAATCGCCTTATTATGTTGCGACGGTGGTCAATGCTTACAGAAGGGCACTTGATTTGCTTCCGCAAAAGCCGACTGATGAACTTGAGAGGGAACTTCTTAAAGCAAGCCACAGAAGGTACACGACGGGTTTCTATTTTGGAGATGAAAACAAACAATACACCCTCGACTCAATGCCTGTGCAGGAGAGCGAGTTTGTTGCGGTTGTGACAAAGGATACTCAAAATGGAGTCGTTGAAGTCGAAATGAGAAACAAATTTTCCGTCGGAGACACGCTTGAGATTTTGAGCGTCAATGATGAGGCTTTCAACAAAAAGTTTGTGGTTAAGGAAATACGAAATTTGGAAGGCGAGAAATTGGAGAGTGCAAAACTCGTGCAAGAGAGGGTGGTTGTTCCTTGCGAATATAACCTTTCTGCTGGCGATATTTTGAGACGATGAATTATTTAAAAAATTTTAACTTTTATTTGACTTGCGTGCGTGATTGGTGATAATATTGATTTGAGGAAGTTATGGCAAGAATAAACATCAACAATATTGAAAATGTTGAGGGGAAATATCATTTGATGTTTCTTGAGGGGAAGAAAACAGTGGAAAGTGCAAAAAATGATTTGCGTTTTGCAATTTTTTCTCTTTTGCTCTTTTGTGCGGTTATTTTGATTTTTGTCATAGTCTCTGGTTTTAATCTCTATTATGTGGGTTTTTTGCTTGTCTTTTTGGTGTTTTTCTTCGCAATGCTTATTTATCTTTCCATCGTCAAACACAAGGGCAAAAAGCAGTGTATTTATGCGGTTCAAAACTCCAGAACCAGCGACATTGTTGCAAAGCAGGTTGACAGGCGTCGTGCTGGGAAGGCAATCGTGCGTTCAATGTCAAGCACAATAGACAAATACGACGCCAGGAAAAAATTTCCAGGTTTTTTCAAAAAATATAAGAGAAGAAGAAAGCACGCACATTTGGTCGAAGTGATAAACGAATTTGAAAAAGAAGAAGCAAAAAAGAAGGAGAAATAGAAATCTGTCACCTTCTTTTTTTTGTTTAAATTGATGTTTTTTTATGAATTTTCAAATTATTTTATTTTTACTTAAAATAACGCACAAAATTATTTGAAAAAATGAGAATAAATTGAATTTTAAGGTGCATTTCATAACCAAAATACTTGTTTTTTTTTATTAATTTTGTTATCATATATAAGTCATTTAGGAGAATTTTGAGATTATGAAGATTACCAGCAAACAATTAAGAAAAATTTGGCTTGATTTTTATAAGGAACGTGGTCACGTCGATATTGGCGGGGTTTCGCTTGTTGGCGATGGCTCGACAGGTGTTATGTTTAATGTCGCAGGTATGCAACCTTTGATGCCTTATCTTCTTGGGAAAAAGCACCCAATGGGGAAGCGTCTTTGCAATGTTCAAGGTTGCGTAAGGACGATCGACATTGACTCTGTGGGAGACCCAACGCATTGCACTTTTTTTGAAATGCTCGGGAGTTGGAGTTTGGGAGATTATTTCAAGGAAGAGAGGACTAAGTGGAGTTTTGAACTTTTAAACAAAGTCTTTGGTTTCCCTGCCGACAGACTTGCTGTCACTGTTTTTGCTGGAAATGAAAATGTTCCACGAGATAATGAGACGGCAATGTTCAGAGAAAAGTCTGGAATAAAAAAAGAAAACATTTATTTTTTACCAAAAGAGGACAACTGGTGGGAACTTGAGCGTGGACCTTGTGGACCAGACAGCGAAATGTTTTATATCACTGACAAAGAACCTTGCGGAAAAGACTGCAACCCAAGTTGTGATTGCGGAAGATTTGTTGAGGTCGGAAACGATGTGTTTATGCAGTATGAGAAAGTGGACGAAAACAAATATATTCCGCTCAAACAAAAAAATGTCGACACTGGGTGGGGACTTGAGAGATTGTTGGTGTTTTTGAATAGCTTGCCAGATGTTTATCACACTGACCTTTATGTCGATGTGATTTCGCTTATGGAGAAAACTTTAGGCGTCAAATATGGACAAGACGAGAAAGTCACAAGAGCGATGAGAATCGTTGCTGACCACACCAGAACTGCTGTTATGCTCATTGGCGACGTCAACGGCATTGTTCCATCAAATGTTGGTGCAGGTTACATCTTGAGAAGACTCATTCGCCGTGCGGTTAGATTTGCAAGAGACATAAACCTCGACCTTGGCACAATTGTTGCTGTTGCGAAAATTTTTATTGAAAAAGTCTACAACGACTCTTATCCTCTTTTGCTGGAAAAAGAAGACCATATCGTGAAAGAACTCCAAATCGAAATGGAGAAATTCAACAAAGCTCTTGAAGAGGGAAGAAAAGAATTTGAGAAAGTCTTGAACGGAATCGAAAAACACAAACAATTCGCCGCTCAAAAAGGCGAAGTCGTGGAAAATATCATCTCAGGAAAGGCAGTTTTCAGACTTTTCGACACCTTTGGGTTCCCTTTTGAAATCACAAAAGAACTCGCACAGGAAAGAGGTTATGCCGTGGACGAAGAGGGCTTCAAAAAAGCGTTTGAGGAGCATCAAGAAAAGAGCAGGTCGGCTGCTGCTGGGCAGTTTAAAGGCGGACTTGTCGATGACTCTTATGAGACTGCAAAATTGCACACAGCGACTCACTTGATCCTTGCTGGGCTTAAGAAAATGTTTGGGGAGCAAGTTGTGCAAAAAGGCTCAAACATCACACCTGAAAGATTACGTTTTGATTTTAATCTTGACCACAAAATGACTCCAGAAGAAATCAAGACTTTGGAAGATTTCGTCAATGATGCAGTCAAAAGAGAAATCCCTGTCACTTGCGAAGAAATGACTTTGGATGAGGCAAGAAAGAGTGGTGCGCACGGAATTTTTGACTCGAAATATGGAGACAAGGTGAGGGTTTACATCATTGGAGATGTTGATAGTCAGATTTGTGGCGGTCCTCACGCCAAAAACACAAAAGACTTGCATCACGTGAAAATCGTCAAAGAAGAGAGTTCTTCAAGCGGGATTCGCAGAATTAAGGCAATTTTGGATTGATGAATATTTCCGTTTATTGACAAATCGATAAATTTGTGGTAGGATGATATTATATTAAGGAGGTATTATGGCACAGGGAACAATTAAGAAGGGTTTTTTCTTCTATTTTGGACTTTTTGTTTTGCTTTTGGTTTCTATATTTTTGATATGCCTTGTGATTATGTTGTTTAATCCTGGAAAAACTGTGCTGTGGATGAAATATTTCTCTGGCAATGAGACGGTTAGAATTGCAAAGACCACGGGAGAGTCGTCTTTTGATGTCAATTATTCCACTTTGACAGACATCACCATAAATTGTGACTATGCCGATGTGACTGTCCAAAGAAACAAAGAATACAGCGGAGACTATATCGTCATCCGAAACAACGCGAAAGGTTTTGCAGGCTCGAAAAATTACACCGCATTCGATTATGAGGTGACAATGGACGGAACGTCTCTTACGATTGACATCACAGAGCCAAATGGATTTTTGTATTTCTCCAAAGACATCGAGATTATCATAAACGACAATGTGGATGTTGGCGGAATAAACCTTTCTGGAATTTCCTTAACTGTCAATGCGGACGGTGGCTGCGACATTGATTTGGGTGGTTCGACAAACAAAGAAGAGGAGTCGGTTTCTCTTCGCTCAATAAACTTAAACACTGAAGATGGGGACATAACTTTCAATAGCAACTTCAACTCTTATGGAGTTTCAGGTGACTACAGAATGTATACTGGCTCTGGCAGAATCAGGGCACTGAACGATGTCACATACGCTATGAATAAAACTGGTTCTGGAATTATGGCAAACACAAATGTCACTCTTGGCACAAACAAGGGCAGAATTGACCTAGACTTTGTCAGCCTTGGTGGAAACACTTTGACCATTGAAAACAGAAAGGGCACTGCTGCGATTTCAAGTGTTTATGCTGGCGGAGTTATGGTTGAAAGATGTGTGCAGGGGAATTATAAGTTTGACTACTTGAATTGCAATTTGAGTTTCGCAAAGGTTGAAGATTCAATCATTTCTCCAGTTATAAATGTTGGTGAGATTGACGGAGACTTCCATTTGAGTTCCACAGATGAATCAGATGCTCCAGTTATTAAAATCGACAAAATTGCAGGAGACCTCACCGTGACTGCTGGAAAAGGAAGTGTGAATGTTGCTGAGGCGGACGGAGTTGTCTACATCACAAGCAATAGGTCGACTTCCGTCAAAGTTACACTCTCGGAATTCAACACAAATCCAATAAATATTTCAAATGATAGAGGAGATGTTTATTTGAAGTTCCTCGGTTCAGTCTCAAACAACGCAATCATAACTGTGGACAGTTCGGATGTTGAAATTGATTTCACAAAGAATGGTGGCTTCACTGCCTATTGTTACAAAAACAACGGCGAGAGCAATGACCCTCTTTCAAGCGGTGATGTCAAAGTTAGCATCAGAAATGATGAAGTGACTTATGAATACAACCGAGAAAATGGTTCTCTAAACTTCAATGGCTTGCTTTCTTCGGGCGGAAATGTCACCATAAACACAAATGGAGAGGTCCAATTCAATCTTGTCAATGTTGCGTAAAAATTAAAAGTCGATTTTGGTCGGCTTTTTTCTTTGTTTGAATGAAGAAATGTTGTATAATTGTTTTTAGATCAAAAGATTTTAGGAGAAGATTATGGTTTGGCTTTATGTTTTGCTTGCCGTAAGCATTTTGGCAAGTGTGATCGGAATTGTTGTTTCTTTGAAGACCAGAAGCAAAAGTAAAATGGAAGAAAAGGACAAAAACGACATAATTGACAGTTTCAATCGCAGTATTGGGCTTATCAGTCAGTCATTAAATGAGACGCAAAAACTTGGAAGCAGTGCGACTGTTGAGGCTGTCAAGAGGTTTCAGGACAGTTTGACGGAGGGACAACTCGCACTCGAAAAAAGAGTTATGGAACTTATCAAGCAACTCGACGAGAGAATGCAAAATATCAGCAGGTTGCAAGAGGAAAAACTTGAGGCAATCAGAGTGTCAAACGAGCGAAATATCAAGTCTCTTCAGGAGGACAACAACAAGCAACTCGACAAAATGCGTGAGACGGTCGATGAGAAATTGTCCGAGACGATAAACAAGAGATTTGAGCAGAGTTTTGATGTCTTGAGACAACAACTTGAAAGCGTTCACAAATCACTCGGCGAGATGCAGGACATAAAAACCGATGTTGGAAGCCTCACAAAAATGCTTTCAAATGTCAAAACAACAGGAATTTTCGGCGAGATTCAACTTGGTGCAATCTTTGACCAATTGCTCACGAGGGAGCAGTATGAGACAAATTTTGTCACTGCAGACGGAAGAGAACCAGTGGAATATGCAGTGAAATTGCCAGGTCAAGTCGACGGAGAATATGTTTATTTGCCAGTCGATTCAAAATTCCCTTACACGATTTACAGCGACCTGCAAAATGCTTATGAAAACAATGATTTTGACCTTGTCAAGCAGAAGAAAGAACAACTTAAAAACACAATTCGCGGTATGGCGAAGGACATAAACACAAAGTATATTTATCCGCCAAAAACCACCAATTTTGCGGTTATGTTTTTGCCAGTTGAGGGGCTTTATGCGGAGGTTGCAAAGCAAGGGCTTATTGAGGAACTTCAGCAAAAATACAATGTCACGATCGCAGGCCCAACCACAATGAGTGCACTCTTAAACAGTTTGCAAATGGGTTTCAGGACGCTCACGATTCAAAAGAAATCGGGTGAGGTTTGGAAAGTCTTGGGAGCGGTTAGGACGGAGTTTGACAAATTCAACGCCCTTATCGACAAAATTCAAAAGCAATTTGACACAACCAGTAAAGATTTTGACAGCCTTGTCGGCACAAGGAGCAGAATGATTGCAAGCAAACTTCGCTCCATTGAAAGACTTGATGCGTCCGAAAGCGAAAAACTTCTCGGCACAGAGAACTTGGAGGATGAGAACCAATAAAATGCTTAATGTTTGACCAACAAAATAAAAAAACACATCACTTCGTCAAGCATTTTTCAAACTAATACAAAAAAATAGTGATGAAATTATATTCTCACTATCTTTTTTTCTAGTTTTAAAGGCTATGAGTCTTTAGTGTGTTTTTATTGTTTTATGGAAACAGGCTTGTCCTTTCGCACAAGTGTTCCGTCATTTGAAAGTTTAAAGTTTCTAAATCGCATAATGAAGAAAGCAACAACTATCAAAATATCAATTCCGATTTGCCCGACATTTGTGTTGTATGGGTTTACCCAAAGAATTGAGATGAGGGCACGCAAAATTTTGCTTACGAGAGAAATAATGGTTGATTTTGTTGGTGAATACTCGATTTGTAAGAAGGGTTGCAGGTTTGACAGGAAAACCTCGAGTAGCATATCCGCGATTTGAATTGCCAAATAAATCAATCCGATTGTGAGCACGACTTTGTAGGTCTTGAAAAGTGCAAAAAACAGCACAATGCTTGACAAACAATATGTCGAAGAGATGACTGCAGAGTTTTTGAGCGCCTTTTTGTAGTTGTTTTCGGAATTTGAGATGTCGATTTTCGCAATTTTGTCCATTGCTTCAAGGGCGTCCCATTGCGGGTCTGTTATGAGATTTACAAAATTCAATGCGACCACATATTCTCCGCCAAAACTGAACACACTGCTGTAACCAAACAAATAGGTGACGAGCATCAGGACATTTCCGAGAGTGTAAAGTGATTCGTATTTGAAGTTTTGAATGATATTGAAATCAAATTTGAACTTTTTGACTGTGAGGCAAAACCAGACGAGCACATAGACAAAGAGTGAGACAAAATTTACCAAAACGATGATAAGTTGGTTTTTTGTTATGAGGGCGGTCAATACCACAGTTGCAAAGTTCAGAGCAATAAACCCAATCGTGCAGAGATTTGCTTGCTTGTCTTTGTCCTTGGAATACATCTTTTCCGTCAACATCGACAAAACAAAGGAAAGAAACAACTCACCAAATGACATCAAAGTGAAATTTCGGTAAATTTCTGGGGACATATTCATAAAAGTTATGTAGTCATCAACAAAGACCGCAAGAAGTGTGAAGGTTATTGTCGAAAAAATAAGTCCAAGTATGATTCCTGTGTCGACACAATTTTTTTCCCTCTTTGTTTGCACGAATGTTGGAGGCAGAGGCGAAAAAACTTTGAAAAATTGCCACCACAAACTGAATGGGATATGTGATGGAGTAGATTTCAGAATATGCTGTGTTTCCAGTCAAAATCCCAAGCAAAAGAAAGGTGAGTGCATTCAAAATGGAGAACAAAAACAATGTTAATGACATAGTAAAGTATCGTTTCATCAAGTCTCCTAACAAAATTATTATATCAAAAATAACAAGGACTTGCAACAATAAAAAGATGTCGTGGGAGACATCTATGTTTCAAAATTGTTACTTAGACACGACAAAATCGAGAGTGAAGTGAAACGAGCGAGATTTTTAATATGTCGTGTACTGTGTGTCTTTCTTAATGAAAAACCACAAGAGGTTCGCGCAAAATTTCATGGATTATGCAATTTTCGTTTGGTCGCGTAATGAAAAAACAAGCGAAAAGCGAAGCTTTTCAAACTTGTTGAAAACGAGCACCAAGTGCAGTTTTTTCATTTGGTGCGACAAGTGATAAAGTATCCGAACCGCCTACAAGTCCAAGTTGGTTTAGGTTATGTAAGATTAACAGTAAAATTTAATATTTTATCTATAGTTTACTAAACTTAATTCGCTTAAATTTTT
>CALWKD010000018.1 GCA_944381175.1 uncultured Clostridia bacterium | reverse complement strand
ATTCCAACATCTCGCTTGCAATATGTTTCCCTCGAAATTTTTCATCGACACAAACTTTTGAAATCTCAATCGGCTCACTCTCCTCTCCCACTTCAAACCAATCAAAATCGTCTTCTGGCACTCTTTCGGCTTTCAGCGCTCCCACAACCTCGCCGTTCTTGTCCGCCGCAACAAAGATGTGTTTTATCTCGCCTTTTGAAATTGGATGATGTATTCCGAGCGACAAAACTTTTTTGTCCCGAACTTCCATTTTTGTTCTTTGTGAAAGTTCGGTTGCTTTCAAAATTGTTCTCTCGTCCGCTGAAGCAATTTTGATTTCGCTCCTAAATTCTTGTTCCATAAGTTTATTATATCACACTTTAAACCGCTTTTGGCAAACAACTGACAACAAAAATTTGACTATTGTCTCAGAAATTTTTCCGTTTTGACCTTTCCACAAATTTTAGAAAATTTTTATAGAATATTTTTTCAATTTGAATTTCTGAAACACCCTCTTTTTTTAATCCTTCTGCCAAATTTTTGAATCCGTCGTAACTTTTCAGCCCCGCGGGGTAATTTTCAATGCCGTAAAAATCTGTTCCTATACCAATGTTATCAAATCCCCACTTGGTTGTGAAATATTTGAGATTTTCAACAACATCACCAATTCCAAATTCGCCTTCCCCCGTTTTCACACACTTGTCATAATAGAAAAGCCCAACAAACCCATTTGACTCCACAATCGCATCAATTTGTTTGTCTGTCAAATTTCGCTTGTGTCGTTTTACGCCATAAAAGCCAGTATGTGAGCAATAAAGACTCTCTTCAATTCTTTTTGAAACTTGCCAAAAACTTTTCCGATTTAGATGCGCCAGGTCGACAACAATTCCCGCCTCGCCCAACCTTTCCAAACATTCTTTTCCCCACTTCGTAAGCCCACCCTCAGCATTTATTCCGCCAGCCAAAAGGTTTCGATTGTTCCAAGTGAAAGAGCAAGAAAAGGGTTTAAGTTCCAACAAAAACTCCAACCTCTCCTCATCTTTCACCCACCACAAATCTTCAATATGAAGCAAAAATTCGGGACTTAAAAACCTTAAAATATTCGTCCTGAGCAAAACTTCATCCAAAATTTTCTCTTCTTCCCACTCTGTGCTCCAAAAGGAAGCACAAATCACTTTCACATTATTTTTCTTACACTTTGCAATATATGACGTAAACTCATCCGTGTCAAGTTCGGTCAAAAAATCATTATGCGTGTCGCAAATCTCAACTTTTTTCATAGTTTTTTATATGAAAAAATAAAATTTTCAACACAAAACAGTGCTGAAAATTTAATATTACTTCTTGTTTTTTCTTTCTTCAACAAGTCCTGCAAACCACTCCACAATCTTTGGGTCGTAGTGCGAGAAAAACAGACTGTTTTGCTGGTCGAGAGATTTGATCTTGTTCATATCAGCGTCCGAAAGTTTGAAATCAAAAACATCAAAGTTTTCAATCATTCTTTCCTTATGAGTCGATTTTGGAATGACAACAACCCCTCTTTGAATATTCCACCTGAGCATAACCTGTGCAGTGGACTTGCCATATTTCTTCCCGATCTCTTTCAGAAATTCATTCTCAAAAAGTCCGTTTCTTCCCTCTCCAAAAGGCGCCCAAGATTCGTGAACAACACCATATTTGTCAAGCCACTTTCTCGCCTCAACCTGTTGACAAATCGGATTTGTTTCGATTTGGTTTACCATCGGTTTAACTTTGTTGAAATTTGCGAACTCAACAAGTCTGTCTGGATAGAAGTTTGAAACTCCAATTGCCCTAAGTTTTCCCTCGTTGTAAAGTTCCACAAGTGCTCTCCACGCACCATAAATATCTCCAAAAGGTTGGTGCAAGAGCATTAAATCGATGTAATCTGTTTGAAGTTTTCTAAGAGATTCCAAAACTGACTTTTTGCATTCCTCATAGCCATAGTGCTCAATCCAAACCTTACTTGTCAAGAAAATTTCCTCTCTTGGAACTTTGGACTTCTTGATTGCATTTCCCACCTGTTCCTCGTTGAAATAAGATTGTGCCGTGTCAATGTGACGATAACCCACTTCAAGTGCATCAAGCACACACCTTTCGCACTCTTCCTTTGAGATTTGATAAACTCCATATCCCAAAATTGGCATTTTCACGCCGTTTGACAATGTTACGTATTCCATAATTCCCTTCTATTTTAATAATTTTTTCAAAAAGTTGTATTTTTAGCACTTTTTTACTCATTTTCTCTCAAAACATTCAAATTTTAGAAGCAGACAATCACACCTTTTTCCAAAGCATAATAACTTGTAAGCCCCTTCATTGGTATGATTTTTATGTTTTTGTTTTCGCATTCGTTTTCAATGTGAGTTTTGAGTTCGTCCGCCTCATCTTTTGCATAGCAGTGGCTTATGACAATCTTCCTCTTTTTATCACCTTTCAAAACTTCCTTGATCATAAGTGCGAGTTTGTGGAAAAGGGTCTTCACTCCGATGATTTTCTTGATTATCTTAATCTCCCCGTCGACCGCCTTGCAAATCGGTTTAAGCGAAATCGTGCTGGCAATAAGTCCCGCGATTTTGCTCATTCTGCCGTTGTTTACAAGGTTGTCAAAGCGTTGCAAAACGAAGAAAAGCGTGCATTCGTCTCTGTATTTTTCGATTTCCTCAACAATTTTCTCAAACGTCATTCCGCTCTTGATAAGTTGCACAAGTTTATCCACAATAAGAATTTCCGTGCCTGAAACTGCCTTTGAGTCGATAATGTGGATATTCTTTGAGTTCTCGTGCTCGTTTTTTGCGACGACGGCAGCATTGTAACATCCAGAAAGTTTGCTTGTTATTGTCACAACAAAAGTGTAATCGGCGTTTCCAAATTCCCTTTTGAAAGATTCTGGTGCAGGGCAAGCACTTCCGCTCTTGATTTTTGGGACTTTAAGTTTTTCAAGCATCTGCTCAATCTCAATTCCCTCCTCATCGACATACTCACTGTCTCCCACATTGATTGTGAGCGGAACAATTTTGAACCCTATTCCTGTTCCGTCGAGATAGTTCTTGTCCAAATCGGAACAACTATCCACAATAATTTGATATTTCATTTTTTCCTCCTCAATCTCACGAAATTCGCCAAAATTTATATTATTATATGCCATTTCAAGTCCAAAACCAACTTTTCTCTTCCATTTAACTTTAAATTTTATGTCAAAATTTGCTTAAAATCATCTTCTTAACTGTCTTGCAAAGAAATATCTCTTGCTTTTTCCAAAGTCCAGCACTCCGCAAAGTCGCATCCCAATTTTTTGGTAAAAGCCTTGGCTGCTGCTTGTGGTGAGCGTCAGATATTTGAAGTCAGAATGTTTTCGGACAAGCTTTGCAATTTCGTCCATAAGTTTTTTGCCAAGGCCTTGCCTTCTCTTGTCTTTTGCGATTGTAATGGTGTTCACTTGGCAGGCAGAGACTTTGTGCTCATCTCTTCTCAAACTTCCAGTTCCTATTATACTCCTTTTTTCACGAAAAACCAACAAAATCGGCAACCCAAACGAAATTTTGAAATCTTTTTGTAATTTTTTCGTATTTTCAAGACAAATTTTCATTTCCTGCCGAAAATCTTCTCTAATTTTTATATTTTCTTCATCTTCGCCGTCGGCATAATTTGAGTAGTTTGCAATCTTCAGCCACTCTTCAAACTCGTCCTCGTTGCAAAATAGTTCAAGTCTCATCTTTTCCCCCACTTTTCTTTTTTGTTTGAAAACTTAAATCGTCACTCAAATTTAATTCCGCCATTTTTAAACTCAAAGACCTTTTCAAGCATCTCTTCGCGAGAGATTTCAGCAATCGACATCTCTTTTCCGTCAAACTCTCCCTCGATCCCAAATTTTTTGTTCTCGCCAAAGGACACAAATTCGGTCAGAAAAATCTCTGCAACATGGTCAACATCAAACTCTTTCCCTTGGTATCTCCAGGTACGAACATATCTGCAAAATCCAAGACTTTCCTTCACCTCAACCTTTATATTGAGTTCTTCCAAGACCTCTCTTTTGACAGCATCCACATTGCTTTCGCCGTCCTCAACTCCACCACCTGAAAGAGAAAATTCGTATCTGCCCTTATTGTGTTTCAAAACGACAAATTTGTTGTCTTTTTGAACGACAGCATATACCTTTTTGAAAGGCTCTCCTCTTTGGAATTTTTCGTAAGCAATCTTTGCTTTCTGTTCGTAATAATCCATAAATCTCCTCATTTTTTTGTAAAAAACACTTAAAATTGAATGTTTTTACTCGATTTCTCGCACTTTTCTGACAAATTCTTCAACTTTTTTCTTGTCTCTTCCGCCATCTTTTGCTCGGCAACCACTGTTTACATCGACGCCAAAAGGCTTGCAAAACTTGATCGCCCCCTGCACATTTTCTGGTGTGAGCCCGCCCGCAATAAACACAGGTTTCTCCAAAGTCTCAATGAGCATCTTGTCTGTCTCAAGATTGTGCACAAGTCCAGTTCCTCCAAACTTGTTCGCCCTGCGATTTAAACTGTCAGTGAAATAAAAATCAACTGTTTTTATATTTTCGAGATTCGTCAAAATTTTGCCAGATTTTGAAATGTGGACAACTCTTATTATTTTGATGTTTGGAAGTTTTTCTTTGACCTTTTGCACCTCCAAATCTTTTATCCCAGAGTGAAATTGCACAAAATCAACATCGATATAGTTCGCAATTTCAATTATCTCCTCCGCATTTTCAAGATGAGTGATGAGCGTTGTTTTCACACTTTTTGGAAGAGCGTCCTTGATTTTCTTTGCGGTCACTTTTGAAATAAACTGGTCGCTTTTGTGCTTCTGCCCAACCAGAAGTCCTATCATATCCACACCACAATCAGCACAAATCAAAGCATCCTCAACATTTTTTATACCCGCCATTTGAATTTTTGTTTTATGCATATTATTCCCTTATCTAAATTTCAAATCTACTATTTTTCTTTCTCTCTTCTTATAGAGATATAATACCAAATTTCTCTCTTTTTTCAAAATCAATTTCGCAAACAAAAAATAAAAGACTATCAAAAATAGTCTTTCTTTTGATTTTGTCGTAGAATTTTTATGCATCATATAACCCTATTGATTTCTCTCGCCAAAAGATTTATCAATAAATATTTTATTACTTAAAATAAGTATCTTTCAAAATATCTCTCATTGTGTTTGTGAAAATTTCTTTCGTTTGTGGGGTGTTTGCCAAATCGTGCGGTGTATTTTCCAACAAAATCAAATGCTTATCACACTCAAGCAAGTCATAAATCTCGTGTGCGGTCTTTTTGATGTATTCCGCATCCAAAAGTCCTTGAACAACAAACGTTTTCGCTTTGATATTTTTTATCTTATCTGTCATATCATAAGTTTTCACATCGTCAATGAAAATTTTGTTTATTCTTAATGTTCGGTTTACACTTCGAGAAACCTTATCAAAATAGCCAACTTCCTCAATTTTCTTCATCATCTCATCATTTTCAACAAGTTTCTTTCCATCAATAAACGGACAGCAAGCCACAATCAACAAGTCGATTTTTTCTGGGTGCTCACACGCATAGTTTAGGCAAGACGCACCACCCAATGACTGCCCAGCAAGAGCAAAAGGCTCCGAATAGAACTCTCGTGTTTTCGCCCACTTTATCACATCAACCAAATCTTCATAATGACTGGAAAAAGTCAAGCCTTCTGAAGAACTTTCGCTCTCATTCAAAGAATTTGTCGCATCAAAATTTACAACATTGTATCCGTTTTCGGCAAAAGTCTCCTCCATAACTTTCATGTGGGGATATTCCTTTCTGGAACTTAACCCATGCTCCAAAAACACCAATCTCCCTCTCCCACTATTTAATGTGAGGTCAATCGCAACTTTCAAACCTTTCCTATTTTTAATAAAGATTTTTTTTCTCATGGAAATAATTTTATCATATTCAAAGAGATTTTTCCACAACTTTTACAAAAATTTTTTAACCAATTGAATTTGTTTGATTCCCCTCCCGCTTTGTGCTACACTTGTGTTGAAATATATGGAGGATGTTATGTATTCAATGTTGGCACAAACAAATCCGCAGGTTTTTGGTTGGGAGCACCTAACTTTTCTTGCAGTTTTCATAGTTTTTATGATTGCGAGTCTACTTCTCGTAAAATTTTTCGCAAAAAATGAAAAAGTCCAAGATATTGTTGTTCGTTGTGCTGGAGTTTTGCTTCTCATATTCATAATGTGGAACAGAATCGCAATTTGTATTTCTCACCAAAGAGCAACTTATCTTATCCCTGACAGTTTTTGCGGAATGAGCAGTCTCGTTTTGGCACTTGCCGTAACTTTTGGCAGACGAAACAACAATGTTTTACATTTTGTTTTCTATTTTGCAATTTTGGGTGATGTGTTGTCAATGTTCTATCCTGATTTCATTGGTCAAGCCTCTTCAATTTTCTACAGCAACACAATCTCTGGACTTTTACATCATAGTTTCGGCTTCTTGGTGTGCGTTTTGCTCTGTATGGTGGGATGGTTTAAGCCAAATTACAAAAAGTCTGGGAACATCGTGATTGGCTTTATGGCATACATAACAATAGGCGCTTTTATGATGTCGGTCTTTGATTATTCTGACGCTTTCTACATCAACAACCCAATTCTCTCTGGCACGCCATTCACCGTTTGGGTTTTGATTCCAATTTTTGTTGCTCTTTACGCATTGTTTATGGTTAGTTACGAACTTACAAGAAGAAAGCTCCAAAAGAGAAATGACAGTTTCACCAAAATCAAAAAGGTTTTGAACGAGAAGTTTTAATTTTACATTTGTGATTTCCTTTTGATACAAAATTTCTTTAAAACTCACTTCCAAAATTTAAAAATTTCTACATAATTAACAACAAAAAAAAGACTTCTTGACAAATCAAAAAGTCTTTTTTATTTTATTGTTTCTTCTTGGTAAAATCGTAATTTTCAATAAACTCAATCGAAATTCCATTTGGATCTTTTATGAAAAAGTATGGTTTACCCAATCTGCCTCGCTTTATTTCTATTTCTCCATCAAACAAATTATTTTCTTTCACAAATTTTTTTGCATCTTCAATGTCATCGACACCAATTCCAAAATGTTTGACACCAACGAAAAGCAAATCTTTTCCATAATCTTTTGCGTGTTCTGGCAACGCTTCTCTCGTTTTATAATGGAAAATCTCCAGTATGTCTGAATTCAACTTTAAAAGCACAATATCAACTGTATCGTCGCTATACTCATTGAATTTTTCAAACCCCAACTTTTGATAAAACTCCAAAGTTTCTTTTAAATTTTCAACGCTTATGCAAATATGGTGTAAACAGTACATAATTTCCTCCTTGTTTAACATTGTCCGCAGTTCAAACTCCTACACAAGCAGCAAATTTAATCTTGCATTCAGCTTGACACAAATTGGTTTTGCTTTAAAAAATGGTGCTCCCGTCAGGACTCGAACCCGAACAAATGGTTCCGAAGAAATTAAAACCAATTGCCAAGAGTTCGACTTTTCGTATCATATTTTATCATAAAATACCATACCAAAAATCTCTCAATCCCTTTATTTATTGGCATTTTAACCACTTCATCTTATCGA
>CALWKD010000017.1 GCA_944381175.1 uncultured Clostridia bacterium | reverse complement strand
TCAAGAAGTGGCATTATTTCATTAAGTTTAATGTCTTTCATTTTGTTTATATAATTGTTTTGAAGTTCATTTGCCATTTTAACAAACTTTTCATCAGGTCTATTTTTTGGAAGTTTTCCATCAAAATAAGTTTGCAAGCTGTAAAAAACAGAACGAATTATTCTATTAAATACATTAGTTAAAATATTCCCTTGTGCAACAACAGGATCTCCACATTTTTCAAAGTCTTCAGGGTTAAACACTTTTGATTTGAAATTTACAGCAAGAGTGTTAAGATTTTGGCTTAAAAAGTGCGTTCTTAATTGATCAACTGTGTAGTATTCCAAAAGATTGTCAGCGGTTGGAGACTTTGTGCTTCCGCTTGAGCTTGCCTTAACATTTCCAACAAGAAGGTGCTTGTTTGCAATGACTGTTGAAATTTGAAGATTGTTTTTAAGTGGCGTCACAGACTTTTTGTCTTGAATGGCAAGCCATAGTCCGTTTTGAGCAAGGGTGTAAAAATAAACATTATCTTCGCCAATAAATTGGGTTATTGTGCAGTTTGGACTTTTCCACCAATCTTGCCAGGTTGTGTTTGATTTTGATTGTTCAAGATAAACTTTTGTAAACGAAATAGGAGCCCACAAACTCTCTGGCCACACATAGAAGGTCAAGGATTTAGCATCTTCCCCAGCGCTTTGTGGAAGAGGAACTCCCCACTTTGCGTTTCCAGAAATTCTTAAAGGCGCAAGAGTTTTATTGTTTTTAAAACGAATGTTGTTTGCATTTAAATTTTTACAAAATGTGTCTCTTTGTGCAACAGATGCAAAAGTAAAGACATATGTTTCTTTTTTTTCATCATATCTCACAGACAGGTGTTCTTGATTATCAAGAATTTCTTTATTGTCATCATATGTTTGTTTTGTAATAAATGAAAGTGGCGCAGAAAGATAATCTTTCATATCGCGTAGCATAAATTTTCTTACACATGGTTTTCTTTCAATAATTCTTACAAGTTCATTAAGTTCGTTGCGATAGTCTTCCAAATTAAAGTAGTAGTTGAACACTTTTCTTAGTTCTGGCTTTGTTCCAGAAAGAGTGCTGACTGGGTCAATGAGTTCATCAGGAGAGTATTGGTGTCCAAGAGAACACTCATCGGCATAAGCAATTTCACTCTGACAGCCTTCTATTGGACATTTTCCGTTGACCTGCCTGCCGTTTAGCACTGCTCCAACGGTGGTGTCATAAAATTGATTTGAGGCTTTTCGTTGAAGACTTTTTACTCCAAGCAATTTGTTGAAAATTTCGTGTGAGGTTTGTTTGTGAATTTCAAATGAGTGCCCAAGACATGACACAGAAAACAAATTTAGTGAAATGTCATATTTTTTAAGAGTTTCCTTTTGAATATTGTGAAAATGTTCGATATATTTTTCAAGAGAAACATCAACTTCTCCACTTTCTTTCAACTTGCGATATTTTTCTTCTGTGGAAGAGCCAAAGCCGTCTGTTCCAGAAACAAAAATTACATTTTCATTCCCCAAAATTTGTCTTATAAATCGTGCGTATACATCTGCCCAAACAAAAACAGCACCAATGTGTCCAATATGAAGAGGTTTGTTTCCGTTTGGCATTCCGCCAGTTATAACCATTCTATCTTTTAGATTAAGAGTTTCTTTAATTTGTTTTTTGTTCATATTTTCTCCTTAAATTAAAAAATCACCAAACAAAGTTGCTTGGTAATTCTAAAATCCTATTTTCCAAGCAACAAGGCTTGTGCAGGTGTTGCACAATTAAAAATTTTGCTGTTGCTGGTTTTTTGTTTTCATGGTTTGATTATACATTATTAATGTTTTTTTGTCAAACAGATTAACATTATAGGAAAAAATTTATTAAATCTTCTTACATCCACTTATGAGGCTTTGTCGAGTTTGTTTTTAAGTTTTGATTTTATTCTGCTCAAACTGTTGTCGATGCTCTTGCTTGAAACATTCAAAGTGGATGAGATTTCTTTGTATGAATATCCTTGCAAATACAAATTCAACACCTTAAGTTCAAGAGGGGAGAGAGTTGATTTGATTTTCTCTTTGAGGAGGTTGAAGTTTTCTTTGTTTATCACCTTTTCTGCAGGAGTGTCCTCCAAAACGAGTTCAATTGGCAAATAGTCCAAACTCTCATTTGCAGAATTTTCCGTGAAACTTTGGAAAGAAACGGCAGAGGAGAGAGGTTTGTTTTTGTTTGTGTTTGCCATTTTGATTGCAGTTTGGATTTGGTGTTTGATGCAAAGCACGGCAAAAGTCTTGAAACTTGCCTCTTTTTCGTTTGTGTAGGCTTTGATTGCCTTGTAAAGCCCAATCATTCCCTCTTGCACCAAGTCCTCAAGGTCACCGCCGACAATAAAATATCCACGACTGATTTTCACCACGAGATATTTGTATCTCGACAGCAGTTCGTTTTCAGCCTTTTCGTCGCCCTTTTTAATCTTCTCAAGAAGTTCTTCATCTGTTTCGTATTTTTTCAAAATTTTTATCCCCGTTTTCAAAATTTTCAATGTTTTTTTTAATAATTTTTGCGTGTTTTTCAAAAGGAAATTTGTTTTTTGTCAATTTTTTCAAAATTTAACTATGTTCTCTTTGCCTAAGTACTTCGTAAACGCAAAGAGCACTTGCAACGCTTGCATTAAGCGAATTTACACTGCCTTTGAGTGGGAGGGTGATTATGCCGTCACAATATGCCCGAATTGATGGTTTGACGCCGTTGCCTTCTGAGCCGACAACAATTCCAATTGGACCAGTGAGGTTCTGCTTGTAAATGTCCTCTCCGCCAGTTTCGGAAGCATAAATCCAAAGACCATTTTCTTTGAAGAAGTCGATTGCCTCTTTGAGATTTGTCACCCTTGCGATTTTGACATTTGAGATTGCTCCAGCACTCGTTCGCACAACGGTCTCGTTCACTTGGCAGGCACGGAGTTTTGGGATAACGATTCCATCGACGCCCGCACACTCGCAGGTTCTTATTATTGCGCCCAAGTTGTGTGGGTCCTCAATGCTGTCGAGAAGCACGACAAAAGGGTCGTGTCCTCTGTCCTTTGACACCTGCAAAATGTCCGAAAGTTCACAGTATTCAAATTCCGCCGTCTCAGCAATGTATCCTTGATGATGACCTGTTTTGGAGAGTTCGTCAAGTGCCTTTTTAGGCATAAACTCGACCCGAATTTTATTTTGTTTGGCAAGAGAGATGACATCATCTTTTCTTGATGCAAAATTTCTGTCAATCAAAAGTTTGTTTATTGTTTTGCTATTTTTGATTGCTTCAATGACTTGATTTCTTCCTTCAATGTTCATAAAATTCTCCAATTTTTCTTAAATTTTCATACTTTTTTCCAAAATTTCATTCATTCTGTCGAGTTTTCCGCTCAAAAATAAGTACCCAATAAGTGCCTCAAAAGCGGTTGCCTTTTTGTAAGTCTCTTCGTCAAAATTTTTTGCAGAGTGTTTGCTGTGGCTGTTTCTTGCCTTTCTGACAATTTCCGCCTCTTCTTCCGCCAAGGTTGGCAAGATTTGCTCAAGCGTCATCATTTGGTGTCTTGCGTTGCAAAAACTGCTCGCGAGTGTGTGATAATTTGCGATTTTATCTCTTTTTCCTCTCAAAACCTGTTCTCTGACGAAGGCGGTGTGGATGGCATCACCCATAAACGCCAAGGCAAGAGGGGACAACTCTTCATATTTTTCCATATTTCCTCTTTTTGTGGGGATTTTTTAGTGATTTTTGCGTTTAATTTTTGATTTTTTATTGATTTATGCGTAAATTTTGCAAATTTTTGTGCAAGGCTTTTAATTGTTGAAGCGGAAGAGCATAACATCTCCGTCTTTGACGACATACTCTTTTCCTTCAATTCTCACTTTTCCTTTTTCTTTTGCTTTAAGGAAAGAGCCTGCTTCCACGAGGTCATCAAAACTTACGACTTCCGCTTTGATAAACCCTTTCTCAAAATCGGAATGAATTTTTCCTGCTGCCTGAGGCGCTTTTGTGCCTTTCGTAATCGTCCAAGCACGCACTTCCTTTTCTCCAGCAGTCAAGAAACTCATAAGCCCTAAAAGGTCATAACTTGCGACGACAAGTTTTTCAAGCCCACTTTGGTCGATTCCAAGTTCTTTTTTGAATAGGTCTCGCTCGTCTTTCTCAAGTCCGACGATTTCCTCTTCAATTTTTGTGCAAAGGGTGACGACTTTTGCGTTTTCTGCGTTTGCAATCTCTTTGACCTCTTTGACATAATCGCAATCTGGCTTTCCAATGTCGCTTTCTGCAATATTTGCCACATAAATGACAGGTTTTGCGGTCAAAAGTGCAAAATTTTTCAAGATTTTTGCTTCGTCTTCTGTTATTTCAAGGCTTCTTGCTTGTTTTCCGACCTCAAGAGCGTCTTTGACTCTTGAAAGAAGTTCTACAGTTGTGACCAAGGACTTGTCGCCAGTTTGTTTGACAAGCTTGGTGTTTTTATCGAGAAATTTTGTGACCTGCTCGAGGTCGGAGAGGGCAAGTTCCATTTCAATGGTCTCAATGTCTCTCTTTGGGTTGATTGAACCGCTCACGTGGATAATTTTGTCGTTGTCGAAACATCTAACCACGTGCACAATGGCGTCGACTTCACGAATATGGCTTAGGAATTTGTTTCCAAGCCCTTCGCCTTTGCTTGCACCTGCGACAAGCCCAGCAATATCCAAAAATTCAATGCTTGCTGGGGTGATTTTTTGGGTGTTATACATTTTTCCCAAAATTTGCAACCTTTCATCAGGAACATCGACAATTCCGACATTTGGTTCAATCGTGCAGAAAGGATAGTTTGCACTTTCCGCACCTGCTTCTGTTATTGCGTTAAACAACGAACTTTTGCCAACATTTGGCAATCCTACTACTCCAATTTTCATTTCATCTCCAAAATTTAAGAGAGATAGGTTTCTATCTCTCCAAAAATATTATTTTCCTCCATCCCTGATTGAACTTTTTTCCGAGAAGAGCCTCTTGTTTACATTGAGTTTTCTTCTTTCGTTTTCATCAGCATAAGCGGAATTTGCGTCACTTATTTGAGAGTTTTGTTCTTCCTCAAATTTGAAGTCTCTGAAACCATTTTCAGGATGCTCTTCGGCGTATCTTGTCGCCATTGCGGAGACTTCTTCTTCTCTTCTGTCAGCCCTCTCTGAGACTCCAAAGAAATAATCTCTCAGTGCTGCTAAAGGAGACTTTCCATACATTTCCATAAGTCTCTTGAGTCTTTCCAACTCTTCTTTTGAAAGCGAACCAGCTTCTTTTTTCTGCTGAAGAGTCCTAAGTTCATCCACTTCTTTCTCATTGAAATCGTATTTCTTTGAGAGTTTGTTGAATTCTTTTTGCTCTTCAGAGTCAAACACTCTTCCACCGCTGTTCTTTTCTTGGTAAAGAAGGTAGAGTTTTTGTTGTTCCAGAACATTTTTGACAGAAGCGTTTGCTCTGTCCTTGGTCAATTGGTCAATGTGTGTAATTTGAACCATTCTGTTTGCTGCTGTTGGGTTTGGATTTAAGTCTCCAGAAGCGATAAGACTGTTGATTCTGTCCATTTTAGGCTGGAGTTCTGCTTTTTCTTTTTTAAGCGCAAGCAGTTCTTTATCCGAATTTTTTGCAAGGTCGACAGACAACCTTTCGTTCTCCTTTGACAAACGATTTCTCTCGGCTTCATAAGATGCCTTTTGAGCGTTCAGTTTGGCAAGTTCGGCAGATTTTTCCGCAGGAGAGAGCGATGTGTCATTTGTCACTTTTTCAATCTGTGCTTGAACGGACTTTATGGCACTATTATAAGTCTTAATTCTGCTTTTATTTTTGTTCATTGACCTTTCAATAAGTCTTCCTTGCAAAGTTGATGTCGGTTGACGATATTTTCTTGGTCCAATCATAATTTCGCTGAAGACCTTTGAGTCGCTTGCAACAATAATTCCAAGCATTGCTCCAGAGACAATTCCAAGAATCGGCAAAAAGACTGAAAACAATGTGACAAGTGTAAATACGCCAATCCAAAGTGGTCGGTTGCTGTCGCTAATGCCTTTCCAAAGAGGTTTTTTCGGTTTCTCGGAAGCGGTGTCTGCCACGATTTCGTCTCTTGTCGGTCCAATTTTCCTCGCATCTGGGTCTTTGATTTGCTCAAAGTGGTTGAGTGGGGTTGGCGTTGCGTCCTCAATTCCAGCCACCGCTGGATAAGTCGCAGAAGTGCCAGCAGCCCTTTGAAGTTGGGCGACACCATCGTCTCCAATCAAAGTTGAGCCATAGTCAGAATTGTCAATATCGACGAGAATATTGTGAGAAGAGCCGTCTACACAATTTATGGTCCTATTTTTTGCAGTGAGTGGGGTGGTCAATGACAAGCCAGCATTGCAAGAATCAACAAAGTTCATCAATTGCGAACTTTGTTCAAAAGTCAAATCAATTCCAAGAGTGGACACTGCAGGTTTTCCTGCTAATGTTGACACAAAATAAGTCTTTCCATTGTCTGGGTTTTCACGGAAAACCAGTTGCCTAACCTCTTTATATCCAGGTTTTGTTGGACTGCCAGCACCACCTTTGCTGGACTCATTTCTCCTGTGTTGATACTGATACAACTTGTTGTCAGGAGAAATCATAAAGTCCAAAAATTCGGTATCTTCATTGATGACTGGTGGATTTCCAGTGTTGTAAGGGATTGAGAAGAGTTGTGTTCCGTCAGGGAATGTGAGTGGAACGGATGGATTTGCTCCGTCAATAACTCTCGCTCTCTGCTCTCTTGTAAACGATTCCAAAAGGGCGTCCTTGAGGTCTTGATTCGCAATTTTTCCGCTTCCGTCTCTCTCAATTGTGCAACCAAATTCAGTTGGAGATTTGACAGCGCTCTCATAAAATTTGTCAGACACGCCAATGTCAAGGATGTCGCTTGTGCGACGTCTAACTGTGTTTAAAACAGCACCGCTTGTGCGGTCGACTGTGGTTGCGACAATGCCTTGCGAAGAAAAGCTCAATCTCAAATCGTTGCTTCCAGACTTAATGACAACATCTTGTCCCGCTTTTTGAGAAAGTTGAACGGCGTTTACATCAAATTTGCAAATTCCACCGCTTACACTTATTGCAAGCCCTTCAATGCCGAGTGCGACAGCTTCACTCTCAGAAAGATTTAAAATTGTGTTTGTCCCGTCAATCTTAAATTCCGCAAGGGGAGTTGTTGCACTGCTCAGCGAAACGGTCAGAAGTGTCTCGTCACTATGGAAAGTGCTCAATTTTTGCTCTTTGTCATTAGGCAGTTTAATTGGTTGGGAGAACGCTCTCGCTCCAAGTCCCAAGAAATCGTTTGTTTGCTCAATAAGAGAAACTTTGCCTTTTGCTTTGTTGCTGTTTGTCTTGAGTTCTCCGTCGATTTCCAGATCATCAATCGGAGTTTTTCCTGTTGGCTCGTGGAAAATTGGAGGCAGTTGGGCAGACTCAATCTCTCTCGAAGCAGGGGTGGTGAGAGGGAAACGCGTTGGGTTTGTCGTGTCATTGATTTTTTCGAGAATATCAAGCACTCCAGCATTTTCCGTTGTGTTTTTTATGTCAATAGTCCCAGCGTATCTTTGTCCTGGGTCTCCAGCAACAAATGTCACACTGCACGGGTCGGACGCAGTTGCTCCACGTGTGATTTTCTCAATCAGACAAGTCTCAAATTGATTCGGGTCGGATGAGTCAGTGTGGAAATTGCCGTAAATCTTGCCGTCTTTTTCGATAAGTTGGAGATGTTTTTCGGTTGCTCCATCTTTGTAACTTAGATATTGGTAAGTCTGCAAAACATTTCCACTTCCGTCTCTCTTTGTGTAATGGAAATATCCAGTCAAATTGTCACCAAGGGTTGTGTCGGTGACTTTCTTGTTTTTGCAATTTGGATAGGTGTTTTCATCCACTGTCAAGAAAGTGAGTGCGGAGGCAACTTGGTCAGGTTGGAGAAGATTTCCAGAGCCGTCCAAAAGGAAATTTGCCTCTGTGCTTTTGATTGGCAAACTCACTGTGTGGAGTTTGTTTCCGTCTGAGACAAGCGCCTGCAAAACATTTTCGCCAGCAGAGTTGTTTCCAAACTGGAAGCGTTTGATTTCAAAAGTTGTGCCTTCTGGGAAGGTTGTTGGTGGGGTGGTTGAGTTGTCGTTGACTCCGTCGAGATTTATGAAAAGACCACTGACACCGTCCTTTTGCATAAGTCTCAAATGGTCATTTTTTGCGTCGTTTTGCAAGTACAAATATGTCACATCATCTTTTTTGTAAAGAAGATTTCCGTCTGGGATTCTGTCCGCATCAAATGTCTCGTTCATAAGAGTGTCGGAAAGTTCTTTGACAGTAGGAGGAGTGGAGACCTCGTTCAAATTGTGAAGTTCGGTCTTGAGTTCAATCAAACTCTTCAAATTTTTGATAAATTCAGGGTTTTTCTTTTTCTCTGCAGGAAGATAAATTCTCTGTTTTTGGCTTGTTTGATTGATTACATCAAGATAAACCACTTCGTCCTCGGTGTAGGACGTTTCGCCTTCTTTGACAGGTGGTTTTGCCGTGCCAAAGCCTTGCAAAGTGTATGTCTCTTCAAGACCGAATAGGTCTTTCATTGTCACCATAGGTTGGTTGTGGTAGTCCATTGTTATGGCGATTCTGTCCTCAACCTCTCTAGGTTTTTTGTTAGGTTCGGTGACTTTTGTGTGTTTGAAAGTCAAATAATATTCAATGCCAAGTTCCTCGACGTTGTCTCTGTCTGGGTATCTCGTGAGCGAAAACCTGCTGACTCTTGGGTCTCCTCTTTTGATTCTTGAGTAAGACACAGCGGAATTTTTTTCAGAAAGAATCTTTTGTGCGGTTGCCGTCGGCTCGTAAACAGCGAGTTTTGGCAAATTTGCTTGCGTGATTTGCTTGGACTCATTTTGCAACTGCATAAGTGATCCAGCACTGAGGATGCGTTCTATATTTGAGACCGCTTCAGCGTTGTAAATCACTTCTATAGGCAGGTCAACATTTGCATTGCCACCACTGACAATTGGTGCAACCCTCAAACGCAAAACGCTCTTTTTCACATTAAGAGTGTTTGGAGGAGTGCCTGCGGAAACAGTTGTGTCCACGACATCGTGCACCTCAACCTCTTCAGTGGAGGAGGAGAGAACTCGGGCAAGTTGGATATTGCCAGAGCCGTCATTAAACTGGATGTATTTACTGCTTCCTGGCGTAACAAAAAATGTGGCGTAACCTTTTTCAGTCTTGTCGCCTTTTTCGATGTTGTATTCGACATTGAAAATGCTTCCAAGGTCAGTCCCCGTATCGTTTGCACGAGATACAACGCCAGCAAACAAGTTGTTTGGACCATAATGATTTATAAAAGTTACGCCGTTCATAAATCCTCCTAAATCGTTTTCTAATTATACCATAGAAAAGGGTTGTTGTCAATGTAATGCTCGCATTTTCAGGAATTTTGGCATTTTTTGAAACAAGAAATCCCAAATGAGATGATTTTTCACACAAAAAGTTGTGTTTTTCATTTATTTTTGCTATTATAGACAATAATTATCACAAAAAAGTTGTGCTGACTGGTTTTGCAGTCAGTTTTTGACGGAATTTTGAGGAGAAAAGAATGGGACTTTTTGGAAATGAAAACAAATCACAAGTGAAAAAACTTAAAAAAATTGCAGACAAAGTTGTCGCTTTGGAAGACAAATACAAATCTTACACTGACGAACAACTCCGTGCCTGCACAGACGAATTTAAAGAAAGATACAAAAATGGTGAAAGTCTTATGGACTTGCTTCCTGAGGCTTATGCAGTCTGCCGTGAGGCGTCAGATAGAGTTTTGAAAATGAGGCACTTCTATGTGCAGATTTTGGGTGGAATTGCACTTCACCAAGGGCGTATCGCTGAGATGAACACTGGTGAAGGAAAGACGCTTGTTGCGACTCTTCCAGCATACTTAAACGCTCTCACAGGACTTGGAGTACACGTTGTCACTGTGAATGAATATTTGGCAAAGCGTGACGCTGAGTGGATGGGAAAGGTCTACAAATTTCTGGGGCTGACAGTCGGCGTGATCGTCTCTGGAATGGACGAAAAGACGAAGAGAAATGCTTACAACTGCGACATAACTTACGGCACAAACAATGAGTTTGGGTTTGACTATTTGCGTGACAATATGGCGGTGCAAAAAGAGCAACGCCTCCAAAGAGGTCACAACTTTGCCATTGTCGATGAGGTGGACTCCATTTTGATCGATGAGGCGAGGACTCCGCTTATTATCTCTGGAAAGGGGATGAAGTCCAGCGACAATTATGTCAAGGCTCAAAAGTTTGCAAAGACTTTGAAAGATGAAGATTATGAAAAGGATGAAAAGACCAAACAACTAAACTTGACCGATAGTGGTGTTGCGAAAGCGGAAAGATTTTATGGACTTGAAAATTTGTCAGATGTCGACAATTTGGAACTTATTCACTATATCAACAACGCTTTGAAAGCAAATTTTGTTATGTTTAGAGACGAAAACTACATCGTAAATGACGCGGGAGAAGTTGTTATTGTCGATGAGTTTACTGGTCGTTTGATGCCAGGCAGACGTTACAACGACGGACTTCACCAAGCGATTGAGGCTAAGGAAGGAGTGGAGATTAAGGATGAAAACAAGACCCTTGCCACAATCACTTTCCAAAACTATTTCAGAATTTACAAAAAACTCTCTGGTATGACGGGAACTGCAAAGACGGAAGAGGGCGAATTTAGGACGATTTACAATCTTGATGTTGTGACAATTCCGACAAACAAGCCAAACATCAGAATTGATGAGCCAGACATCATTTTCACGACCGAAAGAGGAAAAATCAGTGCAATTATTTCCGAAATCAAACGCCGTCACGAACTTGGTCAACCTATTTTGATTGGAACAATCACCATCGAAAAAAGTGAACTTATTTCCAAGGCACTTAAGGAAAACAAGATTAAACACACCGTCTTGAATGCCAAAAATCACGAACAGGAAAGTCAAATTGTCGCTCAGGCAGGTCGAAAGGGTGCGGTCACCATTGCCACCAATATGGCGGGGCGTGGAACGGATATTTTGCTTGGCGGAAATGCCGAGTTTATGGCGAAAAAGAAGATGCAAGATGAGAATTTCACCGAAGAGCAAATCTCTTATGCCACCGCTTTCAACACAACCTCTGACCCAGAAATGAACAAGGCAAGAGAGCGTTACAACGAACTTTTCCAAGAGTTTAAAAAGACCACCGACGCCGAAAAAGAAGAGGTGAAAAAGGTGGGCGGACTCCACATCATCGGCACTGAAAGACACGAGTCAAGGCGTATCGACAACCAGCTTCGTGGTCGTGCCGCTCGTCAGGGAGACCCAGGCTCAAGCGTGTTCTTCTTGTCGCTTGAGGACGATTTGATTCGTAGATTCGGTGGAGATAGACTCAAAAACATTGCGATGTTCTTCAAACTTGAAGAGGACACTCCTATCCAACTTAAAATTATCTCAAAACAGATTGAAAATGCTCAGAAGAAGATTGAAATCCAAAACTTTGGCATAAGAAAGACTGTTTTGCAGTTTGACGATGTTATGAATGCTCAAAGAGAAGTGATTTACAAGGAAAGGAACGAGGTTCTTGACGGAGTTCAAGTGCGTGAGCAGATTTTCAATATGTTCCCAAGAGTTATTGCAAAGTTCTGTGACAAGTGCGTAAACGATGAAAAACCATATTATGAATGGGACTACGCAAAGATAAATCAAGAACTCGAAAAAGGACTTCTTGAAAAAGACAGCAATCAAATCACAGAAGATTTCTGCGAGGGGTTTGATAAAGAGGACTTGGAAGAGGCAGTTTTGGAACTTGTCAAAAAGCGTTACGAGGAAAGAATTGTCGAGGCGGAGAAATTTGGAATTGATTTCAACAACATCGAAAAGTTTGTGCTTTTGAAGGTGGTTGACTCAAACTGGATGAACCATATTGACGATATGCAGACGATGAAAAACGAGATTTTCGCACGTGGCTTCGGCGGAAAGGACCCAATAAACGAATACAAAGCAGAAGCATATGATATGTTTGATGAGATGATTGACAAGATCAGACAGACTGTTTGCGTGCTGTTACTCAACACCAAGATTGAAATCAAAGCACCGACACCAAGACCACAACCAAAGATGACAGAGGCGAAGGTTTATGACCCGACTCAAAAACCTCAAACAAACGAAATTCAAAAGACTGTGAAAAATGTTGGGAAGAAAGTCGGCAGAAACGATCCTTGCCCTTGCGGAAGCGGAAAGAAATACAAAAACTGCTGCGGACGAGGGGAATAGGCGATTTGTAAATTAAAAAAAAGAGAGATTGAAATCTGGAGAGTGCTTCAGTTCCAATCTCTTTTTTGTTTAAATTTACTAACCATTTCGCAAACAGAAAAAGCATATCAGTCTCGATATGCTTTCTTTTATTTAGTTTTCGGATTCGCTTTTTTTCTTCGCATTTTTCATTATTGAGTTGTTGATTTTCTCAATTTCGCTGTCAACAAATTCGCAATACTCTTTCTTATTCATATTTTAAATCTCCTTATTCACCTTTCCCTAGATTTGCAATTTGCGAGTCGATACTGTCTTTGTAACCTTCAACCTTTTTTGAATCTTTTTCTTTTTTTGAATCTTTTTCTTTTTGTTCTTGCGCTTCAAGTTTTTGTGCTTCTTCTTTTGCAATTTCTTGTCTTTTTTCACGGATTGTTTCGTTCATCATAGTGAGTGTTTCGGTCGCATACAGTTCATCTTCTAGTGTTACTTTCTCTCCGACTCTATCTTTCAAGGCTTGTCCAATATTTGAATTTATTTCTGTGAGCGCATCAGCATTTTCATCTCTAAAATACCAAGTTGGAAGATTTTTGTATTGCTCTGGGTTTTCATACAATTGTTCTTTGTATAATGCATGTAAATCTACTTTTGAAGCAGTACCATTCAGTTTGAGAGTTTCGAGACGATTGATTTCTTCTGTATGTTTCGATACTGCAATAATACTTGGAACTTTTTGAAGTTTTCTTGACGCGAATTGGAGTGCTGTGCCATCTTTTTTTACGGCTTCCAAAGCGATTTCTTTGTCTCCTCTAAGTCTTTTAGGAAGATCAGCAAAAGGTATTTCTCTATTTCTAAATCTTTACCAATGCAGTTTTCTCTCTTAAATTCATATTCTTTCACAACTTTTTCTTTTTTAACGGCATTGTAACACGGGGGGGGGATTGTCAATACTTTTTCAAAAATTTTTGTTTTTTTTTAAAAAGTTGCAAAATCTTGGGAAAGTAAGGGGATTTAATTTGTAAATTAAGATAAAATTTTTGAATTGATAGAAACGAATTTTTAGGCTTATTCCCAGCGACATCATATTATTTAGGTGGCGGAATTTCAATTTTATGAATTTAAACCACTCAAATCTCTTTAAATCTCTTGACAAAAAAAGTTTCTTGTGGTATAAAATAGGAGCAGTAAAAATTTGCTGTCCTTGTTCTTTTGCCGTTTGAGCAGGAGAACCATTAGTCCAAAAGGAGGTAAAAAGATGAATAAGTACGAACTTATGTTTATCGTTGAGAGCGATGTTGCTGAAGACAAGAGAGAAGCACTTATCAACAAATTCAAAGATTATGTTGAGTCTCACAAAGGCAACATTGAAGGCATCGAGAAAATTGGTATGAAGAAACTTGCTTATCCAATCAACTTCAAAAACGAAGGATTCTATGTCATTTTCAATATGAATATGGAACCAAGCGAAGTTGACGCAATGAGCAAACTTATGAACATCACCGATGGTATTTGTCGTCATATGTTTGTGAGAAAATAGTTTTAAGACGAGAAAGAGGAGACAATTTATGAATAAAGTTGTTTTGATTGGAAACTTGACAAGAGACCCAGAACTCCAAACCACAAACGGAGGAGTTTCTGTTTGTAGATTCACTTTGGCTGTGACGAGAAGATTTGCAAATGCTGGCGGTGAGAGAGAGGCAGATTTCATAAACATCACCGTTTGGAGAAATCAGGCTGAAAATTGCCACAAGTATTTGAAGAAAGGCTCAAAGTGTGCTGTGATTGGAAGAATCCAAACTTCAAGTTATGACGCACCAGACGGGTCGAAGAGATACTCAACAGATGTTGTTGCGGATGAGGTCGAGTTTATTATGAGTTCAAGAAACAATGCTGACTCTGATGAGGGGTCAAGTTACACTCCAAGTGAAAGCAGAACTCCTGCAAGAAAGGAAACTGCCGAACTTGAAGAAATTGACGATGACAGCCTTCCATTCTAAGAAGGCGGAAGCATACTTTTGTATGCTTTTAAATAAAAACCACAAATTTGTGTTAAAAGGAGAAGAAAATGAGCGATACAGCAGTTAAGACTGAAGAGAAAGTCGTAAAGAAATATAGAAAACCTGCAAAGAAAAAAGTTTGTGCTTTTTGTGTTGCTGGAGAGAAGACAATTGACTACAAAGATGTAGCAAAAATCAGAAAATATATCACAGAAAAAGGTAAAATTTTGCCAAGACGCCAAACAGGTGTTTGCTCTTATCACCAAAGAGAACTCTCAAACGCTATCAAGAGAGCAAGAAATATGGCAATTCTTCCTTATGTTGGTGATTAGTAAAAGGAGAATGTTGAGATGAAAAAAGAAATACATCCAGATTATCACGAAGTGACAGTCGTTTGTGCTTGTGGAAACACTTTCAAAACAGGCTCTTGTGTTAAGGGCGACACACTCAAAATTGATATTTGCAACAAATGCCACCCATTCTACACAGGAAAGAAGAAAATTGTTGACGCAAGTGGTGCTGTTGAAAACTTCAAGAAAAAATACAATCTGTAAGAAAATTTTTGAAAAAATTAAAAATTGTGATAAAAAAAGATGCGAAATTGCATCTTTTTTTGTTTTTATTTAGAAAAATTGTAAAAATTTACGAAAATTTACTTGCGAAAATTTGCTTGAGAAAATTGCGGAAAGACGATTTTACTTAAGTTGTGTCGCGTCATTTGAGATTTTCATTGCATCAATTTTCTCTCTGCAAGTGACATCAAATTCACTGTTCTCGTTTTGGTATTTTGAAAGTTCTTGCTCTTTTGTTGGAGAATTTTCTATAACTTTTTGCATAAAGGAGACAATGTTGTTTCCTGCATCAATACCGCAGGAATGGAGTGCAATCAAGTCTTCTGCATCTTCACAATTCATCCTCATTTTGTCGAGGCTGTCAAAAAACAACGCTGAAAATGAGGAACGAATTTCTGGTACATTCCAAAAAGTTTTTGGCATCTCATCCAAAAAAGAGAAGTCAGAGTCTGAGATGTTTGATTGAAACTGCCTGTTTATAAGGTCCGCAGTTTTGGTTTTTTCGGCAATGGTCTTTGCTTGAGGTTTTGATTTTTCTTGCTCTTCGATTTTATTGTTTCTTTCGGCACTTTTTGTCGCAATAACATCCATACACTTATCAGCCAAGTTTAAGGTCGCCGAGATCGTTACCAAATTGTCGATTGCATTGCTTGATTTTGAGTAAAATTCTGCCTTTTCGTTTTGAATTTGGATGTCGAAACTGAACACATCCTTCTCAAACTCAAAGCCCTTGTTGAAATCGAATACAGTGAAAACGCTTGCGTCGTGTTTTTGGTTGTTGGACGGAACCATTGCCCAACCTTTGAAAGGTCCTCTTTGAATAATTCTGAAATTGTTTATGAATCCGTTTTCAATGAAACTGATTTCAAGTCTGCTGAAAGCAATCATTTTTCCTTCTCCTATTTTGATATTTTATCACCAAAAATGGCATAAGTCAAGATATATTTTTGTTGTAGTTGGCAATAATTGATGTATGTTTAACATTTTCTTTCCAACTTCAAATGGAGTTTCGGTTTTTTGTGATGAAAAACAAGTCGTTTCAATCACCGATGGCAAGGGGCAAAAGAGGCTCAAAAGTTTCAAAACAAGAAACAAAATCATCTTTTGGCACTTTCCTTTTGTGAGGGGTTTGCAATATTTTTTCTGCGGAATTTTAGCGTTTTTTCAATCTTTTATGTATGGATTTGATTTGTCGGGAGAGGTCGCAAAAGCGAAGGATATAAACAAGTTTTACATCAAAAAAGTGATAACGATTGCAGTTTTTGTGATTCTTGGCATTGTTTTTGCAGAGGTTTTTCTTGGGCTTGTGCCAAATATATTGGGATACTTAATTGTTGATTATCGAGGGAGTCTTGGGCTTAGAAATTTTGTGATAACACTGCTGAAAGTGGCGATTTTCGCACTTATAATGTTTGCACTCAGGAGTTTGCCAGGCATTTTGGACCTTTTCAGGTTCAACAAAGTTTGCGACTTCAAAGCGTCAGAGAGCGGACTTTCAAAAAGGAAAAAAGGAACAAGATTTTGGTGGCTTAAAGTTTGGTGGACGGGCGATGTTGGAGTTTCCAATTTTTGCAACTTCCTCATTTTTGTTTACCTTTGCAACATTATTGTGGTAACATTGATTGGTGCAGGATTTGGCATTGGGTTCAATCTCCTCTTTCACATTTCCATTTTTCTTCTTTCAATTATGATTTGCTATGAGATTATGACCGTGGTGGAAAATGTGAAGGCTTTGAGTTGGCTTAGGTGGATCACACTGTGCCTTGTGACCACAAAGCCGACAAGGACGCACTATGAAACGGTGTCTGTCGCACTCACGGAGATGAATGTGCTTCAAAAAGGAAGAGAGTTTATGGAAGACGAAAACAAAAGAGCATTGTCGGTTGTGCTGTCACAGGTGCGGAACAAACTCGAAGTCGCGGGAATTGATGAGAAGAGCGATGCGGAGTGGCTGATTGCGACTGTGCTCGGCAAAAACAGAGCGGAGATGAAACTTGTCCCGTTTGTGACCGAAAAGCAGTATCAAGACATTATGAAAGCGACCGAGCGAAGAGCAAACGGCGAAAGTTTGGACAACATTTTCGGTTTCACAGAGTTTTACGGGCTTAGATTTGATGTCAACAAAAAGGTCTTGACGCCGAGAATGGAAACGGAAATTTTGGTGGAACAGGTGCTCAAAGCGGTGAAAATTTTCAAAAATTGCACAATACTTGACCTCGGCACTGGCTCGGGGACAATTGCGGTGGCTGTCGCAAAAAATTGCGATGCAAAGGTGACGGCGGTCGATGTGAGCAAGACGGCACTGGCTGTTGCCGAGCAAAATGCCAAGAAAAATGGCGTTGATGTTGAATTTTTGCACTCAAATCTCTTCCAAGACTTGAAAAGAAAGCGTAAATTTGATATAATTGTCTCGAATCCACCTTATATACCGACTGCACAAATTCCAAAACTTGACAAAAATGTCAGAGAATGTGACCCGACGCTCGCGCTTGACGGCGGAGAGGACGGTTTGGATTTTTATAGGGAGATTATTCCAAAGGCGAGAAAGAGATTGAACACAAATGGAATGATTTTCTTTGAGGTCGGGAAAGGTCAAGCGGTTGAGGTGCGAAAACTTCTTCGGGAAAACGGATTTGAAGAAATTAAAACGACAAAAGATTATAACAAAATTGAAAGGATTGTAAGTGGAAGATTTAAGTAGAGAAATGTTGGCAAAAACGGAGAAATCAAAGGTCAGATTTGATGAACTAACCGACCTTATTTCTCGTCCTGAAATTATTGCTGACAATAGGGAATGGAAAAAACTCGTCAAGGAAAGAAACTCACTTGAAGATGTCGCAAATGCTTATGTGGAATTGAAAAATTTGGTGGACAATCTTGACAGTTGCGAAAATGATTTGAAAAATGAGACTGATTCGGAAATGAAAAACCTCTTTGAGACTGAAATTTTTGACCTCAAAGAGAAAATTTCACAGAAAGTTGAGGAGATGAAAATTCTGCTCTTGCCGAAAGACGAAAATGACGACAGCAATGCGATTCTTGAGATTCGTTCGGCGGCGGGCGGTGAGGAGTCTGCTCTGTTCTGTCTCGAACTTTGCAGGATGTATAGCCATTACGCAGAGAGAAAGCGTTGGAAAGTGGAATATATTGATATGTCCGAGACGGAGATTGGCGGAATCAAAGAGGCGACACTTCTTGTGAAGGGCAAGGGTGCTTATTCGCGTTTGAAATACGAAAGTGGAGTACATAGAGTGCAGAGAGTGCCAGAAACCGAAAGTCAGGGAAGAATTCACACTTCGACCGCCACCGTCGCTTGTTTGCCAGAAGTGGAAGATATTGATGTTGAGATTGCGGACAAAGATTTGCGTATTGATGTCTACCACTCAGGCGGTGCTGGCGGACAAAATGTAAACAAGGTGGAGACGGCGATTCGTATGACTTATTTGCCACTCAATATTGTTGTCACTTGCCAAGATGAGAGGTCGCAACTTAAAAACAAGGAAAAAGCGATGTCCATTTTGAAAGCAAAGATTTATGACTATTATGAGCAGCAGCGAAACAGCGAATACGATGCAAACCGAAAAAATCAAGTGGGAAGAGGAAATCGAAACGAGAGAATCAGGACCTACAACTATCCTCAAGGAAGAGTGACTGACCACAGGACAAACCTCTCGTCTTACGATTTGGACGGCGTATTGAATGGCGACCTCGACCAATTTATCGACGCAATGATTTTGAAGGAGAGGACGGAACTTTTGGAGAAATTGTAAAGGAACTAGAGATTCTTCGACAGCGGTCGCGGTGCTCGTTACCACGCTAGTGTTTAAGCAGAACAAGGCGTGAGATTGCTTCGCAATGCAGAATGACAATAAAAAAGACATACCATGTCATGTTGAGCGAAGTTGAAACATCTCAGCGGATTGAAAGGTGAGATGTGATAAAAGAAAAGTTTAAGGCACTTTTGGTTGCATTTTGAATTTTTGGGGAATACTATAATTGTGATACACTTTTTTTTCTAAAAAGTCCTTGACTTTTGTTGAACAAAGTGGTATCATACTAGCAGGTAAGAAAGATACACTATCTTATTACCTCCTTTTAAATTGTGGCTTTGACCACGAAAGACGGAAGCCCTTAGCCTAAGTAAGGATTAAAAAAGCGGGAAGCTCTTAGCCTTTAAGTAAGAATCAAAAAAGCAGGAACCCTTAGCCATAAAGTAAGGATTAAAAAAGAAGTGGGAGGACTTGTTCCTCTCACTTTTTTGTATAATGAACCACCAGACTATTTGGTGGTTTTATTATATAAAAAAGACATCACATTCTGTGATGTCTTTATGTTTTGTATATTACATATGAAGGAATGTTTTCGCAGTGTTGATGATTGTCTGAATGCTTGCACCCTGACTACCACCTTCTGGTGGATCTTCCGAACTTGTTCCAGGTTGTTTTTCAAATACATGGAAAGCATCAAGAATCATAGGTAAGAATGTGTTGAAGAACAAAATCAAAACAACGACAACAACGATTGAGACAATGATGTTTATCAAACGCTTTTTGTTTTCATCTCTTGCTTCAGCAGAATCTGCTCTTGCCATTTTGATGCCGACATAGATTGCATAAATACCACCAGCAGCACCAACGATTGCAAGAAGAACCCAAAGAACAGTTGACAAAATAGTTAAAAGATCTCCAACCCAACCAAATTCTGTACCTGCTTTATCAACAACTCCTTGCCAAGATGATACAGCCAACATTGAATTCAAAAAGTTCATCTACTTTTCCTCCTCCATTTAATTTTATTTTCTCAAAAGATTGAAATAATATTCTCTCTTTTTTTGATTACAAGAAAATAATATCATATATAAAAAAAAATTCCAAATGATTTTCGACAAAAAATTTAAAAAATTTTTAAAATAATTTTTTGATAGAAATTTCGGAATTTTTAATTATTTGTTTGATTTATTATAGAGGGAAATAAATTTGACGAGAAATTATTAAAAAATATCAAATTTTGAGCATTTTTTAAACTTTTTTGAAGATTTTCATATATTTTTGCTGTTTTTTTTCTTTTCCTTATATAAAGGAAAGAGAACAAAAAGGTATTAAACAAAAGTTGTGTTTCCAAAGCAACGATTGCAAGAGAGTCCTGTGGTCGTGCCAAAGTTGTTTGCGTTTGAAAGTCCCAGCAGAAGCAAAAGCAAGATGTTTGTGTTTGTGGCAAGATTGGTGTCATTTTGGGAACTCAAAACAGATAAAAGAAAAACCCATAAAAATTCTTGTGTCATAATAAAATCTCCTTTTTCACAAAAAATTCATTTTTTCTTGCAAAAGTGACAAAATTCTTTTTTGCAGATTCCTCTTCTGTTTGGCAAAATAATTTCAAGTTGCTATTAGTTTTTATGAAAAGGAAACTTGATGTGTGACAAAAATTTACATATAGGAGCGAAGTATGGACAAACAAAAACTTTTGATGATTTCGGAGCGGAATAAATTTGAGGTGAGGGAACTTTTGCCAGATGAGGAGTGCACAAACAAACTGGCATTGTATTTTCAAAACTTTTCCGATCAAACGAGGATAAGAATTTTGTCGGCGTTATCCATAAGAGACCTGTGCGTCAATGATTTGTCAAGAGTGCTTGGGCAAAATCAAACGACAATCTCGCACCAACTTAAGACGCTCAAAGATCAAGGAATGGTGGACTGCCGAAGAGACGGGAAGATTTTGATTTACTTTCTGAAGTCTCCCACCGTCAACGAGATGATGCTTTATGCTCTCAAGATGATTGTGTAGCAAGCATCTTGATGCAAACCAGCAAGTCAAGGCAATTGGGTGATACTTACTTTTCTATGCTAGAAAAGTAACAAAAGACTTGGGGAGTTTCGATTCTCCCCAAACCCCTTAAAACGACTTACTTTGGAAAAGTAAGCAAAAGAGATAGTTGGATTGGAATTGTTTTGCAATACAGAATGACAAGAAAAAAGACAAAAAAAAGAAATGAGAGAAAAAAATGATGAAATGTGTGGCGTGTGAAAACATTGCAATGAGAGGATGTGCATTTTTGAAACAGGCGTGGTATTCTTGACAAAGTTGTTTCAATTAAAGTAAAATACGAAATATGAAAAAGTTGTTGTTACATTCTTGCTGTGGACCTTGTTCGACAGTGTGCATTGAGAGGCTTAAAGATGAGTATGATTTGACCATCTTTTATTTCAATCCAAATATTGAACCAAAAGAAGAATACGAAAAGCGAAAGGAGGAACAGAAAAAGGTCTGTGAGCATTTTTGCATTCCTTTTGTCGATTGGGATTATGACAATTCGGGTTGGCACGATTTTGTCAAGGGGTTTGAAAGTGAACCTGAGGGCGGTGCAAGATGCCAAAAATGTTTCTATTTTAGGCTTTTAGAGACTGCAAAATATGCAAAAAACAACAATTTTGACCTTTTTTCAACAACACTTACCGTAAGTCCTTACAAAAACACGGCGGTGGTGAACTCTGTCGGCAAAGCGATTTCGGAAAGTCTTAATATACCATTTTTGGAGGAGAGTTTCAAGAAAAAAGACGGATATTTGCGAAGTGTTGCGTTGTCGAAAGAGTTGAATTTGTATAGACAACATTACTGCGGGTGTATGTTTGCAAAAGTTATTCAAGATAGGCAAATGGCTGAAAAAATGAGAAAAATTGATTAAAAATGTGCAAAAATGCGATTTTTTTGATTAAAAATATGCAAAAACACAACTTTTTAGGAGAGATTTGTGGCAAAGTTTGATGATGATTTTATCCAATATAATGACCAAAAAGTGAAGGAAGAGAAAAGCAAACTCGCTCTTTATCTTTTTACGCATATCACTTTGTATATTTTCCTCATCTTTTTTGCAATCTTTTTCATTTGGTATACCGTTTTCACTGCCACGCACAAGTATTACGTCGTGAGGGGAGCATCAATGAAAGACACCTTGAACGCTTCCCTTTCGCTCACTGACAGCACGGGGACAGAAGATGCGGTTTATGTTGACACGATGTCGAAAGTGAGACTTTATGACATCATTGTGATTGAGAAAGAGGCGGAAGATAGAAATGTCGTTAAAAGAATGATGGCTTTTGAAGGAGATTATGTCTCGATTTCTATTTTCGTCGACGAGAGTGGGACTCAAAATTTGTTCTTTTATCGCATTGCCGAAGGCACGGACCTTTCCAATTTCTCAGACGAAATGGCGAGAGTGGATGAAAGTTCTGGCGAAAACGGATACACGATTTATTCCTACTCTGATTGGACAAATCAGAAGGGAAGATTCCTTGACCAAACTTTTGGCATTTCATATGAAGAGGACTTTTATTTGCAGTTTTTGGTTGATGATTTCCCGACGAGTGCAACTGCTGAATATGACACAGAAAGATTTTTCATCTCTGACTCTGGAATGATCTATGTCAAAGTGCCAGAGGACAAGTTTTTCTGTCTCGGTGACAATCGTGGGCACAGTGCGGACTCTCGCGAATATGGTTTTTATGATGTCTCACAAATTGTGGGGAGAGTCGAGATTATTGTCCGCAACCACAGTTTCGTAAATCGCTTGTGGGTGGTTGTTAGGTATTATTTCGCGGAAGTCGAAGATTTCTTTGCAAGGTAAGGCTCGCTCTTCCATAAAAAAATCGCTACCCATTCGTAAATATGTGAAATTTCTTCTTAAATCGTTTGCTTATTTTCTTTCTTTATGGTATAGTAATACTAGCATTGATATGCAAACAATTTTCAAAAAGGAGATAGTTTATGAACAAAGGTGAATTCGTGAAAGCAGTTGCAGAAAAAGCAAATTGCACACAAAAGGACGCTGGCATTGTTTTTGATGCAATGGTTGACACAATCGTTAGCGTTTTGAAGAGTGGAGAAAAAATTCAAATCCCAGGTTTCGGATCTTTTGAACTTTCTCAAAAGGCTGCAACAACAAAAATCAACCCATTGACAAAGAAGCCAGTGAAGGTTGCTGCTTGCAAGGTGCCTAAATTCAAATTCGGAAAGAGTTTCAAAGCCGTTTTCAATGACTAAGAAAGTTTTTCAAAAACCAGCATTTGCTGGTTTTCTTTTTTATAGAGAACCTAATTTATAGAGTGCCTGAAAAAGATTTTGAATTTTTTGCTCTCTGTCTTTGAAAAGAGCCTGATTTGTGGGAATTGGGGTTTAGGAAGGGAAAAATCTTGATTATGCCAATGAAAAAACAATATGAGAAAGGAAAGGGCTGCGTTTTGGTCAATCATTTTACAATCAAATAAAAAATAGTGGATAAAAATTATTTCCACTATTTTTTTGCTAAAGTCAAAGGCTGTGAGAATTTATCGCAGTTCTTTTTCTAGGTCGATGATGATATAGCCCTGTGGGAGTTTGCAAAGTGGACACATTTTGAAGCCCTCTTTTGCAATGTGCGTGTGTCCGCAATTTGAGCATTTCCACTCCGTTTGGCTGTCCCTTTTATAAAGTTTGTTTGCTTGGTACAAGTCAGACAAATATTTCAAAATTCGAGCGTGCGTTTCCTCCACTTTCGCAACCAGTTCAAATTGTGTGGCGATGTCGGGGAAACCCTCGTCTTTGGCAATTCTTGCAAAACTTGGGTAGATGTTTTGTGCCTCGGAGGTTTCGGTTTTGCTTTCCTCCAAAAGACTTGACTTTAGGTCTGGCATTTCAAATGGGAAGCCTGCCTCAATCGGAATGTTTCGGACATTTCCGCTGCTTTTCTCCAAAATGAAATCGTAAAATACCTTCGCGTGTGCCATTTCGTTTTTTGCGAGAGTTTTCATCGTGTCTGAGATGAATTGCAATTGCTGGGAGATTGCCACCTTCGACATAAACTGATACCTCGCACCTGCTTGACATTCTGCCGCGAACGACCTTGCCAAATTTGTTTTTGTTACACTTTCATTAAAATCCATATTATCTCTCCTTTCCTAAATAAATATTGCCCAAATTTATGTAGTTAAACATTTGCATTTTTTTGATTTTTTGTTTAAAATAAACTTATAAAAGGAGAAAAGATGTTTCTTGGTGACAAAGGGCAACCTAGCAAGTTTAACACTGTCAGACATAATTATGACATTTTGATTGACAATGAAAAGAGAATTCTTTCAAAGATTTCCAGAAACATTGGCTTTTATTCTGTCGTTTACAGTGGCAAACTTAAGAAGGTTGAAACCGTTTATGACACGGACAAATATCTTTTGACTGGTGCGGGGCTTGTTATTCGCAAAATAAACACGCCTGAGAGGACCTATTTTTCTTTGATTAGGATAAGCGAGGTGAGCAAGGTCAGCAGTCGTGAAAAGAAATACTTTTTGGGAGAGTGTGAGCCGAAAGACCAACCAAGTGACTTCCCAGTTCAAATTGCCGACGCAATTCAAAATGTTTACAACAATTTGTTTACAATAAATGTTGTGGATATTGTCAAGCATACAAGTGCTTACATCATCACTGAGATGTCTGGAAATGTTTACAAAATCATAAGCGGAACGGGTTATGAGGCGGAGATGTCCTTTGAGACTTGGAAAGTTAAGGACGCAAGGACAGGGAAAAAAGTCAAAATCAGAAACTTTTCGCTTGATTTTGCACTTGACCCAGCCTATGAAAAAGAAAGAGAGCATATTTTGTGGGTTGTGGACAGATATTGCAAGGAACTTGTGCCACTGAACAGAAACCGATTTGAAATTGCTGAGGTTGCTGTCAGACCTCGTGTTCCGACAGGAAAGCGACCAACACAGACCGATGAAAATGGAAATCCAATCGCTCCACCACCAACAAAAAAAGAGAGGAAGAAAAAGAAGAAAGAAAAGTTGGAGCAGGGGCTGTGACCTTTGGACTCAGTTAGTCAAAAAGATAACGAATTTCTTGGCGTTATCTTTTTTTTTATGAAAAATCGTCATCCAAAAATCTTCCTTTTTTGTCGTTTTAGGTTTTGTTAAAATTTTTCAAACATATATATACTTTGTGAAAAAGAAATACTTAGATTTTAAGACAAGACTTTGTTATGGAATCGGGAATTTGGGTTATGGCTCTATGGGACAAACCGTCTCAAGTTTTATTATGTTTTTTGGGACAAGCGTGCTGGGGATTTCTGGCTTTCTTGTGGGCTTAACTATTGCCATAACATCGCTTTGGGATGGGCTTTCCGACCCTCTTGTTGGGTTTCTTTCGGACAGGACAAAAAGCAAATTTTTTGGAAGGCGTCTTGGACATATGCTTTTTGCGACATTTGCCCTTGCAATAAACAACATCCTTTTGTGGCTTTGCCCGTTTTCAAACAACAACGCACTTGCTGTGCTTTGGATTTTGGTTTTTCTCCTCTTGCAAGAGACCTTCAACACCTTTTTTGCGACCCCTTATTCAGCACTTTGCATCGACATTGCACCAGATTACAACGACCAAACAAAAGCACAAGGCGTCAAGACAGTTTTCAGCATTTTGGGAATGATTTTGCCAAGCCTTTTGATGTGTATTCTTATGCCTGCGGGAAGCGACCAATTTTCTCAAAAGGGTTATGTTTACATCGCCATTGTAAATTCCGCCATTGTGCTTGTTTGTGGGCTTATCACTGTCTTTGGGTGCATAAAAAGAGTGCGTTCTATGCCTCATTATGATGAGGGACTTAAAGAGGAAAAAGAAAAGAGTGAAAAAAAGAAGAGCTCAAAACTCAAAACCATTTTGGCGGGGTATGTTGAGACCTTCAAAAAAAGAGACTTTCGCATTGTTATGCTTGGATACTCTGTTTGCCTGATTGCGATGGTGTTTATCTCTTCTGTTGGGATGCACCTATTCACCTTTTGCTATCACTTTTCCAGCACGCAAATTTCAATCCTTATGACCTGCCTCTTTGGTGGGGCAATCTTGTCACAATTGATTTGGGTCAATGTTGTGAAAAAATACGACAAGAAACAAACCCTAATTTTTGCCCTTTCGGTCATTCTTTTCGGAATTGCAATGGTGAGCATAACTTTCCTTTTCAGGCTTTATTGCAGTGCAAATTTCATTTTTTACTTCGTCGCTCCGAGTCTTTTTGTGTGTGGCATTGGTGCTGGGGCGCTGTATTCTTTGCCTCATTCGATGTACGCAGATGTTGTGACAATGGAGCAGTATAAAACAGGCGAAAACAATGCTGGGCGTTACACTGGCTATTACACTTTCACCTACAATTTCTCAAACTCCATTGCACTCTTGTTCATTGGAATTTTGCTCGATCTGGTGAAATTTGACTCATCTCAACCTGTTCAAGCGCTGTCCGTTCAAGCGGGACTTGGGAAAATCGTCTTTTTTGGTAGTGCAATTGCTCTTTCTTGTGCGATTTTCATTTTTTCCAAATACAGCATCAAGAGGGCGGATGTTTTGAAGGTGCAAATAAAAGCGAACGAAAATCCAGAGAAAAAGTTGGCAAAACAGGCAAACAATTTAGTCAAAAAATAGAATAATACCAATTTTTTTCAACAAAATAATGTTATGAAAAGAAAGATTAAGATTTTTTTGTTGATGAGTCTGATTTTGACGACGGTTTTTTCTTTCGGTTGCGGAGGAAGGGAACTTGAAAGTGCAAGTATAACCAGAGACGACGCAAGGACTGGCGGAAGCCTTAGTTTTGTTTACAACAAGGACACGAGAAAGATATATGTTGGCGGAGAGGGAGAGGTTATTCAATATTCCTCTGCAAATGACGCCTTGGGCTTTGAGGAGGGGTGTAGAGTTGGGCTTAAAATAACCGCTCCAGATGAAGAACTTGACCTTTCGACCGCAACGCTTGAAATGAATGATATCAAATATTCAATGGGGAATTTCCTTGAAAAGATAAACGACAAACCTCAGAGGTTTTTCAACATCTATCCAGCGGTTTCAAAGCAAGATGACACGGTCGAGTTTTCTATAACTTGGCAAGAAAAAACGAAGGAGCAAAAATATAAACTTATCATCGCTTCTGGAACAAAATTTATGAATAAAGATGGAGAAATCGAATAAAAAAAGACCAAATTCGGTCTTTTCTTTATAGATATTTCATTTGCTCTTTAAACGAAATTTTTCTTGCTTCGGACACCCCCTGTTTGTCAAATGAAACGAAATACAATTTGCCTTTATATCTTTCCATAAGCAGTGACAAATTTGAAATCAAAAACTCAAGTCCAGAAACTTCAATCTTGAAATCTTTGATTATTTTGAACAAATCAGCATCCAAATCAAAGATGAGAGGAGTTCCAGTTTTTGTCTCTCCACAGACCACGATTGAGATGGTGCCGTTTGTTTTGAACAGTGCTTTTGCGACAAAATTTATCTGTTTGTAAGCAACCACTTTTTGATATTTGTTTGCTGAGATGTTTTCAAAAAGGTCGTCATTGTCAGAGTAAACTGTCAATTTTTCCGCTTCAAACTTGCAATAACTTCCTGGAAAACTGTAGAAAATGTTGTTTCCTTCGGCTTTTTGTTCTATGTCTTTGTAATAATCCAAGGTGTAGGCGATTGAATGTTTTCTGTTCCAACGCAGAAGAAATGGAGTGCAAATGCAGAAAGCAAGAGCAAAGAAGCAAGTGAGTCCCAAGAAGACATAAAATGCGACGCTGTTGTCGTTTGACTCTCCAAGAATTACAGTTACAATCGCTAAGACGAAGATTAAGAATGCAGATGAAATCGTAAATCTCATAAGTTTTTTGTTTGTCGGAGTCTGTTCCACCTTTTTCACGAGTGCAAAGAGCGTTGCGTCACATTCGACAGTGGCTGGTGATTTGACAAATTTGTAAAGGAAGAAAATTGTGCAGGCAAGGACAATCGCCGTCAAAACCGCAAAGCAAACAAGACCAGCGAGATTTTTGATTGTTTTCAGTCCGTCCTCAACCGAAATATTTATTTGCGACGACTCAATGCCAACAATGAAATAGTATGGGTCGTTGTCAAGGTGGGAGATTGTTATCTCTTCTCCGATCAGAGACTCAATCGTGTCTGTGTCAAGGTCCTCAAGCATCTTTGCGGTTATTCGATAAGTGTTTTCACCGATTTTGAGGTCGCAACAATTATCTTCATATGTGACATCCTCAAGTGTGCCAGTCACAGTCGAGACATCTTTTTCCGAATAGGTATATTGATTTGCAAAGATTCCAAGCCCGATTGCAAAAAGCACAAGAAAAAGCACAGAAAGGATAAGCGCGTTTCTGAAGTTTCTTCTGAAATTGTTTTTGTATTGAATTTTGGTTTCCATATCGCAATTTTAACATATTAACAAAAGCTTTGCAAAGAAATATTAACTTTTATTTTCTTTTTTGAATATGCAAAGATATGAAATTTGATGAGTTTGAGAAAAGAATTAAAACCAGCAATTTGCAGACATTTTCGATTGGAAAATCTGCGTTGGGGCAGGAGATTTTGGCGTGCCACATTGGAAAGAGTGAGGGAAAGCAAGTTCTCATTCAAGCAGGCATCCACGCAAGAGAATACATCACATCACTGCTGGCTCTTGTGCAGGCAGAAAGGCTTCAAGGGACAGATTTGCCCTTTGGGGTCTATTTTGTTTTTTGTTCAAATCCAGATGGAGTAAGTGTTGTGCTTGACGGGTTTTCAACATTGAAAGAAAAAGAGAGAGTTTTTTGCGTAGAGAGGGGTTTTGAGCACAAACTCTTCAAAGCAAACGCAAATTTGGTAGATTTAAACACAAATTTCGATGCCCTTTGGGGGCAGGGTGCTTCAAATATCAAAACTCCAAATTTTGAAAATTACATCGGAGAAAGCCCTGAAAGCGAGGTGGAGACGAGAAATTTGGTTAACTTCACAAAAGAAATTCGTCCTGCCCTCACTTTGTCTTATCACACAAAGGGTGAAGTTGTTTATTTTGGTTTTGACACGCAAAGTGAGAAATCTCTTAGACGAGATGAAATTTTGGGAAGGAAAATCTCGGATGCACTTGGTTTTCCACTTTTGAGGAGTTTCTCTTCTTGCGGGGGATACAAAGATTGGGCGGTGGATAAACTTGATATTCCGTCGTTTACGATTGAGTTTGGGAAAAACTCACTTTCTCATCCGATTGGAGAGGAACATCTTGGCGAAATAGAAAAAAACTCCAAAAACCTTTTTGAGGCTTTGGAGTTCTGTTTGGAAGAATTGGATAAATTGTGAAAATTTTTACACCAAATCTTCGTCACTTATTGTCAACATAATTATTCCGCCAATCAAACTGCAAAACAATAGAGTTACGACGGAAATTGCGACCAAATCATCTCTGGTCTTTGCAGTCCCAAGTCTTTTGTAGGCAATAATTCCAATGATTGTTGGGATGAACAGCAAAATTGCACCAAAAATGCTCCCCAATATAATAAACACTTTTGCGGCGGTCACTTTGCCGTTTGTGTTTTGCCTCTCAACTTGATTTTCGCCAGTTTCCTTGCCACATTTTGGACAAAAAGATGAATTTTCAGGGATTTCACTTCCACAATTTTAGCAATACATAAAAACTTCTCCTTCTTCTATTTTGATTAAATTATAAGAAATAAGAATAGTAAATTTTACATATATTCCAAATCTTCTCTTTTAAAGACCTCATTATCTAAAAATTCAATATGTAAGTCACGACAAAATCGCAGCGTTAGCGAGATTTTCGCTTGGTCGTGAATAAAAAAACAAGCAAAAAGCGATGCTTTTTAAACTTGTTTAAAAACGAGCCAAGAGCGCAGTTTTTTTATTTTTTGGTGACCCCGACGGGACTCGCTCCGTCTCGACATAAACAAAACGGAAATTTAAACAAATTATGTCGAGACTATCACGCCAGGGCAGTTCGCTTTTTTTGGTCCACTGGACCCGCTCACTGCCCGTTCGAGTCCCTTAAGAAGCAAAAATATACAAAAAAAAGAGTTTTATCAACTCTCTTCGTTTTGGTGACCCCGACGGGACTCGAACCCATGATACCGCCGTGAAAGGGCGGTGTCTTAACCACTTGACCACGGGGCCACATTTATCCAACGCTTAAAGGCGTTTGAACTGTTACTCATTGAGTATAATATAAGTTTAAGCCGAAAGTCAAGTGTTTTTTTGAAAATATTTCTTTTATTTTTAGACAAAATTTGACTTAAATGCTCTTTTGGTGGTAATCTTACACTGATGAAAAGTGGAAGATTTAAAGATAAAGTGAAAATGTTCTTCAAAAAGTTTGGGCTTTTATTGGACGAAACCCTTTTCCCGATCAATTTCCGTTGTATATTTTGTGACAATGATATTCCAGATTATGAAAACAAACCTTTTTGTGAGAGTTGTGAGAAAGAGGTTGAGTTTAACAACGGGAACAAATGCTTGATTTGCAGTGCTCCGATAGAAAATGAGGCAATGATTTGTGACTTTTGTCAAAAAGAAAAACGTTATTTCAAGAAAGCATTTTGCCCTTTTGTTTATTCAGGGAAGGTGAGGTCCGCAATTCTTGGATACAAAGATTCAAACAAGAGATATCTTGCGAGCGTCTTTACAAAGTTTATTGCAAAAGAGGTCTCTGAAAGCGAAATTAAGTTTGACATCATCACTTATGTTCCGCTCACGGACAAGAAAAGGCGAAAGAGAGGATTCGACCAAGCGGAACTTTTGGCAGAGGAACTTGGAAAATGTCTCAAGATTCCTGTCAAGAGACTGTTTGTCAAAAACAAAGATGCAAAGACTCAGAAGTTTTCAAATTATAAAGAAAGACAGCAGAATATGAAGGGGATGTATTCTCTTTCTGGCGAGAAACTTAAGAAAACGGACACAGTTTTGATTGTTGACGATGTCATCACAACTGGTGCAACAGTGAATTATTGTGCTGGGCTTTGTGCAAACAAGGTCAAAGAGGTTTATGCCTGTGCGATTGCAAGAAACAGATACAAAGAAAAAACGGACGAAAGTTAGTCCGCTTTTTTATATAATTTTGATTAAAATAAAAGTTTGAATTGTGGCAAATTTTTTAATATTTTTAAGCAAAAAGTGTTAATTTTGCATATTTTTCTTATTAAAAACATCAAAAAATTATTTTTTCAGAATTTGGAAGCCCTCTTTTGTGTCTTTGACGACAAAGCCTAGTTCTGAAATCTCATCTCTGAGTTTGTCAGCGAGTGCAAAATCTTTGTTCTTTTTTGCAAGCCACCTTTCTTCCGCTTTTTTTTGTACTTCTGGTGGAATTTCAACTTGTGATTTCTCTTTCACATAAGAGACAAAATCATCTGGATTTGCCTTGAAAAGTCCGAGCAGACGATAGGTGTTTACGACAGAGTTCAGCAGTGCAAGCACGCTCTTATCACCCTCGGAGATTTTTTCTTTTGCAGTTTTGAAAATGCCAAACAGGTAGGAGATTGCCTTTGCAGTGTTTAAGTCATCTCGCATTGCGTTGTCGAAATTTTCCTCAACAGAAACCTCTTTTCCTTCAAGTTTTCCAAATTTTTGTGTTGCTTCTTGGAGAATTTGATAAAACCCAAAAAGATGTTTTTCTGCATCAGAAAACAGGGTGTCGGTGATGTTTATGTCGGTGTGGTAGGAGTTTTGCAAGAGTGCAAATTTGACAGATTCAATGTGGAATTGCTTCCTCAGGTCGCTCATAAGAAGAGAATTTCCAAGACTCTTGCTCATCTTTTGACCATTCACTCTTATAAGTCCGTTGTGAACCCAATATTTTGCAAAAGGCTTTTCCGTCAAACTCTCAGTCTGTGCGATTTCATTTTCGTGGTGAGGAAAAAGAAGGTCTCTTCCGCCGCCGTGGATATCGATTTGGTCGCCAAAAGTCACATAGTTCATAACCGAACATTCAATATGCCAGCCTGGTCTGCCTTTTCCCCAAGGTGAATTCCAAAATGGTTCTCCCTCTTTTGCAGATTTCCAAAGAGCGAAATCAAGAGGTGCTTTTTTCTCTTCGTCGTTTTCCACGCGGACTCCGTCGAGAGCGTCATCGGTTTTTCTTCCAGAGAGTTTGCCATAACTTGGAAATGTCTCAACAGAAAAATACACATCGCCCTTTGAAGTCGGATAGGCGTGCCCTTTTTCGATGAGTTTCTCAATGAAATCAATCATATTGTCGATGTTTTTTGTTGCATAAAGCCAAACATTAGGTTCATCAATCTGAAATATATGCATTTCGTTGTCGATATTCTCAATCATCTTTTCCGCATATTCTTGTGCTGGGATGTTGAGTTCGTTTGACTTTGCGATTATCTTGTCATCGACATCGGTGTAATTTCTTGCATAAACAACTGAAAATCCCTCTTTTTCAAGGAATTTTCTCATTATATCATATATAAGTGCTTGATAAAGATGTCCGATGTGTGCCTCTGCGGACGGAGTTATACCACAGGCATACATTTTGACATTTTTTCCATCAAGTGGAACAAATTCCTCCTTTGTTCTTGTCAAGGAGTTATACAACTTCATATAAAAGCCTCCGATTTTTTTAAATCTTTTTGTTAAGATATATGGAAAGAGTCTCCAAACAGTGTTCAATTTCAGGATTTTTTTCTTCAAAATAACTGTCCAAGGTGTCCATAAATTCTTTGAGTTCTGCTTTCCCTTTTTCTGTGAGATACATCATTTTGCAACGCTTGTCAATTTCGCCTTGTCTTGAAAGAACCAGCCCTTGAGACTCCAATTCTTTTGCCATAAGTGCAAAATTCGATTTTTTTAAGCCCAGTTTGTCGATAATCATCCCTACAGAAAGGTTTTCATATTGGGAAATGAAATACAACACTTTGATTTTTAACAAATTGTTGTTTGCGATGTGTTTTGTTAAGTTTTCCGCAAGTGCTTCAATTTCAAGCAGTCTTTCAATATTTTTCATATTTATAATTATAGACAATGGAATTGATTTTTGCAACTAAAATGCTTGCCTTTTAAACAAAAAGTTATTAAAATATGACTATGGCTTTAACAGGGACGATTGAGGATATTGTTTATAGGAATGATGAGAACGGCTACACGGTGGCAAGATTGGAAAATGATGACAATTTTGTGACAGTTGTGGGAAAGTTTATTGATATTCAAGTCGGGGCAATGGTGACTCTGAATGGAAAATTTGAAAAGACCAAATATGGCGTGCAGTATGTTTTCGACACTTACGAAATGTCAATGCCGAAGTCTCTTGAGGGGATTGAGAAATATTTGGGAAGCGGACTTATAAGAGGTGTTGGCCCAGTGACCGCGAAGAAGATTGTTGAGCGGTTTGGAGAGGAGACGCTTGATGTTTTGGAATATGCTCCACACAAACTTTCTCAAATTCAAGGAATAAGCGAGAAAAAGGCGACGGAGATTGGTTTTTCTTTCAAAGAGCACAGAGATGTGCAAAACACCATAATGTTTCTTCAAAATTTCAACATCACCACAAATATGGCACTCAAAATCTACAATGTTTACAAGGAAAAGACGACGGATATTGTCAAAAACAACCCGTATAAACTTGTTGAAGATGTCGACGGCATTGGCTTTTTGACGGCGGACAGAATTGCTCAAAATGCAGGACTGCCGAAGGATAGTTTGTTTAGGATAAGGGCGGGGCTGATTCACATTTTGAAAACCTCTTGTGAGAAAAATGGAAACACTTATTTGCCGAAAAAAATGCTTATGGAAGAGTCGTCAAAGGCTTTGGAACTGCCTTTTGAGGAGAACGAGGAGAAGTTTAAGCAGGCGTTTGACAGCCTCACTCTTGACAGAACAGCGGTGGTGATTTGGCTGGACAATGTTGAGATTGTTATGCTCTCCAAATACTATTATTATGAAAATTCCATTGCACAAAAACTTGTTTGGCTTGCAAATTGTCAAAAAGAGGAAAATTTTGATGTCTCTGAGGAAATTGAGAGTTTCGAGCAGAGAAATGACATAAAATTCCACGACGAACAAAAAAATGCTGTTGTCGGGGCGATAAACAATGGGGTCTTTGTCATCACGGGTGGACCAGGAACTGGAAAAACCACGATTATCAAGTGCATTTTGGAGATTTTGTCAAATCAACAAAAGACAGTCTCTCTTGCAGCACCGACAGGGCGTGCAGCGAAGAGAATGAGTGACAGCACGGGCAAGGAAGCCAAGACGATTCACAGGCTTTTGGAAGTTAACGCAATCCAGTCCGACCAGAGTTTCTTTGTGCACAATGAAAGCAATCCGCTCAAAACTGATGTTGTCATTGTCGATGAGGTCTCAATGGTTGATGCTGCACTTATGTGTTCGCTGTTGAAGGCTTTGCCTCGAGATTGCAAGTTGATTTTGGTGGGAGACAAGGACCAGTTGCCAAGTGTTGGGGCTGGAAATGTCTTGGCGGACATATTGCAAAGTGGTGTGATAAAATATTGTATGCTCACCAAGATTTACAGGCAGGAAGAGAAGAGTTTGATTATCACAAACGCCCACCTCATAAACGAAGGCAAAATGCCTCTTATTGACAATTCAAGTCTCGATTTCTTTTTTGAGAGCAAAAATGACCCAGAGATTATCAAAAACACCATTGTCGATTTGGTGACAACGAGGCTTCCGAAATTTTTGAAGATTGATGCCCAACAAATTCAAGTGCTTGCTCCGCTCAAGGCGGGCGTGTGCGGAATTGAAAATTTGAACAAGGTTTTGCAGGAGAAAATAAACCCTTATGCTTCGACCAAAAGACAAGTCGAGTTTGGCAGGACTATTTTCCGCGAGGGAGATAAGGTTATGCAGATGAGCAACAACTATGACCTTGAATGGAAAAGGCACGGACGTTTTGCAGATGAGACTGGGCAGGGGGTGTTCAATGGTGACATTGGCATTATTCAAACGGTTGACCCTCAAACAAGCGAAGTGATTGTGGAGTTTGAGGACGGAAGAATTTGTCTTTACACAAGGCCTGACCTCATTGATTTGTCTCTTTCATATGCAATCACAATTCACAAAAGTCAGGGATCTGAGTTTGATGTTGTGATAATTCCAGCGATTGCTGGACCAAGCATAATTCTCACCAGAAACCTTATCTACACAGCAGTCACTCGTGCAAAGAAAATGGTGGTTATTGTCGGCGAAAAGCAATATCTTCACAGAATGGTGTCAAACAAATACACGGCGACAAGGTTTACACTTTTGAAAAAACTGCTCATTTCGGCGAACGAGAAACTCAAGACAATGTTTGAATAAAAAGATACACTTTTTGGTCAATAAATTTTCAAACGAACAAAAAAATAGCGGTAAACATTGTTTCCGCTATCTTTTTTTGCAAGTTTCAGAGTCTTTTGAGCCTTAGTATACTATTTTTTGTTTTTCGTTTTACTCTTTGTCGTTGCGGACTTTGAAACTTTTGATTTTGTCGTTTTTGAGTTTAAAGATTTTGTCTTTGTGCTGGCTTTACTTTCGCTTTTTGACTTGGCTGATTTGGTTTTAGGTTTTCCTTTCGTCTTTTGCTTTGTTTTTTCGTCTTCACTCAAAGCGACGCTGTCAGCAACCACTTTAGTTTCATTTTCGGAAGTCTTTTTGCCACTTTCTGCCGTTTCCTCTGACTCTGGCAAAGTCTCATCTTTTTCATATTTCTCAAACATATCCGTGATTTTTGCCATAAATTTGTTTTCTTTCGCACCATTTGCAGTCGCAAATTGTCTCCTTTTAATAAGCCATTCCTTCAGATAATGGAAGGCGGTGGCGACAAGTGCCGAGCAAAGCGTCATAGTTGTGAGAGTTGTGATGACTGGGAAAGTGAAGTCGGTTATCATAAAGAATTTCCCAAGTCCAATTATTGCGGAGACAATCAGCACGGCTGGCAAAACGACGACAATTGTGCGATACCAGTTTAAAGGGATGCAAATTGACACCAAATTTATAAACCCAACGGCAGTCATAAGCAATGTACAAAGTGTGGAATATTCACTTTCGCTGAGCGTGGTTGTGTTTTCATTTAGAATTACTACAATCAAGATGTTGATGAACATCAAAAGTGCACAAGGAATGGTCTTTTTCAAAACCTGAGGAATAAAGTTTCCTCGGATGAGTTCGTCGTTCGGCTGGAAGGTCATCATAAACGAAGGAAGTCCAATCACAAACATCTCAAGAAGAAGCATTTGCTTTGGCGTGAACGGGTAGGAGATACGAAGAATAAGTGTGGTTATGCAAAGCATTATCGTAAACAGCGTTTTCATCAGATACAAAACAGAGGAGTTTTGCACGTTGTTCACAATCTTTCTTCCTTCTTTGACGATTGACGGGAGGGCTGAGAAGTTGCTTTCCATAAGCACCAAATGAGAGATATTTCTTGCGACCTCACTTCCGTCGGCCATTGCGATTGAGCAATTTGCTTCCTTGAGAGCGAGGGTGTCATTGACGCCGTCACCAGTCATTGCAACGACATTGCCTTGAGTTTTCAATGTCTTGACAATGGCGTGTTTTTGTTCGGGAGTTACACGACCGAAAACAGTGAACTTGTCTGCGATTTGTGCGACTTCTTGGAGACTCATATTTTCAAGTGAGATATATTTGTCACTGTCCTTCACTCCGACGCGTTTTGCGATTTTTGAAACAGTCAAGGCATCGTCACCAGAGATGATTTTGATTTCAACATTGTTTTGTTTGAACCACTCAATCGTCTCAACGGCATCTTTTCTTATGTGGTCCTCCAGGATGAAGAACGCCAAAAGTTTTCCCATTTTGCCCGCACTTTTTTCGTTGTAGGAGTTTGCGTCTTCGACGAGGGAAATTACACGCAAACCTTTCTCCATATAGGAGTTCATAAGTTTCTTTTGTGCAGAGGTGATGGCACATTTGATGAAGCCAATCGCACCAATGTAATATGTCTTTCCATTTGTCAATGTTGTTGCACTATATTTTCTTTGAGAAGAAAATTCGATGACATTTTTTGCTTCAGCAGTCAAATCTTTTCCAAAATGGTCGATAAGAGCGACACTGGTTGCGTTTGAGGACTTTTGGTTTGCCAAGATTGACTTCATAATCTTCTCAACTTTCTCACTTGTTGCACCATTTTGAAGTTCCACACTCACCACATTCATTGTTCCGTCGGTGATTGTTCCTGTTTTGTCGAGGCACAAGACATTCGCTCTTGCAAGCATTTCAATGGAGTAGATGTTTTTCACGAGTGTGCGTTTTCTTGCAAGTTTCATAACTCCGACCGTAAGCCCAACCGTGATAAGCAGGTACATCCCAGCAGGAATCATCCCTTCAAGAGCACCACTTGTGCTGGTTATGGAATCCTCAATGTTCGTTCCCGCGATGAAGAACTCTTTACAGAAAGTCAACACGCCGACAGGAATCAAGATGACGATTATGACCTTTATCAAACTGTTCAAATCCTTGAAAAGGTTTGAGGTCTGAGGTTTGAAGTCCTTTGTTCTCTCGGCGACGGTTTGGATGTAGTTGTTTTTTCCGACTTTGTCCACTCTCGCATAACAAACCCCAGATGCCAAGAAACTTCCCGCAAGCAAAGTGTCTCCAGCGACTTTCTTGATTGCGTTTGACTCTCCTGTGAGCAAACTTTCATTTGCCTCAACTGTGCCATCCACGATTATGCAGTCCGCAGGGATTTGGTTCCCGTTTTCAAGAATAATGATGTCATCAAGCAAAAGGTCTTCGCTTTTGACTTCAAGTTGGACGCCCATTCTTATGACTTTTATTTTTGGCACGGAGACCATTGAGAGTCTTTCAACGGTTATCTTTGATTTGATTTCTTGGAAAATTGAAATGGCGGTGTTTGCAATCACGACAAACAAAAAGAGCAAATCGCTCCACGCTCCAACGCACATAAGTGCCACCGCAATCACAATCCAAATCATATTGAATATGGTGAAAAGGTTTTTTCTGATTATGGTGAGATAGGAGTTTGAAGTTTTAATTTTTGTGTCGTTTACAAGATGATGCTCGATTCTCTCATTTATCTGTTCTTCAGAAAGACCGATATCAATGTCAGTTTGGTATCTAACAATTGGAATGTCCTGAATGACCGCTTTCTTTTTTTTGTTTCGCTTAATTTTTTTCACATTCTAATCCTTAATTTTTCTGCCACATTTGGCATTGGTTTGTTCAATATAGTCTATGATATTAAAATTTATTTTAAATGTCAAATATATTTGACTTTTTTAATTTTTTAAATTAAATTATTTAGTATAATTATTGTTGAATTTTGGAGTTTTTATATGTTTATTGAAGTTTCCGAAAATCTTAGAAAGTTGGCAAAATTTTTCCCTGAGAATCTGTATGTCGTGGGAGGTTATGTCAGGAATAAGTTGCTTGGAATTGCCTCAGGCGATGTCGACTTGGCAAGTCCTGTGGATATTGAGGAGGTCACAAAAAGGCTCAGTGGCAGTGAGTTTTCCACGAAGATTAAGAATCTTAAATGTGGGTCTATTCTTATTTCAATAGGTGACGAAAAGTATGAGTACACTTGTTTTAGAAAGGATGTTTACGCGGATGACGGCTCTCACACCCCAATAAGAGTTGAGAGGACAAAGGATATTGCTGAGGATGCAAAGAGAAGGGATTTCTCAATCAATTCAATTTATTACAACATAAACAAAGACGAAAGCGTCGATTTTTATCACGGAATAATTGATTTGAAACAGGGGATAATCAGATGCAACACAAATCCTGATGAAGTTTTGAAGTCGGATGGCGAGAGGATTTTGAGAATGGTCAGAATTGCTGGAGAACTGAACTTTTCAATAGACAAGAGCACTCTATCTTCCGCCATAAAGTATGCATCAAACCTTCAAGATATCTCGGGGACGAGGAAATATCTTGAAATTGAGAAAATCTTGTATTGCGACAAGAGATACAACATAAACAAAAAAAGTTTGGCTCGGGCTTTAAGACTTTTGAATGTGCTTGAAGTTTGGAAATATTTTGGGCTCAAAAATTCCACTGTCAAATATAATATGGTCTACAAAGTTGAAGATAGATTTTTGGGACTTTTGGTGGATATTGTTGACACGCAAAAGCCAGATTGTTTGGAAGCATTTTTGGAGAGGTTTTTGAAAGAACAATTCCAGTTGCCGAGTGCACTTTCCGAAAAGATTTTTGTCTACCTTGCGGGATATTACAACGCTCTTTTGGGAATGAAAAACAAGGAATATTTCTTCAAGTATTATGAAGATTGGGCAAACATCTATTCTCTTTTGGGAGGGAAAAGCAAGAGGGTGCAAAACAAATACAATTTCTTTTATCAATACATCATCGAGCACGGGCTTGTCATCCAAATTTCTGATTTGAAAATCAATGAGAATGATATAAAAAACAACTTTAAAAACATCGACAAAAGAAATTATAACAAGATTTTGCAAAATCTTTTGAGCAAAGTTTTTGATGGGAAATTGCAAAATGATAAGAAACAACTTCTTGCTGAAATCGAGAAAAACCTGCAAAATTACTAGTTTTTTCTAGTAATTTTTTTATTTTTTATGCAAAATTTGATGTTTTCATATTTTTTTGATTATTTGACATAATAGCAATATGAAAAAAGAAAAGAAATCAAAATCGGAAAATATCAAAAAAAATAAAGAGACAAAAATTGAAGAGAAAAAGAAGCAAAAATCAAAGAAAAAGACTGGATTTTTTTGGTTTTTGGGAGTTTCTGCATTGTCGGTCACTCTGCTTATTTCTTGTCAGTTTTTCTTTGAAAATGTCTTGACTGGAAACGAAAAATTTTATGAGAACACAAGAATAAATGGAATTGATGTGGGAGGGATGTCTGTCGCGGAAGCGGAGAACGTCGTTTTGACAGATATGTTGAACAACAAAAAAGACATCGAAATAGAACTCTCGTGCAAAGATAAGACTTGGGTCTTGAAAGGCAACGATTTTGAGGTTTACAACAAAATTCAGCCTGTCATCTCGCAATTGTCCAAATATGGAAGAGATGGAAACTTTTTCCAAAATTTGTCAAAATCAAAAAAGATAAAGGAAAATGGAAAAGATTTTCAGGTGTCTTACACTTGTGTGCTTGCGAATATGAATGAGAAACTTGATGAGATAATTTCTGAGGTGGAGCAAGAGGCGAGAAGTGCAAGTTTGATTTTTAATCCTGAAAATGAAAAACCATTTTCTGTTGACGCTGGGCAGAATGCAATTCTTGTGAACAGAGACAAACTCTATCAAGAGATTGACAATGCGTTGAAAATGGGAACAAAGGTGAAGATTGAGATTCCAATTTTTGAAATCGGAGAAGAAATAAATCTTCAAGACCTTGAGGACAGTGTGGTCAAACGTTCGGAATTTTCTACTTCCTATGAAAAGAGCGGAAGTGCAAGAAAAAGCAACATCAAAAAAGCACTTGACTGTTTCAATGGGATGATTGTTCAGCCAGGACAAACCGTTTCATTCAATGAGACAACTGGTGCAAGGACAGAAGAGGCGGGATACAAAAATGCACACATAATTGTGGGCGGGGTTTATGTTGACGGAGTTGGCGGAGGGGTTTGTCAGGCGTCGACCACACTTTACAATGCTCTCTTGCTCTCAGATATAGATGTTTTGAGTGTAAATCATCACTCTTTGCCAGCATCTTATGTTCCACTTTCGCTTGATGCAATGGTTTCTGGAGATTATTCCGACCTTGTTTTTCAAAACAATTTGGAAAGTCCAATTTACATCAAAACCAGTTGCGATGACAAGACGGTCAAGGTGGAGATTTATGGGCAGAAGTTTGAGGACGGAGAGTCGGTCAAGGTTAGGTCGGAACTTGTGAAAATTTTGCCACATAACGGTGACAGAGTTGTGAAAGATGAGAAAGGTTTGTATGCAAACAAAATTCTCTACAAAGGCGAGTATTTGCGTATCAAATATCCAAGAGAGGGGTATGAAAGCAAGGCGTTTTTGCAATATTATAAAAATGGAGAACTCGTCAGCGAAAAGGAAATCAGACACGATTTTTATCAAGCGCAAGACGGAATTGTTATGGAAGGAATTGAGGACACTGTGGAAGGGATGACGATTCCAGCAAGTGATGTCAAACTCATAAAGCCTCAAAAGGTGACGAAAGAGAATGTTGAGGCGGTCAAGAACAAATTGAAAAACACAAATCCAAGCGAATATAATCCTTAATTTAATTGGGAAAAATGAAAAGATATGAGAATAGAATAAATTATGAAATCAAGTCCTGAAAAGAAAATGTCCAAGAAGAAAAAAATTATTCACACAAGTATTGTGATCGTTTCATTGATTGCGATACTTGTTTTGTCATATTTTATTATGGTTTGGACTGGACTTTGGAATTATATCAATTCGGTTGACAAGATTCGTCAACTTATCCTCTCTTTGGGATTTTGGGGGAGACTTGCATTTGTTTTGATTCAATTCTTGCAGGTGACATTTTTGCCTATTCCCTCCGCCGTCTCGACCTTGGCGGGCGTCTTGGTGTATGGACCACTGCAAGCCGCTCTTTTGAGCCTTTCTGGAATTTTGCTTGGGAGCGTCTTTGCTTTTTGGCTTGGGAGAAAGTTTGGAAGAAAATTGGTCTCATATATGGTGGGAGAAGAAAGTTGCAAAAAGTGGACAAAATTTTTGACAAATGGAAAATATTCTTTTGTCGTGATGATGATTTTGCCAATTTTTCCAGATGACATACTTTGTCTTGTTGCTGGACTTACAAATATGACTTGGAGTTTCTTTGTTGTGACAAACTTGGTTTCGAGAACAATTGGAATCTTTTTGACGTGTTATCTTGGAAGTGGAACGATAATTCCATACAAGGGTTGGGGACTTGCAGTTTGGGCTGGAATTTTGGTTTTGGTCGGAGTTGTCTTGTATCTGTCTTTCAAGTATCGCGAAAATATTGAGAATTTTATAAAAAACAAAGTTACGAAAAATATTGTGACAAATATTGAGGCGGGAGAGGAAAAAATAAAAACTAAATTTGATAAAATTAAAAATAAAAAAGAAAAAATAAAAAAGGAAAAAGAAAATAAAGACAAGAATAATAAAAAATGCTAAATATTGCATATTTTCTGGCAGAAAAAGTGTTAAAAATTGCATTTTTTATTTTTTTAATGTATTTTTTTGCATTAAAAATAATAAAAATATAAAATAAAAAATATTCAAAATTTGATGTTTTTATTTTAATCTTTTTTCAATATAATAAAAACTCCCTCTTTGATTTGTTTTGGTGCGAGGTGGTTGTCAAGGAGAATTTTTGTGCTATCGATGTTGAATTTTTGGGAGATTGTTCGCAAATTTTCTCCTGCTTTGACTTGATAATATGGGAATGAGATTTTTTTTATACTCATAAAATTCTCTCCTCTTTTTTGGAATATATTCTATCAAATGCTTGTAAATTAAATTGTATGAAATCTATTTTTAAGAATGTCGCACTCATAACAATGTTTTCCGTCCTGACAAGGCTTTTGGGCTTCTTGTTTAGGATATTCCTTTCAAGGACGATTGGTGCACAGGCGCTTGGACTTTATCAAGTTGCGCTTTCCATTTTTATGGTGCTTTTGACGGTGGTGTCAAGCGGATTTACGCTGATTATTTCTCGAATGACCGCAAGTTATAGAGTCTCATCTGACAAAAAGGCAATTGGAAGTCTTGTCACGACCAGTGTTTTTATTGGACTTGCAGTCAGCATCTTTTTGTGCCTTGTGATTTTGATTTTCAGAAATCTTTTTCAAAATATCTTCACCGACCAAAATTGTATGAATATTTTGATTATTCTTCTTCCGTCTTTGATTTTCTCTTCAATTTACAGCGTTTTTCGCGGTGCAATGTGGGGATCGGACAACTATTTTGGACTTTGCGTCTCAGAACTTTTGGAACAAATTGTCAAGATTGTTGTTTGCGTTTTGGTGCTCGCCTCGGGAATGACCGCTCTCCAAAATGCAATGGCTGTCGCTTGGTCTTTCACACTTTCTTGCTTTGTCTCTGCGTTGTTTGTTGTGCTGTTGTATTTTTTCTATGGCGGGAAAATGTCCAAGCCTACCAAGATTTACAAAAAGGTCATTCGCCAATCTGCACCAATCACAGGAGTGAGGGTTTTGAGCAGTTTCACCCAGCCTCTTGTCGCTCTCATTCTTCCTGCGAGACTTATGGCGACAGGATACACTTTGGAGCAGGCAATGAGCATCTATGGGGTCGCTCTCGGAATGACTTTTCCGCTTTTGTTTTTGCCGTCCGCTCTCATTGGTTCGCTTGCGACGGCACTTGTTCCAGACATCTCAATGGCACTTGTGAAAAATGACAACGAACACATTGAAAAAAGAGTCAAATCTTCTCTTATGTTTGCGATTTTTGTCTCGTTTATGATTGTTCCAGTTTTCATCGCAATTGGGGATAGGATTGGGTTGTTTTTGTATGACGATGCTCTAAGCGGAACACTTTTGCAGTATTCGGCGTGGATAATGATTCCAATGGGAATATCCAACATTGCTTCTGCAATCTTAAATTCCGTAGGGCTTGAGGTCAAATCTTTCGTAAATTATGTCATTGGCGATGTTTTTATGTTCCTTGCGATTTTCATCCTGCCACAATTTGTCGGGATAAATGCGTTGATAATCGGAATGGGGCTTTCGGCCGTCATCTCCTCCACTTTAAACATTTTGATGTTGAAAAAGAGGTTGAAAATCAAAGTGGGCTTATCAAAAATGCTTTTGACGATGATTCTTCTATCTTTGCCGACCGTTGCAATCACCTCATTTTTGAGTTCCATTTTTGCTTTTATTATGCCAAGTTTTTTCAATATCTTGCTTTCTGGAATGATTGGAGTTTTGATTTTTGTCACGCTCTGTATGGTGTTTAATGTTGTAAATTTTTCTGTTTATTTGGTTCAATTCAAAGAAAAATTCATAAAAAAGAAGGGAAAAACAGCAAAAATTGCGGTATTTTTCAAAAAATCTAGAAAGAAAAAATAATTTATGCTCATAATACGGATATGTTGACGATAGTAGTTAGAGCAATCATAATTTATTTGGTGGTCTTGTTTCTTTATAGGTTGATGGGCAAACGCCAACTCGGGCAGATGCAACCTTTTGAACTTGTCCTCACGCTTATCATTGCCGACCTTGCAACAATTCCTATGGCTGAGGTGTCTGTCCCAGTTTTGCACGGCATTGTGCCTGTGCTTACTTTAGTGCTTTTGCATTTTGTGCTCACATTTTTAAGTTCGATAAGCCACAAATTTTCTTCTTTTTTGAGTGGGAAGCCAGTGATTGTGATAAACCCAAATGGCATCGATTACAAAGCGTTGAAAAATCTCAACCTTTCCGTCGACGATGTCTTTGAGGCGATAAGAGGTTGTGGGTATTTCAGTGTGGAGCAGGTGCAGTATGCGATTATGGAAACGAACGGAAAGATGAGTGTTTTGCCGAAAAGTCAGTATTCGCCTGTCACAATTCAAGATATGAAACTTGAGATTGACAAAAGCGTCATCCCAGTAAATATCATAAATGAAGGAAGAATTTTAAACAACAATCTTGAAATCGCAAAGATTGACAAAACTCAAGTCTTAAACATTTTGAATAAGGCAAAAATAAAAAAGATAAAAGATGTTTTGCTTATGACCATCGACAAAAATGGTGCGGTTTATCTTCAAAAATATGGAGAAAAATACCAAACGTTTCAGACCAAACCTCTCGGGAAGGTGGAAGAATGACTAAGGTTGGGGTTTTTAAATTGGTCTCTTTTTTGGTGATTTTGGCACTTTTGACTGCAATTTGTGTGATTGAAGACAGGCTTGTTGCGGGCTCTTTGATGGAAGTGAAGAACTATTGCTATGCAATTGAACTCGCCTCGGAAGAGAATGGCGGAATAATAAACGGAGAGGTTGCTTCCCTCGTCGACAATTTGGAAGTGTCCTGGAAGGAAAATGAGGGGAGGCTGTGTTTTATGGTGAATCACAAATCTATTGAACAGTTGGGAGTGGAAATCGTCAGACTTAAAACTTACATAGACGAAGAGGAAGAAATTGAGTTTTTCACTTCACTTGAAATAATAAAACACTATGTTGAAACATTCCAACATTTTATGGGTGCTAGTTTCCATAATATCCTTTAGATTTTTTATTTAAAATTTTTAAGAAATAAATGAATTTATTTTTTCTGATTTTTGGAATTTTAATTTTTAAATTTAAGACAATAAAATCTTTAAAAATAAACAAAAAACACACTACGGAGTGTGTTTTTTATACTTTTTCTTTATTTTTATGGCGATAAATTATGAGAGAAATTATTATTGCAATCAAAATTATTATCAAAATTATGAGGAGTATCAGCCAGAGATTTGACTCTTCTTCATATTTTATTGTGGACAAAATTTCTGTCGACAAAACTGCTTTCACGGTGTCATCAGAATTGTAGATTGTGCAATAAACTCTCCACTCTCCTTCAATGTTGTTTGTGTCCAAAATGAAATTGTCACCTTCTTGCATATCATCTGGAAGTGCCGACCAAATGTATGAATATGAAGGATAAAACTCATCTCTGTATTGCTTTGTCAAAACATAATCAACATTTCTCTTGTCTTCTCCAATCACCGTCCATTTGATGTATTTTGGGTTTACATATCTGAAAGTATCCTTGTTTGAAAAAGAGAGATTGTAAACATTCATAAGTTGGTTTGAACTGGAGACTGAATAAGTCAAACTTATCTGCGAAGCGGAGATTGGGTCAATGTCGTCTGGAATTATTGCGATGTAAATTTCTCCGATTGAAATGGTGTGAGAAGTTGCGTCGGATGTGTTTTCTGTGTAGGTATAGTTGAAATCAAATTTGTAAAGTCCGAAGTCGGTTCCGTTGAACATTGTCGCAGAACCTGAGGTGTCGACATCGCTGTCAAAATAATAATACACATTTGGGAAAGACGGACGATTGTTTGCTATCGTGTTTGACAGAAGAGTTTGGGTCTTGCCTTGTCCAATTGGTGTCTCAAGATTTTCGTTTTGTATTGAAGTCACAATAAACTCATAATTTGTGAAAAGATATCTCGAATTTGAAAGATTTGAAGAAAAACTGAAGGTTATTGAAGATATGTCTCTCCATTTGAAGCAGTAATATGTGATGGTTTCTCCACTGTCGGTCATCGTCGTTTGGAGTGTGCAATTTGGAGTGGCTGATGTCCTGCCGACTGGAGCTGATTTCACTGTGAAGAACCCGTCGCTGTCCGTCAGGTCCTCAATCGTGGCATTTGAAGAGAGAGGCTCTTCGGTTTGCGTGGGATCTTCAATTATCACAGAACTTTCTTCCGCTTGGGCACTATGGAATCTTGCCGTGCTGGCGAAAGTGAAAATCATTGCTGGAAGAAACACCACCAAAAACACCAACATACAAATTTGCACGCTTTTTGCTTTCATCATAGTTTATTTTATCATATTTTTTGTCATTTTAAAAATGAATTTAAGAATTTTTGTCTATAATTTTGTGGGAGAGTCTATCTTGGTTGACAAAGACGGCAAGAAAAATTATAATAATCATATGGATAATATGATTTTGGAAATGGAAACAGAAACTTTGGAAAATCAGATTAGTTTTGATTTTCTGGAGCAAGATATGAAAACAAAACCTCTCGCAAAAGGGCAAATCGTGGATTGGTCTGCTGAGGATACGCTCGTTTTGATTTTGAAATCAAAAAAAATGAATGCCGATTTCAGTCTTTGTGGGAAGTCGATGTTGGACTGGGTGAGGCTTGCAAGTTCGGGGTGCGAGCAGGTGATTTTGGAAGAGAGAACAGATGTGGATGTGCTTGATGTGGCAAGACCGTATGCTGACAGGGCAAGTTTTGTCGTCGTTTTGTATAGCGATGCACCACTTTTGCAGAAGGCGACATTTCTTGAAATGATGAATTATTTCACTGCGAATGGTTTAAATTTTATGAGACTTCCTCGTGGGGTTGTGTTTAAGTCTGAGTATTTGAAAAACGCAAAGATGTTGATGTCCACAGGGGAGATGTCTTTTGGAAAGGACGATTTCTTTGTTGTTGATGAAACTGCGAAAATCTCCTTCGCTTACAAGGTTTTGAATGAGAGAATTTTGTCCTATCACAAAGAAAATGGCGTCATTTTGTTTGGAGAAAACACCATTTTTATTGACGCGGATGTTGAGATTGAGGGCGGAACGATTGTTTATCCAAACAACATCCTCAAAGGGCAGACCTACATCGGCAAAGGTGTCATTTTGGAAAGTGGAAATTATATCATAGATAGCATTGTTTGCGACGGAGCGTTTATCTGTCAAAGTTACATTGAAAGTGGGAAGATTGAGAATGAGAGAACCGTCGGCCCATTTGCAAGAATTATAAAGGAAAAAATTTGAAATGGTGATTGTGGTTGGACTTGGAAATCCCGACGCAAAGTATGCAGGGACTTATCATAATATTGGATTTGAAACGATTGATGCTCTGGCAGAGCGTTTCGGTATTTCCGTCGACAAGAAAAAATTTAAGGCTCTTGTGGGCGAGGGCGTGATAAACGGGGAAAAAGTTTTGCTTGTCAAACCTCAAACTTATATGAATCTGAGCGGAGAGTGTGTCGTTTTGGTCAAAGAAAAGTTTAAAGATGCAAAAATAATCGTTGTGGTGGATGATATTGATTTGCCAAAAGGGAATATTCGCTATCGAGAACACGGCTTTGCTGGCACACACAATGGACTTAGGAGCATTGTCTCATACATCGGTCAAGATTTTGAGCGTGTCAAAATTGGCATTGGAAGAGATATTTCAATGGACCTTGCAGATTATGTGCTTTCAAAGTTTGACAGAAGCGTTTTTGAGCCTATTATCGCAAAAGCGGTCGATGAGATTTGTGCGAGAATTTAGCGATGGATAATTTTGTTGAGTATCTGAAAAACAACATTTTGCCAAACGAAAGAAAGTTGGGCGGTTTTTTTGTCGGAGAAAAAGTCTTGTATTGTGCGTCGAAGGGAAAACTTGTCTATCTTTGCTCCGATTTTGTCAGTGCAAGCAAACTTAAAAAAGGCTTGGCAGATTGTGGGAGAAATGTTGAGATTGTCTCTTGCGGAAGGGAAAATGAAAACGAAAAAGATGAAAACCTCTTTCCGTTTGCCTCTGCTGTTTCAGGGTTTTTGAACGATAAGATTGATGTGCTTATTTTTTTGCCGTCCTCACTTACAACCAAATTTGATATGGACTTTCTTGATGAGAAAATAAGATTTGAGGCGGGCGAGGAATTTCCAATTGAAAAACTTTCAAGAAAACTTTCCGATTTCGGCTTTGAGAGGGTGGAATATGTTTCTGCTGTTGGGCAATTTGCGGTGAGGGGAGAGGTGGTTGACATCTTTTCGGCTGGGCAAGAATTTCCTTATCGTGTGGAGTATTTTGATGACGAGATTGAGAAGATAATTTCCTTTGATTTTTCAAATATGAAAACACAACAAATTGTGCAAAAAGTTGCAATTTCGCCACTTTTTTTGAAGTTTGGAGAGAATACAGTTTTTGATTTGTGCGATTCAATTATTGTTGAAGAACCGCAAAAAATTGAGAACGAATGCAATATTTTGGCAAAAAGCAGAGCGGAATTGTCTTGGAATGTTGAGAAAGTCTTTCTTGATTTCGGAAAAACAGATTTGTCAAAGTGTGTCATTTTTTCAAACACCGAAAAGTGCGATTTTGAAAACAAAACGATTGGGCAGAAAAGTTATGTGACTGATTTTATGGCCCTCAAAAAAGACATTTTAATGTATGCAGACGGACGGATTAAGGTCTTTTTGTATGCTGGAAGTTTTTTTGAGATGTTGAGAGAATTTTTGGTTACGAATGGTGTTCCTTACAAGGTTTTTGACGGGAATGTCACCGACGAAAATTCAATCTATTTGTGTAGAGATTATTTCCCATATTCTTTCAGTTTTCTTTCAAAAGGTGTTGTTGGAATTGGCACTGATGATATGTATCGAAGCAACAGAACTGATTTCCGCACTGGAAAGCAGAATTTTTCATATTTGCCAAAAGTTGGAGATTATGTCGTCCATTCTTTTTATGGAATCGGAAAATGCAAAGATATTGTGCGCTTGAAACTTTCGCATTTTGAAAAAGATTATTTTGTTCTGGAATACAAAAACGGTGCACTTTTGTATCTTCCAACCGAGCAGGCGAACCTCGTCACCGCTTATGTGGGCGGAGACAACCCAAAACTCAATGCTCTTGGCTCGAACGAATGGAGCAAACTTAAGCAAAAAGTCAAAGAAGATTTGAAAGAAGTGGCAATTTCACTTGCAAAGATTTACAAGGAAAGAGAGGAGAGCAAGGGAATTGTCTTTCACCGAGATGAAGAACTTGAAAAAGAGTTTTCTGATGCTTTTGAGTTTGAGTTGACGCCTGACCAAGCAATGGCGGTTGTTGATATAGACAAAGATATGGAAAGCCCAAAGATTATGGACAGACTTCTTTGCGGTGATGTGGGCTTTGGAAAGACGGAAGTTGCGTTTCGGGCGATGTTTAAGGCAATTTACAATGGAAAACAAGTTGCGTTTTTGTGTCCGACCACAATTTTGAGCGAACAGCATTATCGCTCGGCAATGAAAAGAATGTCAGATTTCGGAGTGAGAATTGAGATTTTAAATAGGTTTAAGTCGGAAAAAGAAACACAAGAGATTTATAAAAAGGTGGAAGAGGGGAGAGTTGACCTTTTGATTGGCACTCACAAAATTCTCAACGAAAAACTGCGATTTAAGGACCTTGGGCTTCTCGTTTTGGACGAAGAACAGCGTTTTGGCGTCAAAGATAAGGAAAAAATCAAAAAAATCAAGACAAATATTGATGTTTTGACCTTGTCTGCAACTCCAATTCCGAGAACTTTGCATATGTCACTTTCTGGAATCAGAGACATAAGTGTCATCGCGACACCGCCGAAAGACAGACTTCCAATTCAAACCTATGTCACGCCTTACAGCGACCAACTACTTCAAGATGTTGTCTCAAGGGAGTTGTCTCGTGGTGGGAAGGCGTTGGTTTTGTTTAATAAAGTTGCGGAAATTTACAATTTTAGATCTCACGTTGCATCGTTTTTGCCTCAGGCAAGCATCGGGGTTGCACACGGGCAAATGTATGAAAAGGAACTTGCAAAGGTGATTGCGGATCTGTATGACGGGAAGTTCAACCTCTTTATCTCCACCACTTTGATTGAAAACGGCATTGATTTGCCTGCACTAGACACACTTTTTGTCGTCGATTGCGACAATTTGGGCTTAAGTCAGTTGTATCAAATTCGAGGAAGAATTGGAAGGTCCGACAAACTCGCATATGCGTATCTGACCTATGACGGAGGAAAGGTGCTCACCGAAGATGCTTACAAGAGGCTTGAGGCTATCAAGGAGTTTAGGGAACTTGGAAGCGGTTTCAAGATTGCTATGAGAGACCTGGAGATTCGTGGAGCGGGAAACATTTTGGGAAAAGAACAACACGGTCATATGCAAAAAGTGGGTTATGACCTCTATGTCAAACTCTTGGAAGAGGTCACAAAGGAGATTGCTGGTGAAAAACCGCAGGCGGAGAAAGAAATCAAAATGGAACTTATGCTCGACGCATTTATTGGGGAGGATTATATCTCGTCGCAAGAGGAGAGAATTATCTTCTACAACAAAATCAGCAGAATTTCCACTATTGAGCAATATCGTCAGACGACGGAAAATCTCGTGGACAGTTATGGCGATATGCCGACTGAGGTTGAAAACCTTTGCAAAGTGGCATACCTAAAAAATCTTGCCAAAAATTTCAATGTCTTCAAAATAAAAATAAATGCAAAAGATTGTCTTGTGTATTTCTATAAGAATGAGGAGGTAATTGACGGAAGATTGTCGAATGTTATCAAATTTTACGACACCCGACTAAAATTTGAAGATTTGCCAATTCTAAGTGTGAATTCAAACGGGAAAGTGGCAGAAAAGGTTGACCTTTTGATTGAGATTTTCTCAAATGCGGTTGGATTTAAAAAAGATTAAGAATTTGCACTCTTTTGCTTGAAATTTGTCTCGTTTTATTATATAATACTACAGTTTAAGAGACAAAATGCAGGGATTCCCCTATTTACAAAAATGGAGATTTAATGTGAAAAAGAAGATTTTATCGTTATTGCTTGTGTTTATGATGTGTTTCTCTGTTTTTACAGGTTGTGCACTGGTCGAAAGAAAAGATGAGAAATATTATGAGGCGGTTGTTGCGACGATAACTTATCAAGACAACTCCACTCAAGAGATTACAAAGAGGGAACTTATCACCGCTTTCAACAGTTATGGATACAACTATGTTCAAAACTATGGACAAACAACAGAACAGGCAGTCAAAACCACAATTGAGACAATAGTTGAAAAATATTTGACAATCAAAGATGTTAAAGATAGATATGAAGCAATGGGAAAGGAACTTTTTGATGCAAGTGAAAAGTCGTATCTTTGGGATTCAACTTATGATGCGGTGCTTTCAAACTTGAAATCATATCTTGAAGGCTATGAAGAGCCTGAGGGCGATTCCTCTTCGACAAACACTGATGCTTCCGTGTTTACTGATTACAGTTCTCAAATCGACTCTTTGGTGCAAGATGAAAACGGAAATTGGGCTATAAAGAAAAAGAACACTGACACTGCAATCAGAGGAAATTACACTGTTCATTCAAATGAGTATGGAAATTTTGATTTTGAATTGGAAGTTGACGGAGAATATCCTTTCCAAGATTTGATGTTTGAAAATATTTATGCAATGACTGAAGAAAAGGCTTGGAGCGTTGCTTACAACAGATATTTGGAAGATATTAAAGATAATTACTCTTACAAAAATCTCAAAGGCGACGAGTGGTTTAAGTTTGAAATCAACAGAGTCTATGAGATTTTGAGGGACAATTATATTGTTGAAAAATATGAAGATTTATACAACAAGGCAAATGGAGATATCTCAAATGTCACTGTGACAGACGTTTTGAAAGCATACTCACAAAGAGTGAGAGTTGATTACACAAACTATGTTATGGAAGAAAATTTCTCCTCTTTTGAAAGTTCTGTGCTTACTGACATAGCAAATGTAGACTATATCGTTGAAAACAAAGATAATGCAAGTGCTGGGAATTATTTCTATGTTGCACCAATCAAAATATCGGTTGATGGGTTGAGCGAACTTCAAACACAAAGGGATAATGGTGAGATTTCAAACGCTCAATACAATATTGAAGTTCAAAAATTGTTTGATAGGAACAAAGAACTTGTCTCTGTTAGAAATGCCGAGACAGGTAAGGTGGAAGACACAATCTCTGTAAACACCCTTGAAACATATCTTCAAAGAGATGTAAAAGGTTCGACTGAGAACAAGGTTGAACAATACAGGAAATATTTCTACTTATATAATGATGACGACACATACAAAAATGCAGATTATAATGCTGTCTTTGGTGTAAATGCTTCTGGCACGGAGGCTATCACTCCTGAAGGATATGAAGATGAGGCAATCCAAGAGGCAATTTTGAAGTTGTATAATGACGGGAATGCTGAGATTGGTGATATGTCCGAAATTGTGCAGGCTGACGACGGATTTTATGTTTTCTTCTATGCAGGCAAGGTTCAAAACCTCTTTGATGTCACATCATCATTTGATGCTTCCAGTGACCAAGAGAATATCAAAATTCTTGCTTCAACAAAGTTGAATGTATTCTCAAGCAAAACACTTCTTGACCTTTTGTATGACGAACTTGCGTCTGACAATTTCTCGGTTTTCCAAAATATGGATATGAATGATTTGAGAGATAAAACAAAATCTATCGAAATTCACACCGAAAATATCAAAGATTTGTATTAAAAAATTTCAACAACTCCTGTTTAAATTGACAAGGAGTTGTTTTTTTGCTAATATTAATATGAGATGCTTGGCGAAAAAAAAGTGAAAGATGAAGAAAAGGAGATTGAAATTGCTGAAGATTCTTCAAAGCAATCACTTTTTTCGCGCATAAAAAAAAGAAGGTCAGACAGAAAAATCGCAAGACAAAAGGAAATTGATAAAGGGCTGTCTGAGGAAGAAAACAAAAAGGTTGAGGAAAAACTTGAAGAAGTAAATAAGGAAATTGAAGAGTCTCAAACCTCAACCAAGAAAAAGAAAATTTGGAAGGCAATATTTTTTATTCTCAACATAGTGCTTGTTGTGGGTATCTTGATTTGGGATATTTTCACAAGTGGCGAAGAAGCACCTTTTGGACAGGTTGTGAATGGCTGGTTTTTGGTTGTCGTCTTTCTCTTTTTGGCTCTGATTGTTTTTTTGGATGTGCTTTCAGTTCATAGGTTGATTTACAGAAAGACCTTGAGGTCAAGATGGGCATTGTCATATAAATCAATGGCGACTTGGAGATATTACAACGGAATCACATTCATTCCAAATGGCGGGCAGTCTTTTATGATCAACTACCTCTCAAAAAGAGACATATCTGGTGCTGCGTCACTCTCAATTCCAGTCTCAAAATTGATGTTTCAAAACACTGCGTGGCTTTTGCTTACGATGATTTGCCTCATTATTTCATTTTCAAATGGTATCACTGGTATGGTGTCAATCATCAGTGTCATTGTTTTTTGTTTCACTTTGGTGATGTTGATTTTGATGCTCACATTCTCTGTCTCCAAGAAACTTTGCTTGAATGTTGCAGGTTGGGCGATCAAAGTTTTGGTCAAGATGAGAATTTTGAAAGATTTTGACAAAGCGTATTCAAAGGTTGTGACTTTTATTGAGGACTACCAAGCGTCGATGAAAGAATTTGCAAAGAGCAAGTTTGACTTAGTCTACCAATTTGTGCTGAATGTCGCAAGATTTGCCTTGCTTTATTCAATTCCTTTCTTTATTTGTTGTGCATTTAGAGGAGATTGCGACATAAGTATTTATGGGGACTTTTTTGTCTACACCGTGCTTGTCGATTTAGCGACTGTGTTTATTCCTCTTCCTGGTGGATTGGTCTTGAACGAAATCACTTTTGCGTGGCTCTTTAGGTCATATCTTGGAGGAAGCGTCTTTTGGCCTTTGCTCATTTGGAGATTCTGCGACTATTATTTCTACTTGTTGCAGGGACTTGGAATTATGGTTTACGACACGGTTTATGGGAACAAAAAGTATCGTTGGGTGCAAAAACGAAGGTCTCTTCAGGCTGAGAGTCAAGAGTTTAGAAGGATTCAAATCGAGAATTTTAGAACGGAGAGAGCCACTAGGCGAAAAAATAAGAAAAACTGATTTCAAATTGGCATAACTTTTTGATTTAAGCAAAAAATACCATTATGAATAAATCAAATATTGGCTGGCTTTTTGCTGTGATTGCATTGGCAATTTTGCTTATAGTTTCGATAATATTGGGTGTCAATGGATACTTTTTTTCGATGTCTTTCACAAAATTAAACTCGGATATTTCTGTCGGAAAAACATCCACGATTGAAGTTTTGCCAGATGAGGCAAGTGTTCTTTCGTTCACTTTTGACGGGTCATATTTGCCAAATGAAAAGATTCCACAAAAAATTCAAATTAGTGCAAAAAACGCAGAGAATGACACTTTGATTAGGATTAAGGCAAAGGTTTTTGGTGATGCAATCGAAGAAAAGTTGGAGTTCTCAACTACCGAAAATTTTAATTTTGACGGAGAATATTATTATTACAAAGATGTGCTTGGAGTGGGAGGAAAGGTGCTGTTTTGCGACTATATTCAAATTCCTCTTGAAAATAATTTTTCAAGCAAAGAGAAATATATCTTGACAATAGTTGTTGAAAGTGCAGAAAATTCTGAAGAAAATCAACAAAAATGGGGAATTGCTGTGTAAATCGTTGGACTTTTTTTGTGAAAAGTCTTAAAATAGACAGAGAAGAAAGAGTTTGGTGTTTTGATTTTTTGAAACATTCATTTTTGTCATAATCTTTGCTTCTATTTTGTTTTTAAGGAGATTTTATGGAAGAGAATAAGCCTTTTATGCCACCTCCACCAAAAGAATTGAGGAATATGCCACCACCTCCACCAAAGAAAGAGGGAGGCGAGGTAAACGCTCAGCAAACCGCTGTGCAAAGTGAAAGTCAGAGTTCGCCTGAAAGTCAAGTTCAAACCGCTCCGTCTGCGACCGTGCAAAATTCACAAGAAGTGACGAAGATAGGCGAAGATAAAAAGTCAAAAAAAGAGAAAAAGCAAAAAGAACCAAAACAAAGAAGTGCAAAGGGAGGAATGGCAACTGCTTTGTATTGGATTGGGTTTGTGATTGCTTTTGTCGGGATAGGTTTGTGCATTTATTTCTTGATAAAATAGTTTTTGACTTATGAATTTTCGGCAAAAATGCGATTCGGAACGAGTTTTCTTGAATAATGAATGATTTTTCTGTGAATAATCAACTTATGAAAAAGTTGGTTATTTTTCTTTTTATAATAGCAATCACAATCTCAAGTCTTCAATTTCCGAGAATGGAAGAGCAAATATTCGGCGTCACTGGAGTGAGCGAGGTTTGTTTTGTTTCAAACGAAAAATTTGAGGGTGAATTTGAGGTGGTTCCTTGTGGTGAGAAATTTTTCAATTTTTGCTCTTTTCAAAATGCAAAAGATAATGCAAATCTCATAAAAAACTCAGATGCAGTTCAGTTTTACACAGACCAAGACAACATCAAAAAACTGCTTTCGGATATAAAGTTTCAGCAGTTGTCCTCGGAAGAGGTGGAGGAGATTCAGATTTTGTATGGATACACGCCTTATTACGATTCCTCAATTCTTTTGGATGGGAAAAAAGTCAATGTGCAAATTGCTATGACGAGTGAGAAAATTGTGGTTGGGTTTCCAATTATACTCACAGGCTATTAAAAATGAAAAATCATGTATAAAAGAAATTTTTGTGGCAATATTCTTGGTGTGGAGGTAAGATATGGAAATCAAAAAAGAATCAAAATTCATCAAATTTTTCAGAAGATATGGGGTTTTGTCACTTACTTGCGTGTTCTGCTTGGTGATAGCCTTGGTTGTGGGACTTACAGTCTCAAGTGGGAAAGGAACACCAGTTTCGACAGGAGTTACAACATTCTCTTTGCCAATGGAAAATGCTGTGATTGTCAAAGATTATTCAGACGAACGCTTACAGTTTAATGAGAGTTTGAATAGGTGGGAGATTCATTTGTCAATAGATTTGTCTTCCGAAAACAGCGGAGTTTTCTCAGTTGCTGACGGAACAGTGACTGCGGTGAACTCAAACTCGCTTGAAGGGGATTCGGTTGAAATTTCTCATAATGGCGGATTTGTCAGCATCTATTCATCCCTTTCTGACAATTTAGAAGTTGCTGTAGGAGACAAGGTTGAGGCTGGGCAGAAAATTGGCGAAGCAGACTCTTCCGCTTCAAACGAGTCAAAGAGTGGAACTCATTTGCATTTCACACTTTTGAAAGATGGCGTTGAAGTTGATCCAAACAATTATCTTGATTTGGAAAATAAGTAGGGAAATTCTGAAAATAAGTTGCAATCTTTGGGCTAATATGGTATCATACCAATGTGGAGGTTTATGATATGGTTTTTGAGAAGGTTGCAGAACTTGTTGCTGAGCAACTTGGAATTTCAAAAGATTCAGTGAAAATGGAATCAAAGATTTTAGAAGACTTGGGAGCAGACTCTCTTGATGTTATTGAAATGTTGATGACATTGGAAGAGGAATACGGAATTTCTATTCCTGATGAAAAAATCAGTCAAATAAAAACAATCGGAGAAATTGTTGCTTTGATTGAGGACAGCACAAAATAAACAAAATTTGAAGAGCACTTGAATTTCAGGTGCTTTTTATTTTTTTCAAATTTCGACAAATTATAACATATTTTGACAAGCACTTTCATAAGTATCTTTATGGAGGTGCTATGAAACCATATATCAAGGAGCGAACATTGCAGGTCGCTCAACACATTGCAGAAACAGAGGACACAGTGAGAAAAACAGCAGAAATCTATCATTTGAGCAAAAGCACTGTTCACAATGATATGTCATCGAGGTTGCAACTGTTGGACAGGGAAATGTATGAAGAAGTTCAGAAGGTGATGCAGAAAAATTTTTCAGAAAAACATATTAGAGGCGGGCAGTCGACAAAGGCAAAATACGAAAAAGAAAAATAAATAAATTAAAAATTAAAAAATAATAAAAATGCATAAAAATAACACTTTTTATGTATTTTTATTTAAAAAATATTCATTTTTGCATATTTTTTGATTTTTTTGAAAATAATTTAGTTTTCCAAAAATACGCATTTTTAAGCATTTTTATTTGTTTTCGCAATTTTTTTAATTTTTTTATTTAAGAAAATTTGAAAAAATCAGAGAAAAATATTTTTTCCGATTTATTTCGACAAAATTTGACTTTTCGCAATTGTTTTATTTATAATATATTATATAAAAATTTGCTTAATTGCAGATATTAAAATTGGAGGACACAATGAAGAAATTTGCTTTGGGTATTCTCAGTGTTTTTATGATACTTGGTGGGGTGCTTTTGTCTGCTTGCGACAAGAAAGTTTCTCTTTCTGTTTCAGAGACGGAAGTGGTGCTTTACACAAACTACGACCAAGGTGTGAATAGGCAAAAGGAGATTGAGGTCGAACTTGACAACTCAAATGCGGGGGTTAATGTCGAGATTATCTATGGACAAGATTGTATCGAACTTGACAGGTCAAACACAACGACTCAAAAATCAAATGGGAAGTATGCATTTAGGATTTTGACCAAAGCAGAGAAAAACAGTGGTTATGCACAAATCAAAGTGTCTGCGATTGAAGATTCCAGTCAATTTGAATATATCGATGTCACTGTTAACACAGTCTTGGAAGATTTGCCTTATGCGACTGAAGACTCCGAGGACGGAAGGTCAAATTTGTTTGCTGTGAAAGGTGTGAGAAAAGAACTCGTCACCACTGACTATTTTGATTTTGAACCTGCAACCGCAAATATCTGTGATATTGATTGGACTTTTGGAGATTTAAACGATGACGGAAATTTAAACGATTCGGACAAACAAATGTTTGTGGATGACGAATTGGTTGCCGAGATAAGTGGAAATTCTTTGTTGGTCTATGGCGGATACACCTATGACAATTTGAATGTTGTCGCTACATACAAACTAAACTCAAACATAAGCAGAACATTGACGCTTGAGGTGCTTGAAAATTCCACAATTCAAAATTTTGAGGTGGATGGGAATGTGTTTTATAGGAACGGCATAGTTCAGGCAACATCTGCAACAGTTTCGCTCAAGAGAAATGACTCCAATCTTTCTTCTGCTGAAGGGACTTTGACCCTTAATGTAAGCCCAGAGAATGAGTTGAGACTCAGTGCTGTCGTTTATCGAGTTGTGAATGGGCAGGCGGAACTTGTTGACAGGTCTATCTATGAAGATTATTTCATTTTCGATTACACGGAAAGCACGAGTGGCAGTCAAGGCACGGTGAAGACTTACAATATCGAAATTGACGCCATCGACAACAGTGCAAAAAACATTTTCGGAAGTTTTGAGTTTTATTTGCAAGTCGATTATGCAGATTATAACTACGCAATTTCGACTTTTGGCACAGAGGCGAACAACACAAAAACAACTTTGAATTTGGACATTTCGTATGCGGCGACAAGCATTGATCTTTATGACGCAGACGGATACAGTTTGAACAACACCTTTCAAGATGTCTTTTCAAGTTATGAGACAGGGCTTGGATATCAAATTGAGGGTGTGGTTGGACCGACAGATGTTGCCGTTGATGACAGATATTACAGAATTTCGATTGACACTCGACAAGACAATTTGGCAGGTGTCTCAATCAGTTCTCCTGCTGACATCTCAAAAATTGCAAACTTTTACACCGCAAATGGACAATCTTTAACTTTCACCAGAAGCGGTTCTTACACCTATGTTTCAAATCAATTGGAGACAGGAACAAGCATCTATGTGACCGCTGGAGAAGAGGTTGATGTGCTTGAGGATATTGAGTTTAGGTTTGAATCTCCAACTCACAACACAAGTGCCTACACATTGTTGCACCTCACTTTCTACAAAATCTCCGATGACACCACTTTGAATGTCACAAACGAAGATGACTCGGATATTGACAGTGTGACTTACATCTCATCAAGTGTTTATTCGTCAAGAGAACTTGAATTTACTGTTAAAATCACTGGAATTTCAACTGACTCTGGGCTTACGCTTTGTGATGACGGGACGAGTGGATTTGAGTATTCAGACTTTACACTTTTGGAGAGTGGAGAAGAAAATGGTGAGGGCTACATCGTTGGAAGTTTCACCGTAAACTTGACGAGTTACAGATTTTCGGATACTTCGTCGTTCTGGTTTGAGCATATCACGGGGAAAGTGTCTGAGAGGTTTGATGTTGAGGCGTTTGTTCCTATTGACTCGCTGGTTGTCCAAAACAATGACAAGTCCTCAGCAAATGTCTTTATGGACGACTCAACGGTGCAAAATTTCCTCTTGGAAAACAACGCTATTTCTGAGTCTGCTGACTCTTCAAATGCAAACACTTCTTTGTCTAGGCTTATGATTGAGGCAGGGGCTTCGCTTCCTCTTTCCACCTCTGTCCAAAACGCGACTTTAACCGAGAATGGAATCTCTTATCGCTATATGTCCTTCGACCAATTTATGCGATTTATGGCGGTTGAAGAAGGGTTGTCTTATGAAAATGATTACGATGCTTTGCTGGAGTTGGCAAATGAAAAGTTTTCAAGCGAAGGAATTGATGCAATCACAAATTTTGCAGGACAAGTTACAAATCCTTATATGTATTTCAACACGCTTGAAAATGCACCTTTCTCAATTTCACAAACAATGTTGACCTTGTCAAATTCTGACTTTAAGGGTTTTGTTGCAATTCTGGCAGAAGGATACAACGAGGAGCACGAAACGATTACCTTTGTGAGAATTTTTGCAATTGAGAGTTTTTATTCTGTTAGATATCTCTCTTCAAATGTCAGGACAACTCTTCTTTACAGTGCGGATACGCTCAGCATAAGTGATATGAATCGTTCTGTTGAGGATGTCACATTGACAATGCGTCAAGATGACAACATCCCAACATATGTCGACAGTCTTGAGTATTTCTCATTTGAATCTGGTCTGCAGGAACTTTCTGCTGAGACAAGTTCTTTGTGGAAAAATGATTATTACGAAATTTCAAATGTGACAATTGCAAATGGTGGGAGAAACTTGACTTTCAGAATTACTGCGAAGTCAACCAATTTGCAAACTTCTGTAAATGATATTTTGAGAGTAGTTTACTCAGATGAAGAACACGGATTCTACAGAACGGCGGAAATTCAAATAGAAATCAAAAATGAAAAACGTTTGGAGTCTGTTCAGTGGGTGAATAGGACGGCAGATGGCGAGATTTATTTGAATTTGACCTCTTCAAATGCCAGCGAAAAGAATTTCACAATTTCCACTTCAGTTGAGCCAAGTGATGCAAATGATGTTGGATTGACTGCTGTATATCACGCTTTCAGCGGTTCTACAAATGACATAAAAATCACAACCTCATCAATCGGGCAAATTTTCAATGTGAACATAAACACCGACAAGGGCGGAAGAGGATATATTTATCTCTTGCCAAATGATATGGTTAAGAATGTCGATGGTGTTCGACAGATTTTGGTCTACAACTACACAACTGACGAAACTGGCAGTATAAAAGAAAATTCGCTCTACATTCCTTTGTCAGACTTGAATGAAAGATATGACGAGATTATCAATGGAAGTCAAGATATTTCAAATTATTTCATAAATAATGACGGCGAAAGGGTTTATTACAGCAACATAAGTTTGAGAATTGCCATAACCATTGCTGACGGAAACAGCGAAGGCACGGCAATCAGGGTTTACAATCAGGCTGATTTGGAGGCTATCGATACCGCTAAATATTACAGAGTTATGAACGACATTACCCTCTCTGGCTGGCAGTCTTATACAAATTTGAGTGGTATGATTTATGGAAATGACTCCAATGTCACGCTGAAATTTACAAATGGAAGTCAAGCATTTGTGAACAACCTTTCGGGAACAATCAAAGACCTCACTTTTGTGGGGGAAGTGACTGCGAATGGTGGTGCAAGTGCAGGATTTATTGCAAATGAAGTTGGAGAAGACGGGTTGATTGAAAGCTGTGCGATTGACGTATATTACGAAAATATCGCAAGTGAGTATTATGAAAGCAGATTGATTTCTTACGCGACCCAACGCACAGGTGCTGTCGCTGGACTTAACTACGGAACAATCAGAAATGTCTTTGTTTATGGTGCTTCAATAAACGCTCAAAGCACTTTTGTCGGCGGAATTGTCGGAGAGAACAATGGGCTTATTGAAGGGACTGGATTTGAGTTCTATAGGTTTAAGAGCAGTGAGAGACAGGGCGAATTTAACACTATAACTTCTTCAGGAAATGTCGGCGGAATCGTAGGGTTTGCTGGAGGCACAAGCGTCGTGAGGACATCTTATGTTTATGCGTATTCTTTGCCAACGACAAATGCTGACGGAACAAATTTTGATTACAATTACAAAAACATAATAAGTGCAAACGGGTTTGTCGGCGTCTTTGCGGGCGGAAGTTCAAATGGGGCGAGATTTATTCAATCCTTTGGATATATTGGAAATGTTTCAAACGTCTTCTTGTCGAGTGCTTCAAACCAATATGTCACACTTGAAAATAGTTATGTTTCCTATTTTGGTGCAGATGAGGACAAGGTTGTTTCAGATATATACAAGAATGTCACCTACAGTTTTGTGAACTCTTCAGAGCAATATATAAATGGCACTGCATCAAACAAGATAACGCTTGACGGAAGCGACACGGACGAGGACAAAATAAACGGTCTTGGGCTGGATTCAACCATTTGGAATTTGGAGAAAACTGACAGCGACATCAATTTTGGGTATATTTATTTGAGGACAGTTTCTCAAAGCACAGCAGTGAACATTGACGAGATTGGCATCCAAGATTTGACAAGCGAAAACGACGGAAGATACAGAGTTTTGTCAGCGGGTGATAAAACTGTCGGCGATGTCACATATGAGACTGGCGTGTTGTTTATGTACAATCCGACAAGCACAATTGTGGACGCAAGTGAGAAGGCAATGCTCGACAACTTGAACACAATTTCCCTTGCAGAACTCTTTGGAGTGACAGAACAACAAGCAAGAAGTTTGCTTTTGACGACGGACAGCAGTCTCGTTTCAATCACCTCAAATTCAATAAGACTTTTAAGCACTTCGATAAACGAGTTTGACATCAGTGTTCATTCCAAAATGGATTTCACACAAATCAAGACATTCAAGTTTATCATTCTCAATATGATGCCACAACTTTCCACTGTGCTTGACGGTGTGCCAATTCAAGATGAACAAGTTGTGCTTTTGCAAAGAAATCAAAGCAGAACAATTTCCTACAATACGACGAGTTCGTTGTATCTGAACGGAACGACTGCATATGCTCTTCAAACTGACGGATACACCATTGATTTTGAGTATGTTGGAGATTCGACAGCAAAAGATTATGTGACTGTCACAAGAAGTGGGAACAAAATTGTGCTTTTGGGACTTCAAAAACACCTCTATGACGACAGAACAACTATATACACAAATCTTGAACACAACACTCTCTCTGCAAAAGAGGGATACGAAAACTATGCGGAGGCTGTGAACAGCAAAATTTCGAGGACCTTTGATGTCAGAGTTTACGAAGGTGCGGAGAGTTTGGACATTGTAAATGCAAACAACCTCATCATCAGCCCTTCTGAATATGCGTCGTTTGATGTTCAGTTGAAGACTGACGAGGAAAGCGACAATTTGGTATTCACTCTACAATATGGAGAGGTGGAGATTCGAGGGACAGGAAGCGATAATTCTTATCGTTTTGATGTGGACAGCAACTTGTCCTTGGATGTGTCTTGGGCAAAAGTTTCAAGCGTTGGAAATGAACATAGATACAGAGTTTTGGTCGGCGTAAGCGAAGACAAGAAGCATTTGGTTTCTTCTGAATACTCCTTTGTGCTTATGATAAACGCTCAAAGCCAGCAAGACAACACAAACTGCTTGAAGACCATTGATTTGAAAGTTGAGACTCAAGATATTGAAGATTTCAGCATAACGACTTACAAAGTGGAGAGAAGGCAAATAAGAAACTCCATTCTCTATCTCACGCCATCAAGTGAGGTTGTGAATACCCTTGCACCTGCTTCAGATGCAATCATCTCTGTCTCTGTCACACCACAATATGCTTTGATGACGCATTTCACTTTGACTTATGAAGTTTCAGGCACAAGCGTCGGAACTGTCGGAATTTCAAAACTTGCATACAACTCACTGTATGGCTATTATGTGAATTCAAGTTCCACAAACACAATCGAAAATGGAATCCGTGTGAACTTGACCGAAGCGGACAAGACGGGAGATGGACTTTTCTACTTCAGACTTTACATCTCAAGTTCATTCGCCTCAACAAGCGGAGTGAGACTTGTTGTGACATATTACAATGGTGACCAAGTGCTTGCCACTGGAAGTCAGACATTGTCAGTAAATTATTTGCAAGATGCTGTTGTCAGGGTCAACGATGCCACGACTTATCTTCTTGGCAAAGGTGAGACGGCGACTGTCACCGTCAGAGTCGGCATTGACCAAAATCTTTACAATTTGTATCTCCAAAACAACGAGTCAAACATCACTCTCACAACTCCAACTTGGGTTGCTTCTGGGAACTACAAAATTTACACTGCCCAACTTATCGCTGGGGTTGATGCGAAATTGGTTGGCGATCAGACGAGCGGAATCTTCTATGTTTGTGCTTCCGTTTCGAGAGAACTCAACGGCGAGCAGGAAATAAAAGTCTCAAGGGCGACAGTTTGCTTGGTGGATTTCTCAGTGGATGTCGACGGAATATCTGTTTCGGGAAGCAGTGGGACGAGGACTTACAACGGCAGAACATATGATGTGTTTAACGCATATTTGAATGACAATTCCGAATTGCATTTCGACTATCCAATTCTTCCAGAAGAATACAATTATGACAGAAATGATGCAGACCAAGTGGAAGCAGTTGAGAAGTTGATGGAAAGCAGAGAAGACTTCTTGACAAACAACTATTTCTATGACGAAGATGTCGGGTATTACATAAACTATGCATTGGACGAGGACACTGGAACTTACAATCCAATTACACTTAAACAGCAACTTTGGTATGCGACAGACGAGGACACTTCAACTGCTATATATAATGAAAACAGAGACACAATCACACCAAATGATTATTTCAACATAAGCGAACAGACACTTTCTGACGGCTCAACAAGGCTTATGATTTCAGGAAAGCGTGCTGGGACCCAACTTATGAGGCTCAGAACGGTCATCAATTATCAAGGCATCGAACTTGTCGACGATTATTACTTCTTGATTGTGGTGGAGGTTTGGAGCGATGAAGAAACTCCAACGCAAATTACAACAGCAGAAGAATTTATTGATTATGCGACAAATTCGGAAGAAGCGGGAGATTACATCTTGATGAACGATATTGTTCTTTCAGATTACACTCCACTGAGCACAGATTTGATTGACAGTCTTGACGGAAATGGCTTCACAATTCACATAAACAGTTTCAGGCAAAATACCGAAAGTTCCACTCTCAGACTTGCTCTATTTGACACTGTCACATCAAACACGACTCTGCGAAATGTCAGAGTGAATATCTACAACGGCGGGCAAATCGCGGTCAACATTCGCCAATTTACAGACATCCAAATTGCAGGTTTTGCAATCACAAATGAAGGTGTCATATACAACTGCGAAGTGGTTTCCTATTATGATGAAAATTACCAAATCTCAAGGAACACTGGAAATTCTGGATTGGTTGTCAAATATACAAGAGGTGCAAACACAGATTATATTGCCCTTTCATACTCAAGCAATGTAAACAGCGTGGTTTCTGGGTTTGTGATTGAAAATAATTCCTCCATTATGAACAGCCGTGTTGGTGGCGAGTCGGTTATGCATGTGGTTGACATCGAGGGAGTGAACTATCTTCAATCGCAGTCGCTTGGCGTCTTCTACTTGGAAGGGCAAGGCGAGGTTTCTGGTTTTGTAAATCAAAATGCAGGCTATATCAGCGCATCATTTGTTAAAAATGCACAGATTGACAATATTATGGAATATGACGGCTCAATCACCGCTGGTTTTGTTGTCAGAAACTCATTGAGCATCCAAAGCAGTTATGTCGAGGGGCTTGAAGGAGAACCTGAGGAAGACTCTTTTGGAAATGTTGTGCACAGTGTCTACAAAAATGGCACAAACATCTCGGCTCTTGGAGTGATTTCTGGCTTTGTTTATGAAAATAGTTCTTTGGTTAAAAATTCCTATTCAAACATCGCCATTGAAAACTCAAGAACAAAAGGTGCAATGGTTGCGGGATTTGTTTACAGGAACAACCAAAATGCAACAATCTCACTTTGTTATGCTGCTTGCGAAATTGCATTGCAAGATGTAAATCAAATGCAATTCTCTGGTGTCGATGATTTTGGAAATTCTTTGAATAATGGAACAATTTCTTTGAGTTATTTCTACAATAAAAGTCGTGTCGACGAGACCATTCAAACAAAAGTCTCCACGAGTGCAATTTCAATTTCAGAGGTTGACGAAAAAGACTCCTTCTATGGATTCAGTTTTGCTTCTGCAGACGGTGCTTATGACGGAATTTGGGTTATGACTGACGACGGAATCACTCTTGTGAGTGCAAATCAAATCGCTGTTTCAAACAGATATGCAACAACAACTGGAAATGTTACAAGCATTTTCTACAGCCGAAACATAAGAAACGCTGACACACTTGAGTATGTTGACCTTTCTTATGGCGGGGAAAACAATCCAATCATCATCAGAAATGCGGAAGATTTTGCAAAGGCGACAGGAAATGCGACTTTGACGGGCTCGGAGATTTCTGCTTACAAGGAATATTACACTGATACTGAAGTGACTGGAAGATATAGGCTTGTGAACAACATCCAAATGACTGACATTGCTCAAGATGCTGAGGATGAGGGAACAATCAAACTTACCACATCCAAAAAGGTTTTCAGAGGACTTCTTGACGGAAATGGATTCACGATTTCTGACATAAGTCTTGGAAGCAGTGAAAGTGTCGAAAATTATGGCTTGTTTGCAAGACTTCAAAATGCTGTCATTATGAATCTTGACCTTACTGTCGAATCAGTGCACAACACTCAAGCGAATGTGGTTGGTGTGCTTGCAGGAACGGCGTTGGATTCCAGAATTTTGTCCATAACTCTGTCTCCGTCAGAAAATGACGAAGAGGGAGCGAGCATCGCTGTTCAAGGTCACAACATCGTCGGTGGTGTTGTTGGAATGATTTTGGGAGAAAGTTATCTGAGTGACATAACTGTCAATGATGTCGACGTTTCTTCTGAAAGTTATGAAGAGGGCAAAACTGTTGGGGCAAACGATTCCTACATTGAGGGAGGCAAGACCTTGAGGTCTGTTGTTGAGGATCTTGACAATGGTGCTTCTTTGAAAGACAATGTTGGGAGATTGTCCTATGCGGGTGCAATTGCTGGTTTTGTTGATATGTATCAAAATCAAGACGAGGGTGCTGTCACATTCTCCACATCAAGAGAGGCTAGCGATTTTGATGTTGTCACCGTTCGGGCTTCAGATTCTGTGAATGTCTATGCGGAAGTGGCTGGCGGACTCTTTGGATATGTCGGGAAATCGACACTCGTTTATGACGCAACAGTCACAATAAATCAAAATATGGCACTTTCAACTCAAGGCGTAAATCCATCTTACATCATCTCGAAAAATCTCTATGCTGGCGGGTTGATTGGTGAAAATTATGGCGGTTTGTTCGCGGTCTCTGCAAGTTATGAAGAGAATTTGCAAACAGAAATTGAAACAAACGAAAACAGTTATTACAATCAAAACACTTCTGTGGAGAGAGGACAACTCTCTATCTTCTCTTACACTCAAAATGATGAAGATTATTCGACCAGAATAAACAATCCTCTCTTCATAGGTGGACTTGTTGGTTATATGGGCGGAGGATATATTTACGTTGGTTACAACAAACTCAATGTAATCGCTCACACTCCAAACTCAGAAAATCCAAATGAGGTTGTTGTCGGCGGCATTGTCGGGCTTTCTGGAGTTTCGCAAACCAGATACTCACTCGGGTTCACGACTCAACAAATGGATGTCACTGTCCTCTATTATGAGGTTTATGCTTCTGGTGACACATATTCCGAGACTAGTTTCTCTGGAGGAATCATTGGTGCTCTTGAGAAGAATGGAAATTCGACTGGGGCTGTCGCAATGAAGAATGTTATGGCAATGAATTATTACTCTTATCTTGGGACATCGTTGTCTGCAGACGAGAATTCTCCTGCGACTGGTTTGACTGGATATGTGAGTGACAAACACTATATGCTTGTCGGCAGAATCTTCGACTCCGATGAAAATGAAATAATGAGCGAAAACACCATTTTGCCGTCTGGCTTCTATATCATAAATTCCACAAATGACATTGCAATGAATATGAGAGATGGGGTTGTGATTGGAACTTCAATGGGGTCTTACACTGTCGGCGGATACAAGCAAATTGAGATGGGCAGTGTGACAGCAACATTGAAGGAAGTTGGATTTGCGAGTCTTGCTGGAAGAGTTTCAGTTTCGGGAGATTTCACATCCGCTCTTGACACTGTCATTCTTAAAGCGCAACACATCGGAAGTGATGAACTGCAAGAAATGTCCTCTGCTTATGCAAGAATGAGAAATTACTTCTTGTCAAATGGTTGGGATGAGAAATATTGGAGTCACGAACAAAACACACTTCTTCCGATTATCCAACTTTTGCCGAAAGTGAATGTTCAATATTGGGATGTTTACAACACAGAAGAAGTGCTTGCCGCTATGGAAGATTCCTCTTTGACAATTGTCGTGAGAGGGAGGGTGACTGATGATGAAAACGACCTCTCAAGGACAGATATTGACTTGAGAAAATCAGGAACTCAGATTGATGGGCGTGATATTGCCACAACTATCGAAAACTTTAGAGGCAGACTTGTTTCATACGAATATTATATGAACACTGAGACTGGCGGACGAGTGACTGCTCCAATTACTGAAGACGGACAAATTGTCGGCGGAGATGTCGGTGATATGGTCGGGATTATCTTGGAGCAAGAACTTTTTGAAAGCATTTCAGACGGAGCTCAAATTGAGGGCGTGAATTTCTATCTGGAGCCACAAGAAGCGGATGGGGATTCAGGATTCAGCATTGTTTCCAATGAAGCGGAGGCTTCAATCTTCAGAGATATCAATGTCGTCATAAATAAATCAATGACTCTTTCGTCAGGAGTTATTCATACTGACGGAAATTATAAGGCAATAGGATTATTGACGGGACTTGCAACCTCAACCTCTTTCTACAACATAAGTGTGGAGTTTAAGGAAGATGCTGGAATTTCGTTTAATGCAAGTGCTGGCACTGCTGGAGAGGTGTATGTTGGACTGCTTGCTGGAAGAATCAGACAAGCATCAGCATTCTCTCAGATGACCGTCAGCGAAATCAATATCTCAAGATTTGGCGTTGATTCAAGTGATGATGCGGAAATTGACATTGAATTTGATTTTTCAACAAGTTCGTCAAGCACATATTTCTATGCTGGCTTGTTTGCTGGAGAGATAAGTAAGACTGGAATGGCAAAGTCTACTCTTGGTGTAAACCAATTGAATGGAATAAACCTTAAGATTTCTTTGGGAAGTGGAACTAGTCAAATTCCAAACCTCTATATTGGAGGTTTTGTGGGCAGACTTAATGGTGCTGACGAGATAAATTTTGTTGAACGCGAAACGGACGGGGCAGACGGCACTGGACTTACAATTGAGCAAAATGGAATTATTGGGAATCTTTATGCTGGACTTGCTTTCGGAGAAAGTCGTTCGACAATCAATTTCTCATTTGATGATGCACCAAATGCGTGGATACTTGGAAAATTAGTTCAAAATGGTGGCTATGCTGAAAATGCAAACATCGGCGGGCTTGTTGGAAGAGCAAGTGGAATTGTGAATATCGATGGGCTCAGGATGAAGTTTGATGTCGCTGGTGCTGGACTGTTTGATTATGAAACCGATTCCGATGGAGTTTCAAATTATGAAAAATATGTGAATGAACTTGCGACAAACCAATTTGAATACTCGGCAAGTGAGAGTGCCTTCTGTTTGGGTGGCGGAATTGACAACAGTGTTGGCGCTGTGGTTGGTTATTCAAATGGCGGAAGTTTGTCAATGGCTGGAAATTGCGACATAGGAGGGAATCTGGTTGTTGACACATACAATTCTGAAAGCACTGGAAGTTCAGAAACGACAAAAACAATATACACTTCAATTTCTGCTCTTGCAGGAAAAGTTGTTGACAGTTCTGTCACCATTGGCGGAGTGATTTCAAACTCGACAAATATTTATGTCAATGGGATAGGAACAAGTGGAGCAAAGACGTCAAATGCTTACCTTGGCGGTGTTGTGGGAGACATCGATGTAACCACAGGCACGGAATTGTCATTTGAAGTTGGTTCTGCAGGTGGCAGTTACAACTATACTGGAAGCATTATCTCTTCAAATGCTCACTCAATTTATGGTGGAGCGTTTGGTCGAATTTCAGCCGAAATCTCAAACACAATTAATATAAATAGTTTTGTCTTTGGTGGAACATTCAGAATTCTCGCTTCGGACAGTGCAAAAGTCACTGCTGGTGGTGTTGTGGGAGAGTTTAGTTGGACAAGTGGAGCGGATGGCGCAGTTCCTGAGTTGACCTCTGCAACAATCTCAAACTCTTTGGCGTATGGTGATGTGTTTGTCATCTATCCAGAATATGTTGGCGGGACTTATCAAAATGTTCAACTGGACAACTATGTTTTTGGTGGCATTGTTGGCTCAGCACAAAGCGGATTGAACATCGAGAACTGCTTCTCATTGCTCACAAACTTTAACAGAACAAATGAAACTTCAAATGAATTGTCAGATGTTGGAGCAATTGTGGGTGCAAATGCAGACAGCGTAAATTACTCAGGAAACAAATACTCCTCAATCGTTACAATGACTTTCCAAAATGAAGGTTCAAGTCCTCAAGAAAGTGGAGAGATTCCAAATCAAGATTGTGGATATGGAGTCGGAAATTTCTCTGGTTACACATCTTTGCTCTATTCGACGAGTGATGTGACATCTCTCTATGCTGATGACATATTGACTTTGTTGGGGAGCAGTTCATTGGCAGAATTTATCAATCTTAATGGTGCTGAAATCGGACAAAAACTCAACCCTTACATGATTTCTGAAGGAAACAAAGATATTCAAATAGATTCGGAAAATGAAGACGGAAGCAAAGTCGTTTCTGGAAGCACAAATGGAATCAGTTGGGTTGCAATCACTGACGACGGGCTTGTCGGGGAGGCAAATCTTGAGATTTCAAATTCTATTGCTTCTGACGGAACAAACTTCGCAATTGTCGGAAATGGCAGGACGATAACACGAAAGAGTGTTGATGAAGATGAAAATATTGAAAGTAGCAGTGTGGTTTACAAAGGAGGAATAGTTGACAGAATGGGTGTTGACTATTCGTCAACAGGGACAAATACTCCAAATTTCAGTCTCGTCTCTGGACTTATCGTAAACCTTGAAACAACAACAAATATAAGTAATAGGCTAACAAATGCTTATGGTGGCGTCGTTGGTTATGCAACTGGCAATTCCTTTATCTATGGCGTCGGCGTCAAAGGTGAGATGTATGTCGGTGGAGATGCAAATATTCGTGTGGCAGGTATTGTCGGAGATTTGAGACAAGGGCTTGTTGCACAATGTTATGAAGATGCTGACATCAGTTATGGTGCATCAACATTAGGCGTTGTTTCTGGCATTGCAAATATGAATCAACTTAGTTCTATGGTTAAGGCGACATACTCTTCTGGAAAAATAACCACTTATGTCGATGTTAATGTTTACACATTTGCCTATGCAGTTGCTGGCAGTGATTCTTCAACAACAAATGCAGTTAGAACGTTGGAAGATTGCTATTCAATTACACAAGTTGAAAGAAATGATGTGCTGAGTGGGGATACAACATTTTCTTGTGGGATTTACTTTGCAGGAAATGGAACAATAACATCGGGGAATGTTAACATTGGAAGACAAGTTATCAATGGAACAGCGAATGCTGATGGTGCAACTGATCTTACAGATACAGAATCAGATTTGGGATACAAGTCAAGCGAAGAATTGTCCATTTCTTATGGCAATGGTGAGAGATATTCCATAAATTCAATCACTTTAAGACCTGAGACCGAGGATTCGGAAGATGACACAGATGCTGTGACCGAGATTGGTGAAGGTCGATATGAGACAACAAATGGCGGATATAATGTTTGGTATTTCTCCCGCTTGACAAACTATGGTTATGCATCTCACGCGTTTGGATACTTAAAAAATTCCACCACTTATGTTTACACCTCAACCAGCGAAGATTCTGACGGAACGGATGTCGACACTGGTGACACGGGCAGTGGAGAGGATGCTGGAGTTGATGATGAGACGGAGACTTCGGTTGATGAAGAGAAGGAATACAAAATTGTTCCTTACGCAGAACTTGTTGTCGTTGATGTAATTACTGACGGAGATGAAATTATAGGATATCAAGACAGGTTTGACTCTTGGTATCTTGGCGTTCCAAGTGTTGGGAAATTTGACCAAATGGTTGAAACTGTTGCTGTGGCAGATTATGATATGGACTACAAATTTGTCCTTAGGTATGGCTTTGATCTGAGTGATAGTGTGAGTTTCAATGCGGGTACAAATATTGGTGCAGAAGACAAAGATTTTGTTTTGGATGGTGGCGGAAACACCATAAATTTGAGCGGTGTCGCAATGACATCAGGTGTGTTTGGTGAAGTTTATGGCACAATTCAAAACCTGAGGCTCGTCAATGGAAATGTTGAATCTGGAGCGACTTCTGTTGGACTTCTTGCAAACATTGTTCACGGAAGACTGTCGAATATAACTGCCGTTGGAGACATAAGTGCAGTAGGCTCAAGCGGGCAAACAGTTGGAGGAATTGCTGGCATACTTTACAAAAGAGGAGATGCCACTGAATATACTGGTGAGAATCTTGAGAGTTTGGTAAACATCACAAATGGTTCTGGTGTTGCAATCATTGGTGGTGTTGTTGGATGGTTTGGTGGAAGCATAAATTATGCTGTAAACAATGGAATTTTGATGAACAATCCAAGCAGTAGCGCTGGAAGCTTGGATCAGAAAATAACACCAATGAGATTTTCTTCGAGTATGACGCCAACACTTCAAGAGACATCTGAAAGCCTGAAGGCAATCACAGGTGGAGTTGTCGGAATGGCTGTAAGTGGGTCAACCATTGAAAATTCTTACAATGGAAACTCAGTTCTCAGCAACTTTGGCACGAGCAAGACATCAAAAATCAATGTTGTGTCTGGTGGAGTTGTTGGATACGCCACTGGAGATGAAGGTTCGGGAGTTAAAATTTCAAACTCTTACAATGCGTCACTTGTGGGCTCTGGCACTTACGAGAGTGAAAGTTATGCGTATGCTGGAGGAATCGTTGGTTACGCACAAAATGTAACAATGACAGGTTGTGTCAACGACGGACCAGTCCAAGCCCTCGGGAAAGAAGACAGAGATTATTATATTTTAGTTGATGACATCAGCGGAAGCCTTAAAGAGACTGCCTATAGAGCTCAGTCTGGATATTTTGCAATGAAAATTTATATGTATTACAATCCAGGTGACAATCGTTTTGTTAATGCATTTGGTCTTGGCTTTGCAGAAAATGGAGAAATTGGTGACACAAATATCTCTTCAACAAACAATGTTAAAAACGACGGAAATGTTGGAGAAATAGAAGTAATCAGTTATATGATTTTTGACAGAAATATGATGATTGATAATGTTCAAGATAGTGACGACAAATGGATGTATGAGGCAAAATTTGAAAACAAATTTTCTGAGGATTATATAGCGAATTTCCAGAGACCAAACGAGTTGGAAAGCAAGCGTATAGATAAGGATAAAATAGGTGAAGAAACAGGCTTGTATATTAGCGGTTATGATTCCTATGGTTTCCCTGCAAGAGTTTATTCAATTGAAACGATAAATCGTAGATTGAGCACATACCATCCATTTTATAAGTTTATTACGACAAGAACCAAACCAGCTGGCGATAGGTACAATTTGCTTACAGGGGTCAATGAGAACAGTGATCAAGTTAAATCTTGGTGGGGTGCTTTAATCGAAGATGGATATTTTATTGGAAGTTTTGATGTTTCAGACACATTAGACTCATTATCGACAACTTCGGAAATTGATTATGCTGGATATCACGGAGATCCTAGAACGAATTTTACTGACTATCAATACAAAATGGAAGCAAGCGTTGATTATTATGCTTCATCAATCCTTGGAAGATGGTGGGGAAGTGAAAACGCTAACCTCGATGGTTACGACAGAGTGCTTCAGAGGCTGAACAATTATGCTTATATCTTGGGTGAAGAAGTCCCAGGTGACACCTCAATGACCACGCTTTCAAGTGCCACAGATGACTCTTTGGGTTCTTCCATATCTGATTTTGTAAACTCAAAAATTGCAGAGATAGATTCTGCTTTTGAGAGTGGCAGTGCAGAGGAACTTCAAGTTATCAATGTCAATGGAGATGCTGTTGGTGTTGCGAAAACTTCAAGCAATTTGTTGACAATTTTGTCTCCATATATTGCAGAAATTGAGACAATAGAGTTTTCTGTTGCAGGAGATGGAGATGAAATTGATTGGAATGCAATTACGAAGGATAGTTTCTCATTTGTTGGAGGAACGTCTCCACAATTTGTTGAATTTGCCATCATAAAAGACAAGGACAATAATAAGGTGAAACTTGTTCACTCTTCAAGTGACGACGAAAATGGACCAGTTTTGTATTTCTCAGAAGAGGTGAATCAAAACATCTCTGTGGAATTCTCTTATCAAAGTAAGTTGCTGGAGTTTACCATTGTGCAAAATAACACAATTTTGAATGGAAACTCAATAACCATTGATTTGACGAAAGTAGACTCAGAAACTAGGGAATATTTGCTTGGTGAAAATGTCAAAATAAACAATGCCACAATAGAAACTGAAGAGGTTGAATATACATCAACATCAGTGATATCGGAAGGGAATGATCTGATTATCGGCTTTGAAGATTTGTCTGGTGTGACAGAAGAGATGTTGAATGGCAGGCAGATTGCGTTTGATATCACGGAAACAACTGAAGTTTCAGTCAATGGAAATATTGCAGTTTGGACAGGTGACGGAGAGTCAGCTTCTCAAGAAATTGCAGAAATAACAAGTGGAACAGACTCGTGGACATATACTTTCAGAAATTATACAACAAACACTTTGAGTCAAACTTTGCCAAGCCTAAGCGAATTTACACAGATTTCTGACACAGAATATCAAATCTCGTATGATGATTTCTTCAGTGGAGTTGCGGGGCTTGACGGATACAGAGAAAATCCTTTTGTTTATATATTAAATGAAGAGGGTTTTTCAAAACTCGCAGTTTCTTGGGATGGAAGTGATTTCAAATTTGACACTGATGATGTTGGAGTGGAAATTACGACAAATACAGATGAAGACATTATTAGTTTTAGATTTATAAGCAGCAATGTTGAACGTTATTTTGAAAACATTTCAGGTAAGGCTTCAACTATTTACACAAAGTCTGACGTATATTACACAACCTCAAATGAAATTCCTGGCAGTCTTGGATCAAGTGTCAGCACAATTTTTGGCGGGTTGGTCACGATTACGGATGGCGTCAGAAGTCCTAGCACAGACTTCACATTGCAGAATGTGACTGGTGGCTGGAGAGTGGATTTCGTTGGAACCAATTTTGAAGGCATTACAAACTCTGATGGTGTTAATGTTCATGAAATTGCTTTGGAAGGGGTGTCTTTTGATAATCTTGGATTTAGAGATATTGATGTAACTTTCAAATATGGAATCACTGGAACTGTGAATCAAAGCCAAATTGGTTCAAGTGATGCAGTCAAATTTGAGATTTCGAGTGGAGAAACAATAGAAACGATTTATTATGGTGGGGCATTCGCATCAAATAATTTTGTGTTTAACCTCGAGGGTGGTGATACATTATCCTATCAGAAGCTCACAAGCAACTATGGTCGTGAGGAGTTTGATCTTTTGACAAGCCAAACTGAAGATCACGCTTCAATTGATTTGTCTGTGAGCAGTAAGATACTGGAAGAAGAGGATGCTACAAATATTTCCTATACGGTCACACAAGGAACTGGAACAATTATGTATTATCCTGATGATGGAGAAATATCGTATGTTACGACAGAAAAGACAATTTTAATGTCAATTAATGATATAACATATGTTTATACATATTCTTACACAATTTGGGAAAATGGATTTATTGAACTAGACTTTTCTGCAACCACACCTATTGGGGGTGTAAATGAATACTATTATGTTTATTTACCAAAGGCGATTAGTGATGGTAAAAATGAAATTCATTACACTGATGATAATGGAGCGGAGCAAACCGCTACCATTGAATGGGAAGGTGCAGGTCCAGGATATAAAGAAATAAACAAAGTTGTTGACGGAACTTTAGAGACAGATACTTTTAATGAAAGAACAGGTATGCCAACAGAACAGGAATTGCTCGACAGATATACCCTTAAGGTGGATGTCATCTCAATTGGATTTGACGAAGATGAAGGTCAAGTATGGTTTGAAAAGAATGATTATAATCAGGACGAGTTGTTCATTAGAGGGGAATTATTCGAGGATCAAGAAACATCTCAAACTATGAGGCTGGAGATTTTCATTGGAAACCCTGAATCTGTGAAGGTAAGAGTTGATTCAATTGAGAGCGGAGAGGCTCAAATTGAGTATACAGTCAATGGTGAAACTACCACAGTTGATCATTCGGAAATAATATTATCTTCTCCTGGAGATTATCAAGTGAGATGGTCTGCGACAAAAAGCAAAAATATTACGTGTGCTACGGCAGATTCGTCTGAAGTCAAAACAGCGGACATTGCTCTGCTCGATGCCGATATAAGTATGGGAGATGCCACACAATCGACGCTTGAAAAAAATATTGTTGGAAGAGATTATATCGTCAAGTTTATTTCTTCAAGAGACTCAATCTTTGAAGAAATCTCAAATACATTTGTCAAGAATACAATTTTTACTGCTCAAAATGCTGGCGGAGATGGTGTGAATGGTCTTTTTGCTGGGAGCATTTCGACAGGAGTAACAATTGAAAATGTCAAATTGTTTGGAACTATAAGAAATGTTGCATACAATAGCAGTAGCATCAATGGGGAAATTTATGTTGACTATGAAACAAAGACTGGGACTGGAACAACTTCAATAGAAAATAATGCCTCAATGATCGGACTCAACAATGCGCAATATGGTGAAAATGGTGAGTACAAAGGAAGCAATGGAAACAAATTTACTGTTGATTTTATGTCAAGAGATCTGGACGATAACGATAAAGTTGTTATTGTCGCGGGTGATTCGGTTAAAGGTAACAATGGGGAGAAAACCTATAATGTTGTCAGCGATGACTATAAATATGGAGATCTTAGACCTGAAGTTGAAAATGCAACCAAAAAGGATAGAGAGGCTAAGTCAGGTGGAAATGGTTCTAGTGCTGCAAGCGGAGGAGTTGCTTCTGGAACTGAGAAAAATGGTTCAATTATTATGAGCGGACAGTCAGCAATTGGTGGTTATGGTGGTGATGGAGCAAATGGAACTTTCAACAACAGAAGTGTTGCCTTGGGAGGAGGACGAGCTGGTGCGGCTGGAAGTGGAACCTCGACACATACCTCAACCTCTCAAACTCAATCAGCAGGAAATCCTGGTGTTGGTGGATTTGGAAGGATTACTGGCAGTGACTATAATAATTTCACTATTTATACATCTGGAAACAGCGGAACCACAGGTGTAAATGGCTCAAATGGCAAAAATTATTTTGATAAAAAATGCAATGATGAGGGTGCGGGTTATTTTGCATTCTTTGGGGCATTGCTTAATAATTACTGTAATATAGGACAATCGGGACATACCCGAAATGATTATGGATCTTATGAAGACTCAATAAAAAATTATTGGTCAATTAACAGCACGAGTACGAGTGATGTAAATTATTCTAGTGTTGGAGGCGTTTCAGGATCTGGGGAAGGAGTTTCGACACATGCAAAAGAAATATATCTTTATGGACATATAATTGTTAGACAATGGTTTGGTCCATTCTACTGGTCATATCACGTTGTTTCAAACCAGCAATGGGCCTATGTTGGCTGGACGAGCGGTGAGACGGTTAACTCTGCTGGACAAATCACCTTTGTTGGTGGCGGGAATGTGACAACTTAATTTTGGAGGAAATTGTGGAGAAAAAGAAATTGAAAATTGAAGAGAAAAATATTCACGAAGGACATCGAAAAAGGCTGACCGATTTGGCGGTCAACGCTGGCGTCGATGCGATGAGTGATGTGCAAGTTGTGGAGTTTTTCCTCTCCTACATCTTTCCTCGTGGTGACACAAATCCGCTGGCTCACAGGCTCCTTGAAAGATTTGAGACTTTCACTCAAATTATTGAGGCAGACATCAATGACCTGAAGTCCGTTTCTGGAATAAACGACAGGTCCGCAAAGATGATTTCTATGTTTGGAGAATTGTTTTACTATTACGCAACTGCCAAAATGGGAAGAAAGTATGTCGTCAATTGCAAGGCTGAAATCATCAGCGTCATTGAAGATTGCCTCAGGTTTAGGACAAGCGAAAATATGATTTTGCTGGCTATCAGTGCTGGGAATATCATCACTCATAAAAGAAGAATCTCAAACAAGGACTCGTCTTCTGTGAGTATCTCCGTCCTTGACCTTACAAATTTCATTGCATCTGCAAAACCAGCGTCTTTGGTCATTGCTCACTGTCACCCTTATGGCAGAGCAACTCCATCCTCAAGCGACGGCGAGGCGTTTAAATTGGTGGAAAGCATTTGCACCACCTGCGGTGTGAATTTTATCGACTCATATATTGTCGGAGAAGATGGAGTTTACAGTCAAAGAGACGACAAACTGGTCAGGACTTATTATGACATTGACCAACTTAAAACCGCATTAAAAAATGTGATGAAATAAAAGAAATAGAGGGTTGCACTTTGCAACCCTTTATTTTTTAATTATTATTTTGGAAAATTAAAAATAAAAAACAAAAAATAAAATTAAAAAATGCTATAAATTCGATATTATGGAAGATTTTATTATTTTTAATTTAATTTTTTAAAATAATTTTATTAAATAAAAACTTATTATTATTCCCAAAAATGCACCCAAAAATGATGCAATAAATACAAGAAAAATATACCAAAAATTTATTCTCCTCCGCTCTTGTTTTATTTTTGGAAATTTTGATTTGTCCGACTCCAAAATCTCAAAGCCATATGGCAAAACCGCGATGCAATATGTTCCGCCGTCGTCATATTTGATTGAGATTATGTCCTGCCTCTCAAGGTAGGTCAAAATGTGCTTGACCGCTTCGCTGTCCATCCGAAAATGTCTTGGCAGAGACAAAATTATGTCCGACACCTCAATTATGCGGTAATTCCCATTTCCACATTCTTTGGCGAGGATGCTCAGGATAAGTTTTGACTTTGTGTCTATCATAGTTCTATTTTTCCATTCTTGCAAAACAATATACCTGTAAGGTTGTATGTTTTGGCGAAAATGGGAGAAACTTATTTTGATATGACAAAAAAAGAAAGAATGGTTATGTCGTATTTATGCAACAAATGTCAAAGGAACAAGACCTATTTGATTTCGCCTCAAGAGATTGCACAGGTTTTGGCAAAAAAATACATTGTTTCAGTGGAAGAAATTGATGAGATTATGGTGTCGCTCCTCAACAACAATTATCTTGAGTTTGTCGTTTCCGACGGAAAGAATGGATATTTTTATTGCGTAACTTTAAAAAAATGCGGGCAGACCTTTGTTGCGGACACAAAAAAGAGCAGGAGAACTTTTGGGTTGTTGGTGCTCAGGAGTTGTTTTTTGGCGACCGTTTCTTTCGTTTTTGGTATTATTTTGCGTGCAATTTTTAAAAGTTGAATTATATATGTGGAACTTTTCCCAAAGTGTGGTATAATACGCTTATGGAAGAAAAATTTGTTTTACATTCAAAATACAAGCCTGCGGGAGATCAACCTCAGGCGATTGAGAAACTTGTGGAGGGAATTGAGGATGGGCTTAAGGACCAAGTGCTTTTGGGGGTGACTGGTTCGGGAAAGACCTTTACGATCGCAAACATAATCGAAAAGGTGCAGAAGCCGACCCTTGTCATTGCTCACAACAAGACTCTCGCGGCACAACTTTGCAATGAGTTCCGTGAGTTTTTCCCAAACAACAGAGTGGAATATTTTGTGAGTTATTATGATTATTATCAGCCAGAGGCTTACATTGTCTCAACTGACACATACATCGAAAAAGATATGAGTGTCAATGAGGACATTGACAAATTACGCTCATCGGCGACCTCCTCACTTTTGGAAAGACGAGACACAATTGTTGTTGCGTCAGTTTCTTGTATTTATGGTTTGGGAAGCCCTGATGAATATCACAACCTCCATATTTCGCTCAGAGAAGGGGAAGAGGTCGATCGGGACGAACTTATCAATCACCTCATTGCCATTCAATACACGAGAAACGATGTCGATTTCAAGCGAACGACTTTCAGAGTGAAGGGTGATGTGATTGACATTTTCCCTGCAAACCAATCTGAAATGGCGATAAGAGTGAGATTTTTCGGCGACGAAGTGGAGAAGATTTTTGAGTTTGACCCAGTCACAGGGAATATGTTGAACGAAGTTTCCTATGTCGCAATTTATCCATCAACGCATTACGCGGTCGGTGCAAACACTCTGCAAAATGCTATTGAGCAAATTGAGAAAGACAGGGAAGAGGCGATTGCAAAATTTGAGGCTGAGGGGAAACCTATTGAGGCGGAGAGAATTGGGCAGAGAGTCGCATATGACATTGAGATGATGAAAGAAGTGGGTTACTGCAGTGGAATTGAAAACTATTCCAGATATTTTGACGGCAGGAGACCTGGAGAAGCACCTTACACGCTTATTGATTATTTTCCGAAAGACTTTTTGACCATAATCGATGAAAGTCATATGACTATTCCGCAAATTAGAGCAATGTACAACGGCGACAAAGCAAGAAAAACTTCGCTTGTTGATTTCGGATTTAGGCTTGAGGCTGCAAAGGACAACAGACCTCTCAAATTTGATGAATTTGAAAAGAAACTTAAGCAAACCATTTATATTTCTGCAACTCCTGGACCATACGAACTTGAAAAGGCTGGGCAAGTTGTGGAGCAGGTCATCAGACCGACTGGGTTGCTTGACCCACTTATTGAGATAAAACCTATCAAAAATCAAGTTGAGCAGTTGATGATTGAGTGCAAGAAGACCATTGACAGAGGAGCGAGGGTGCTTGTCACAACTCTTACAAAGAAAATGGCGGAAAGTTTGACCACCTATTTGGCGGACAGAGAGTTTAAGGTGAAGTATTTGCACTCAGAAATTGACACAATGGAGAGAGTGGAGATAATAAACGGGCTTCGACAGGGCGAGTTTGATGTGCTTGTGGGAATAAACCTTTTGCGAGAAGGGCTCGATATGCCAGAAGTGGAACTTGTTTGTATTCTCGACGCGGACAAAGAGGGCTTTTTGCGAAGCGAAGGGGCACTTATTCAGACCATTGGCCGTGCTGCAAGAAATGAAAATGGCAGAGTGATTATGTTTGCTGACACAATCACAAAATCAATGCAGAGGGCGATTGATGAGACAAACAGAAGAAGAAAACTTCAAGAAGAGTTCAACAAAGAGCATAACATCGTGCCAAAGACTATTATCAAAGAAATCAAAAACACTCTTGACATAAGCAAGAAAGTTGAAAGCGACAATATCTCAAGAAAGGATATTCCAAAAGAGATTGACAGACTCACTTCTATGATGAAAATTGCGTCCTCTCAACTTGATTTTGAGAGAGCGATTGAACTTAGAAACAAAATCAACACTCTTAAAAAGCGACTAAATCGAAAAGATAAAATTGAGTAAAAACTGATGCTTGTGTTTTGTGCCGTTTTTGAGAAATCTTGATATTGACAAATTTTCATAAAAGTGATAAAATCGACGCAAGTAAGGGGATAAAGTTTATGAATGGCAAAAGTTTGAAGTTGTTTCTGTGTGCGAGTGCGTGTGCGGTTAGCACTATCTCTGCATTTGTCGGAGCGACATTTTCATTGGACAAGATGAAATCACACGACGAAATGATGTTTAAGGCACTCTTTGAGATTGCTTATGAAAATGGCTTTGAAAACGAGAGTGAAAATTCTGTGACAAACCCAACAAAAAACATTTCGGAAGAGTGTAGGCTTTCAAAAAATCAGATTGAGAACATGGACAAATATATGCAAAGTGATTTGGTTTCGGCGTCTGCTTCAAAAGAATATTTTGACACAAAGGAAAGTATTGAGTCTGAATACAACAAAAATTTGTATGGTGCAGTGGTCGGTTTTCCGCAGGAGTTTTCCTCTCAATTCCTACCATTGTTTCCACAAACAATGCAATCAAAGCGGGGAAAGAAAAAGAAGATAAAGAGAGTGCCAAGGATGCTGAAAGAGGACTTGTTTGAGAAAACTGTCAAAACCACAAATTTGTGGTTTTTTCATTGATATTTTTTGCCGAAAATGTGCTATAATTCTTTTTGAAAAAGAGTATTGATTTTGCTATGCTTAAAAAGATAAATTGAACGAAGGTGGTTTATGAAAAATTCTATAAAAATTATCGGAGCAAAAGAAAACAATCTAAAAAATGTCAGTTTGGAAATTCCGAGAGACAAGTTGGTGGTTTTCACTGGTGTGAGCGGGTCAGGGAAATCGTCTCTTGCATTTGGGACAATCTTTGCTGAGGGGCAAAGAAGATATATCGAAAGTCTTTCTTCTTATGCGAGAATGTTTTTGGGACAGACGCAAAAACCTGATGTGGAGGTCATTGAGGGGCTTTCTCCAGCGATTTCAATCGACCAAAAGACAACAAACAGAAATCCGCGTTCGACAGTGGGGACGGTAACTGAGATATATGACTATCTCAGACTTCTTTTTGCACGTGTCGGAACTCCATACTGTCCGAATTGCCACAGGGAAGTGAAACAGCAAACCATCGACCAAATTGTCGATGCAATCAAAGAGTTGAGCGAAGGCGCAAAAATCACAATTCTCGCTCCCGTTGTTCGTGGGCAGAAAGGTAGACACGAGAAACTCTTTGAATCGTTGAAAAAAAGTGGTTTTGTCAGAGTTGAGGTCGACGGGAACATCTTTACGCTTGATGAGACCATCACGCTCGACAAAAATATCAAGCACGACATAAATGTTGTGGTTGACAGAATTGTTTTGAAAGAGGGGAAGGACACAAGGCTTACGGAGAGTTTGGAGACTGCATTAAAACTTGCCGACGGGCTTGTTTATGTCTCTTCCGATGAAAAAAAAGAACTATATTCCACAAATTATGCTTGCCCAGAGTGCGGTTGGACGCTTGAAGAAATTTCTCCAAGACTCTTCTCTTTCAATGCTCCTTATGGTGCTTGTCCGCACTGCACGGGGCTTGGTTACACTTTGGATATTGACGAGGGAGTTGTTTTGAAAAATTCCGACCTATCAATAAGCGAGGGGGCTTTCAATCTGACTGGTTGGAGAATGGAACAGGGCTCAATGGCAAGGGCATATTTTGTTGCACTCTCAAAGCAATACGACATTGATTTGAACACCCCTGTTAAAAAATTGCCGAAAGACAAGGTCAAAATTCTGCTCTATGGCACGGGAACTGACAAGATTGATGTGGAAGTGGACAGTGAGCACGGCAAGCGAGTTATGTCGGTTGTCTTTGAAGGAATTGTCAACAACTTGCGAAGAAGATACAAAGAGACCTCAAGCGAATATGTCAAGTTTGAAATTGGAAGGTTTATGAGGGAGCAAAAGTGTCGGGTTTGCCAAGGGAAGAGGCTCAACGAGTCCGCACTCTCTGTCAAAATCAACAGAAAAGATATTGATGATTATTGTGGTTTCAGCGTCAAAAATCTTATTCCAATTTTTGAAAATTTGCAACTTGGGAAGGTGGAGACTCAGATTGCAGAGCCTATCTTGAAAGAGGTTTTGGCAAGACTCAACTTTTTGCAAGATGTCGGGCTTGGCTATCTCACTTTAAACCGCTCCGCTGAGACGCTTTCGGGTGGTGAGGCGCAGAGAATAAGGCTTGCGACTCAAATTGGGAGCGGACTTGTTGGGGTGCTTTACATCTTGGACGAGCCGTCAATCGGTTTGCACCAAAGAGACAACGAAAAACTTTTGGCGACACTTAAGAAACTTAAAGACTTGGGGAACACTCTTATTGTTGTTGAACACGACGAGGACACTATTAGGTCGGCGGACTATTTGGTCGATGTCGGACCTTATGCTGGAGTGCACGGAGGAGAGATTGTCGCTTGCGGAACTGTCGATGAAGTGATGAAAAGCAAAAGGTCTATCACTGCAAAGTTTTTGCGTGGAGAAGAGAAGATTGAAGTGCCAAAGGAGAGGAGAAAACCGAAAGATTACCTCACAATTTTGGGCGCGAAAGAAAACAATTTGAAAAACATCGATGTCAAAATTCCGACGGGCGTACTCACTGTTGTCACGGGTGTTTCGGGAAGTGGAAAGTCAAGCCTTGTTAATGGAATCCTCTTTCCATATCTATCCAATATGCTCAACAACAGCAAGTTGGAACTTGGAAACTTTAAGGCGATAAAAAACGCCGAGGTTTTGGACAAGGTGATAAACATCGACCAAGCGCCGATTGGAAGAACGCCACGAAGCAACCCAGCGACATACACTGGGGTGTTTACGGCAATTCGAGAACTTTTTGCTCAAACGCCAGATGCAAAGGCGAGAGGGTTTAACTCGGGAAGATTCAGTTTCAACATCAAGGGTGGAAGATGTGAAGCGTGCGAAGGTGCGGGCGTCAAAGATATTGAGATGTATTTTTTGCCAGACATAACCGTTCCTTGTGAAGTCTGCCACGGCAAACGCTACAACAGGGAGACTTTGGAAGTGAAATACAAGGGAAAGACAATCAGCGATGTCCTTGATATGACCGTTGAGGAAGCACTTTCTTTCTTTGAGAATATCCCACCAATCAAAAACAAATTGCAGGCACTTTTTGATGTTGGATTGTCTTACATCAAACTCGGGCAACCTGCGACCACGCTTTCTGGAGGAGAAGCACAAAGAGTTAAACTTGCTTCCGAACTTTCAAGGCGTGAGACAGGAAAGACGATGTATATCTTGGATGAGCCAACCACTGGACTTCATATGTATGATGTCAAGAAACTTATTGCAATTTTGCAGAGGCTGATTGGAAATGGAAATTCCGTTGTCGTCATTGAGCACAACCTTGATGTCATCAAGTGTGCTGATTATATCATTGATATCGGCCCAGAAGGCGGAGATGAGGGTGGAACAATTGTTGCAACTGGCACGCCAGAAGAGATTGCAAAAGTCAAAGAAAGTTACACAGGGCAATTCTTGAAGAAGATGTTGGAAACTTAAGCCCTCTTATCAACATTTCTTATTTGAGAAAAAACTGCGACACTTTTGAAATACGAACTGGTGTTTGTTGAGCATACAAACGCTTGATGTGTCATTTTAAATTGACTTTTTGATGATGTTTGGTGTATAATGTGCCTATTATGAGAGTTATCAATTTGTCGTCTGGAAGCGATGGAAATTTGACATATATTGAGGGAGAACATTCACGAATTTTGGTGGATATGGGGCTTTCGTGCAAGGATGCGACGGAGAAATTGAAACTTATTGGGGTTGACGGAGAGTCAATAGACGCAATTGTTGTCACTCACGAACATTCCGACCACATTAAAGGCATAAATGTCTTCAGCAAAAAGTTCCACACGCCAGTTTATGCACACGAAGAGGTCTGGAAATCTGGTTTGTGTGACAAACTGACAATGCAAGAGCGTGACAGAAAGGTTTTTGATGACGATTTTGCAATAAACGACCTTATTATTCATCCTGTGGAAGTTCCTCACGACGTGAAGTGCTTTGGTTTAAGCGTCTCAGACGGAGACAAAAAAATTGGAATTTTGACGGACCTTGGACACACAAATGAAGAAATTTTTCGCGCGGTCAAAGGTTGCACTCTTGTGTATTTGGAAGCGAATCACGATTTGAATATGCTCAAAAACTGCCCAAAGTATCCGCTTTCCTTGAAAATGAGAATTGGCGGTGCAAATGGGCATCTGTCAAATGACGCGAGTGCCGATTTTGCGGAGAAATTGATTTTGACGGGGACGAGACAAATTGTGCTCTCTCACCTCAGCAAAGAGACAAATGCTCCAGAGATTGCTTTTAATTACATATCCTCAAAACTTTCACAGAAAGGGCTTGTGGAAGGGGAGAGTTTCAAGATTGATGTCGCGTTGACAAGGCCTACCACAATGTTTCGGTTGAAAAAATAAAATCCATCAGATTTGATGGATTTTTTTTATGCGTTTTGTTTCTTTTGGTTGAATGGTTTTCCAATTTTGATTTTTCCATTTTGAATCTTGAAAATCATATCTGCAAGAGAGTCGTAATCATCTTTATGAGTGAAGAGAATAAGTGTTCGTTTTTGAGGCTCGGACTTTGCAATGATTTTTTGAAGTGTGGTGTGGAAACTTGGGGTGACCTCTTCAGGATATTCATAAATCATCAAAATTTTGCAGTTGCTCAGTGCCGCACGGATAAGCCCAATCCAAAATCTTGTTTCGCCGTCGGTTATGTCTGAGATTTGAGTGTCGTATACTTGAGGGAGAGCGTTGATTTTGTCCTCAAGTTCCAATTCTTTCACAAGTTCGGTGATAAACTTGAAATCGTTTTTGACAAGCAACAAATTCTCTTTGACAGTTCCACTTATGAAAGACGGGTGTGAGGAGCAATAGTCAATGTTGTTTTTGAATGTCTTTTCGCTGTAATCATACAAATTCAAATTGTCGAGCAAGATTTCTCCGCTGTCTGGCTTGATTCTTCGTCTGAGCATATTGAAAATTGGTCTCTTTCCGCAACCTCTGTCGCCTTTGATGATGTTTACGCCGTGCATTTTGAAAGAAATGTCGATGTTTCTCAGGTTCACTTTGCTTGGGGTCGAAGATTTGTAGGAAACATCAATAAGTCCCAAATTGTATCCTTCCGAAACCTTGTTTATGTTTCCATATTGGACAAGTTGGCGGTCGGTGAGGCTTAGAATCATATTGATTCTGTCGACATCGACACGCATATTTTCCACGCCACCGAACTTGGTGTAGAGGGTGTTGAGTTTGTCGGTGCAGGTGGTCAGATATGGCACAATGATCAAATAAACGGAAATTTCTAATCTGCCTTTTGAAACAAAATAAATCAAAAATGCGGTGATTGCATACACAACAACATTCCAAATTATGTAATACACATTGTCTCTGAAAGAGTTGGTTATGTAATATTTTGAATATTCTTTATTGAACTCGTCGATGTGGCTCAGCAAATTTTTTTTATAATTTTCGTCCGTTTCTATCTCTTGAATAACCGCCTTTCCAGAAAGAATTTTTGTATATTCCTTAAAGGAGTTGTCTTTCTTTTCATAACGGTTGTTCATAATTCTGCCCATTTTTTTGTTGAGAGCGTTGTAGACGAAGAAGTTTACAACTCCAAGGCAGGCGACGATGAGCCCCGCGTAAATGTTTGCGGTGAAAATTGTCACAAGTGCAATGGCAACTTGTACCAAGTAGGAGCAAATACTCGCGATATATTCAGGAAACTCACCCGCATAAGACATATTTTCTTGGGCGATGTTTATGATTTTCTCGGAAGAGAGTTTTTTGATTCCTCTCTCTTCGCATTTCATCAACTTATCATAGATTTTTGTGGTAATATTTTTGCGAATTATGCCATAATGTTTCCCGTAGAAGATATACTGGCAATGGTAGGCAAGACTTCTAAGCATAATATCCAAAAATTCAATTGCCAGCCAAAAGAATGCTCCTTTCCAATCGGAATTATATAAGCAATTTATTGTCTTTGCGGCGAAGATTGTCATTGAAGCATAGATGCCTGCATACAAAACATAGAAAAATATTTGAAAAAACCAAACTTTTTTGTTTGGTTCACACAATTTATACCAGCGTTTAAACAAATTTTCTTGTTTATCTTTTTTAGTCTTTTGCGCTTTTGCTTTTGTTCTCATATCTATTTTAATTCTATCATATTCATTACAAAAAATCAAACAATATTGAGTGCTTTGAAAATCAAAAACCTATGGCAAAGCAATGATTTTGTCAGTTTGACTGTAAGGTCTGATGAATGAGGCTTGCTTTTCGCTGTAGATTCCGTCAATGCCGACAATCAAACTGTCAATCAACTTGCATTCCAAGTGTTTGAGAATATCTTCAATAAATTTTACGGCTTGGTGGTCGTCAGGCGAGGCGAGTGCAGTGCCTCCAGGGTGGTTGTGAGCCACAATCAAATAGGCTGGGTTTGTTGAGGAGATGAAAGCATAGAGTTCGAGAGGCGAGATTCCAACTTCTCTGACTCTTTTCATCTCATACTTTCTTTGTTGAATGAGATTGAAACTGTGGTCAAAACCAAAGAGAAAAAGATTTTCAGTTGATTTAACTTTCAACAAGGCTTCAAGAATATTTAAAAATTCTTTCATATTTTTCAAGTTGATTTTTCGGTTAAATTTTGAAAAACTGTAAAGGTCAATCATTTTGCCGAATAGTTTGATTTTCTTTGCAGAGCGAACATTGATGCCCGAAACTGTGCATAAGTCGGCAATTTCGGCGTCAACTATATTTGAAAAAGAACCAAATTTGTCGAGAAGTTTGTGTGCAAGCGGGTTTACATCTCCTCTTGGGAATATGTATGTCAAGAAAAATTCAACCGCTTGGATGTTGCTCAAGTTTTCAATTCCAGCAGACAGAGCAAGTTCTGTCAATCTCTCACGATGCCCTTCGTGCACACATTTTTGTGATTTGTTTTCCATTTGTCCAAAAATCGACCTTTTTCTTCGTAATCTATGCTTATTTTAGCATATTTTTTAAATTTTCCAAACATATAATTGGGTTAGAACAAACATTTTGGAGGTTTTATGAAAAAAATTGGGGCGGTGGTTTTGAGTCTTTTTGCGGTTTGTCTGCTGAGTGCTGGTTGTGGGAAGAGCACAGAAAATTTTGTGAAGGAAAATATGTCCGAATCTGTTGAGGTTTATTTTTTTGGAGAAACGCCAGAAGTCTATGGGACAATCTCTTCTGGAAAGCGAGAACTTGATTACAACATTGACGGAAAAAGCGGAGAGTTGACCGATTATTCTCTCTTTTCAATAAATTTTTATAATGAGGTTTTCGGCTCTGTCATCAAAGTCAATCTCACCATTGACGGTGTGACGAGTGAGGTCGAAATGGAACTCAACACCTTAAACAACACATATATGGTCGATTTGGGCAAAAGGATGAGTGGTGATGAGGTCGTTTCGGTCGAATATATGGAAGAGGAGTTTGAACTTAAAAATGTTTCAAAGGACTTCGTGGTGGATGCAGATGAGGCGATTGAGATTGCGTCAAGCGAACTTTCTGAAGTGATTTTAAGGGCGAAAAAACATTCCAATTTAAATGCCGAGTGTTATCTTAGGGTGATGGACAAGCGTATGAACAATTTCCAAGATATGTTTTGGTGTTTCACCGTGGTGAATGTGGACGGAGAAAGTTTCTCAATCATCATTTCCACTGTTGACGGCTCTGTTTTGGCAAAAAGTGTGTAGTTTTGTTTGAGTTTGGTGATTTGTTTTGATATAATGTGACTATGAAAAAAGTTTACAAGACGGAAGAAAACGAAACAGAAAAAGCGATTGTGTTTTGTCCGATTGAGAATGAAAAGGACAAGGAATACCAGGTTGCAGAGATTTGCAGACTGGCTTTTTCTGCGGGGCTTGAGGTCGAGAAAGTCTTTACACAAAAAATCGACGCCTTCAACAGAAGAACGGTTATGGGTGTTGGAAAACTTGAAGAGATAAAAGAGTTTTTGAAAAGTAACGAGTGTGATTGTTTGATTGTGGACTTCCAGTTGACTGGCTCTCAACTTCGAAATTTGTCCGACGAACTTGGCATCAAGGTCTTGGACAGAATTTTGCTCATCATTGACATTTTTGCATTGAACGCAAAGTCGAGCGAGGGAAAGATTGAGGTTAAACTCGCTCAGGACAGATATCTGCTCACAAGACTCTCCTCAATGAAAGGAAGTCAGGGGCGTTTTGGCGGAAAGGGTGCTGGTATGCGTGGTCCAGGCGAGACAAAACTGGAACTTGACCGAAGAAAACTTGAGAAGGAGATTTTGACGCTTCAAGGTGAGATTGAAAAGATAAAAAATAGCAGAAGGCAAAATCGAGTGCTTAGGCAAAAGAATGGAATAAAGAGCGTCGTTTTGGGTGGATACACAAATGCTGGGAAAAGTTCAATTTTCAATCTTCTTACCAAAGAAAACATCTATGCGGATGACAAACTTTTCGCCACTTTGGACACGACAAGCAGGCGTATGTTCTTGGGCGAAGGGGAGTATTGTCTTTTGACGGACACGGTTGGTTTTATAAGCAAACTGCCTCACGAACTTGTTGAGAGTTTTTCTTCCACTTTGGAAGAGGTGAAAAACGCTGATTTGGTGCTTCATATTGTCGATGTCTCAGATCCTTTTTACAAGAAAAATATTGAAATAACAAATGAAATTCTTGACGGGCTTGGTGCAACCGACAACAGACTTGTGATTTTGAACAAAAGCGACTTACTCCGAAAACCAATTCAAATTGAGAAAAATCAAATTCTTTTCACCACAAAAAATAAAAACGGTGTTGAAAATTTGAAAAAAGTTATTGCGGAACTTTTGCGATAGATTTTGATAAGTATTAAAAATTTTAATTTTGATTTAATTAAAAAAAGTAAAAAAATAAAATTTTTTTCTAATAAAATAAAGCGAAAAATATCAAAAAATATGCAAAAATTCATATTTTTGTGCAGGCGAGGAAATAAAAAACAAGAGAATGTTTCTCTTGTTGGGTTTGATGATGTTTTATTTTGCATTATATGTGAGATTTTTTTGTAATCTTTGCCATTAAATGTTTCGCCTGAAATAAGATTCAATAAAACTTACTTCACAAAAACTTATTTCACATTTTCGTTGAGTTTTTTGAGCAAAAATTCAATATCAACTCCGTGGACTGTCCCTGCCTCTTCCACTGTTTCCATTTGGCTCACTGGGCAAGATATGCAATGCATTCCGAAGCCCATAAAAACTTCAGCAAGATTTGGAGACACTTTCAAAACTTCTCCAATCGTCATATCTTTTGTGATGACAGTCTTTTTTGTTTTCTTTGCCATAATTTTCTCCTTAGCGTGCTTATGATACCACAATGAGAAATCTTTGTCAAATTCAATTTTGATTTTTGCGAGAGAAAAAGTTTTCGCGTTTTGCGAAATATGAAGAAAAAGGTCTTATTTTTTCCTTTTGACCTATTTATGTTTTTTAAGTCATAGATAAATATAGAGGGGTGATATGGAAAACATTTCAAAAAAAGTGGTCGATTTTCAAAGTGGGAAAATCGTGGGATATGTGCTTGATTATGCTTTGGATTTTCAAAACTTTTTGCAGGTTGGATTTTTTGTTGTGGATGAAGAGACGGAGGGAGAATTTCTTTTGCGTTTTGAAAACATTAAGAGTGTGGGGGATGTGATTTTTGTCGATGGGGTGAGCAGTCTTGAATTTGTAAGTCAAAGACAAAAATCTCTCATCGGGTTTGAGATTTTTGATGAAAATGCAACCTCCTTCGGAGTTGTGAAAAAGGTGGAAGTGGAGAGGCGAAAGGTTTTGAAAGTTATAACCGACAAATGTGAAATTTTGCCAAGGATGATAAAATTTGTGGGGGATGATTGTGTTTTCTTGAAAGGAAAACAAAACAGAAAGAAAAGAAAAAGCGTGTTTGATTTGTCGTCAGACGAAATCAAGGTGTCAATTCAATCTGAAAAACTTGAAGATTTTGCTCCAGAAAAATTGAACTTATCTTTCAGATTTTTTGCAGGAAAAATGTCAACGGTTGATGTTTTTGGCTATAATAATGAAAGAATTATTGCAAAAAATGAAATTATTTCAAAAAATATATTTGAAAAAGCGAAAAAACATAATAAATTGAACGAATTATTTTTTGCTGTGCAGAAATAAATCGCTTAAAAATACGCATTTTTAATTGTTTTTTATTTAATTTTTCATATTTTTAATTATTTTTGCATTTTTCCCGTTTTGATATTTTTCCGCTGTATATTTTTTAAATATACCGATTGATTTTTCTTGTCATTTTATTTGTATTTTTAGGTTGATTTGTAGTATCATATTAACGAGAGAGGAAATTATGGTCAGAGTTATTCCTAGAAAGACAAAAGTTAAATCAGAATTTATCAGAGGAGTCACAGGGCTTGATTTGGTCTTGGGACTTATTTTTGTTGCAATTGCCATTGTGCTTTTTTTGGCAAATTTTGATTTTCACGTTTGGATTGCAGTTGCTTGGCTTATCATCGCAGTGTCGATGTTTTTGAAACTTGCCGATGACGAAAGATTTTACACCACGATTGTTTTCTTGGCTCGTTATATGGTGCAAAAGAAAAAGTTTTCCAAGGGCGACGGCAAAAAGAAAAAATCAACCATTCACGAAATGATTGCCTACGAAGGAACAAATCAGGACAAATACATAAATTTTGGACCATACTACGCTGGTGTGATTGAAATTCAACCGATGTTCTTCACACTCTTGACGGAATATTATCAGGACAATGTCATTGAGTCTTTTGCGAACGCTCTTAGGCGTCTTACTGCTGAGCAGACCTGTGAGATTGTCAAGATAAGCAAACCAATGATTTTGGATAGATACATCTACAACGAAAACCACAAATACGATGTGCTTTATGATATGCAGTATGACGGACAGATTTCGCAGGTGGAAATCGACTCTCGTTCTCCAATTTTCGAGGAGAGAGTTTCGCTTTATGAAATGATGAACAGACAGGCGAAAGTTTTTAAAGACCATTTTTATGTTGTGGTTTATGACAAGGACAGAGAGGTGCTTGACAACACACTCTCTGGAATGATAAGTGCAATGGGCTCTTCACTTAACCCTATCAATGCGTGGCGTGTCGAGGGAAATGACCTGCTTGTTTTCTTGAAGGCAAATTTGGGAAAGGACTTTGATGAGAGAGAACTCGAAATCACACCTATCACCGAACATATGAATTGGGCGACACCAAACAAAATTAGATTCAATATCGCAAGATATTTTGTCGATGACCAGTGTTATAGATGTTTTTGTTTGTCAGATTATCCTATTCAAGTTGGAAACGCTTGGGGTGCAGGGTTCTTCTTGATGGACAGGACAAGAACGGTTATGAAATTCAATCCTATTGGAAGAATGGAGTCAGAAAAACAAATTGACCGTGCCATTATGGAAATGGAGTCGAAACTCTCAAAGGCGGGGAGAAGTTCGTCACAAATTGAGATGCAGACTCACCTTGAGACTTTGAGGGAATTGCTTGTCAGTTTGAAAAACAACAACCAAACTCTTTTCAATGTCAACACCTTTATTGTTGCAGAGGATGCTGCGAAAAAAGATGTCAGAGCGATGCTTAAACAGCAGGGGTATAAATATTCCGAACTTTTTGCAAAACAAATTGATGGCTTTATCTCTTCAAATGTTTCAAGAAGAGATTCGGTCAAGTCCACTTTGCGTGGCATCCCGACTTCAACTTTGGCTGCAACTTTCCCATTTATCTCAAACTCTTTGCAAGACCCAAATGGTTTCTATATTGGAGACAATGAGTATCCTGTGTTTGTTGACTTCTTCAAGAGAGACCGTGAAAGAGTCAACTCAAATATGATGGTCATCGGCAAGTCTGGTTCTGGAAAGAGTTACGCAACAAAGACACTTCTGACAAACTTGGCTGCCGACAACTGTAAGATTTTCATTCTTGACCCAGAAAATGAGTATAAAGATTTGACGGCGAGTCTTGGAGGAAAGTTTATTGATGTTGGCTCTTCCGCCTATGGTATCTTGAATCCGTTCCACGTGATTTCTTCCTTGGAGGCCTCTGAGGATGAGGAAGACGAAGAGGAAGAGAAACTCGACGAGTATGGCAGACCACTTCCAAAGAAACAAAAAATTGAGAAAAAGGACGACTCTTTCTCACAACACTTGCAGTTCTTGGAGCAGTTCTTCAGAGTTATTTTGGAAGGTATCAGTTCGGACGCTTTTGAGGTGTTGAACTCGCTCATCATTGATATGTATAAAGAAAAGAAGATTGATCAATTTACAAATTTGGCAAGATTGAAGCCAGAAGACTATCCAATTTTTGACGATTTGTATGATTTGATTTTGAGAAGAATTAAATTTGCAAAGGATGAATTTTCGCTTAGAAACTTGATGACGGTTGAGACTTACATCAAAAAGTTTGCTTCTGGCGGAAGAAACAGTGCCCTTTGGAATGGACCGACCTCAATCGAAACAAACGAAAACTTCGTAACTTTCAACTTCCAATCTTTGGTTGCTGGAAACAACCCTCAAATTACAAATGCTCAGATGCTTTTGGTGTTTAGATACTTGAACACTGAAATCATCAACAACAAAGACTTCAACAAAAAATACAGAAAAAACAGAAAGATTATTATTGCGGTTGATGAGGCGCACATTTTCATCAATCCAAAATATCCTATCGCTTTGGACTTTATGGCTCAGATGGCAAAGCGTATCAGAAAGTATGGCGGAATGCAGATTGTCATCACGCAGAACATTGCGGACTTTGTCGGAACAGAGGAAATCAGAAGACAATCGACCGCCGTCATCAACGCGTGTCAATATTCTCTTATCTTCTCTCTTGCTCCAGCAGATATGGCCGACCTTGTTCAACTTTATGAAAAGGCTGGTGGTATCAATGAGGAAGAGCAAAACTCAATCGTGACGGCAAGCGTTGGACAAGCGTTCCTTATCACAAGCCCAACGGCAAGAACAACTGTTCAGATTGTTGCGACTGATTATGTTAGACAACTCTTTGAAGGAAAGTGATGATTTTTTGTGGGCTTGCTTGCATTTATTAAAAAAACTAATTTACGCTAAATGATTGGTGATTAAAAAGAAGATTTGGAGCGGTGAAAGCAAGATTGTAATGTGAAAAAAGACAAAGTTTTGAGAGTAGAGATTTGAAACAATAGAGTTTATTGGAGAAATTCAGAAAAATCGAGAAATTAAAAGGAAATCTATGACAAAAGTTTGGAAAAAGATTTTAATAAGTTTGAGTGGAGCGTTTGCATTTTTGTTTGCAGGTTTCTTTTTCACTGCTTGCGGTGTCGATTACAATAAGATTTCTCTCACGGCGAATGTCTCGTCTGTCGAACTTGAGGTGGGCGAGTCGGCTGATGTTGTGTTTACGATTGAAAATTATGAGAAAGGCTTCAGCAATCGTGTTCAATTTAACCCAAGAAGTGATGAGACAGAGGCGGTTTTTGATTATTCTGATGTGAGGTATTTGAGTGACAATCAAATCAGAGTGACAATCAGGGCTCTTGTCGGCGGACACGGGCAACTCTCTGTGAAAACTTTTGAGGGAGACAAAGAGTGTGTTATTGATGTCAATGTGACGCAATATTCGACTTCAATGGCATCAAGAAATGAAATATTGTATGTTTCAAACGACACCAATTTTGTTCCTGCACCAAATATGTTTGAGTTCGACAATCACACAACTCACACTGAACTTACGCACTATTACTTTGACGCGAGATCCGATTTTGATCAAAACTCTTTCACAATCAATGAAATAGATGTGGAAAATGGCGTTGGAGTTTTGAGAGGCAGTGACAGCATTGGTGATGTTGAAGCGGATATCGTCGAATTTGACATGATAAAACTTGAAAAATCGGTGGAGGATGGGAAAAATCACCTTGTGTTTTACAATGACGGACAAAATGTCGGAGAAATTGGTGAGGCTGGAGACCTTTCAAGCAGTTTCAAAATTATATCCGTTTATGACGATTCGGTGAACAACAACATAAAATATGAGCATATTCTGTTTGCATTCAACGATGTTTATATTATGCCAAGTTTGGATGTTCAGGTCACAGGTGGTTATCTTGATGAAAACAACAACACTGTCGATTTCCAACCTCTGACTGATGACAGAATTGTTATCGTCCCAAACAACTCGAGTATGAGGCAATTCATTTTGAAATTTGAAATGATTGACGCCATTGTGGACTCTGAAATCAAATTTACAAAAACTATTTCAAACAATTTTGTTGATGTGGACTTTTATGATGATTATTTGGAGGATGAAGAAGACGGAAAAGTGGTGTCTTATTGGAAGATAAGTCAAAATTCCCAGACGCAAAATTCCACTGAGGTCACTTTTGAGGTCTTTTATGCACTTGCTGCAAACATTTTTGATGACAGTGTTAACACCACATTAAACTATAATATTGACATCGAAATCGCACCAACTGCAATCACTGTCAATGGCTCGTCTGAACCTGACGACTTTTATCTTTACAACGAGTATGAAAGCGACAGATTTGGTTGGCAAGAAGTGCTTGTTGATGTGGTTTCTGGGTTTAATTCTTCTCCAAGTTATGAAGGAATTTATTTTGAGTTTGACCCAACTCATATTGAAGTTAAATATGGCGAAAATGATGTTGTTTCAAGCGTCGCAACAGGAGAACAGAATCCGTACCTATATACAAATTTGAGCACTCCATTTTATATCCGAGGGAAAGGAGATTTGAACGGCGGAGAATTGCAGAGATACATAACGATTCATTTGGTGAGCGAGGTCTTGCCAGGCAATGGAGAACTTGAGTTGATGCTCAATTGCATTATTCAGCGTGGAGCAACAGCCATTCAAAGAGCCCCAGGATATTCACTCACGGAAAGAGCAAGGTTTTTGGTGGATTTTGACGGTGGACCTATTGCTTTTGATAGGCAACTCTATGCTGACCAAAGTTTTCAAGATGTGACATACACTTGCAGTTCGGCTACCAACATTGTTTCCTTTGAGTTGGATGAAGAAAATCCATATGAATTGGTGGGAGATTATTATTTCCTAAATTTGACAATCACGCCAATTGCGGTTGGCGATGCAATTTACACGATTTACCTTGACAATGGTGTCTATATTCAGTTAAATTTCTCCGTCATCAGAACGCTGAAACCTGAGACGACCGAAGTTTATCTTTTGAACTCTGGCAATGAGGCAGTCACTTCCTATTCTTATTCTCGAGAGGATGGAGCGGAATTTGACAATATTTTAAATATTGAAATTCTGAATGCATCGACAAAAGATTTAATTACATATGGAAGCGTTGCTTACATTGGAGTCTCTGCAAATGTTTCAAACACTGGTGGAATAACTTACGCTTTGAGCAACCCAAACGATTTTTCAATCGCTTTGACAAATTCAAACTATAGACTTACCACTTTGGGCAATGGAAACACCGTTTTGACACTTATGCTCAAAGGTTCTGTGGTGGAAGATTTTGCAGCGAGGGATGCGGAATTGACAATCATTGTCAACGCTTCGTCCTATTCTCTTGTCAGCGAGTTTTATCTGAGAAATGGCTCGCAATATGCTTTGGACAACACTGTTTATTATGGTGGAAACACGAGCACAGACGACAAATCGGTTGTTTTGACCGCTGTCGCAAACAATCCTGAGTCCAGCAATTTTTATCGTTATACTTTTGCTGGAGAGTCGTTTGTGAACATTTTTGAGACATATGAATCTTTAAATGAAGATGATTTGCCTGTCGATGATGAAGGAAGAAAATATTTCACTTACACTGCTTCAAGCGATGATTATTATATGGAACTTGTGCAAGAGCAATTTTCAGATAGATTTGTCTACTTTTATGCACTGAGTTCGACGGGGAATGTGGTCTCTGGAGGGGTTTCAACCTTTTTGACGGTCACAAAATCCTGGATTGAGAATGGTGTCACTCAGGAAAAGACTATAAGAGTTCAGATCTTTGTTCCAAGCGGACTTATGTTCTTCTCAGAGGATTTCACTTATGAAGACAGGGTGGATGGAGCGGTTGTTGCAACGTATTTTGTTGACTTCAACAATGAGTATGATGTGGGATTTTATGGAACTTTCAACTTGGAAAACCTCACATATGTTCACGAAGTTGGAGATTCGAGTTTTGTTTTGGAGGCGAATGTTTCCCAAAGAAACTTGACTCGAAGATACAATGCAAGAATAACTCCTCAGGAATACGTTTCCATTGAGTCAATCTCGCTTGCTTCGGCTATGACAGAACTCAATATGTCGAGCAAACTGTTGACATATTCTTTCGGCGTTTATGTTTATCCGACCTACGCCACAAACAAGACACTTATTGCACAGTTTGTGCCTTCAAATGGATATGACTATGAAACTCATCCTTTGAGATTGGTGGATTGCACTGTGAGTGAGGGCGAAAATGGAATTTATCTTGTTACTGTTTCCTGCGAAAAGTTTTACAATGCTTATGGCGACAGAATAATTGAGTTTACAGATGACTTGTCGGGAACTTTGTATATTTATCCACAGGAGTGGGGAAATTCTTACACGATGATAGGAGACAAAAACGCAATCGTCATAGATATTCAGTACAGCAATGGCTCTGAAAATAACCCATATGTTCTTGAGACTGCTCAAGATGTGCTGGACATAAATTCAAATGAGATTATGCTCAGAAGTCACTACAAAATTTCAACCGTGATTGATATGTCATCAGTTAAAAATGCGACACCAATCGGAATTTTGAATACTGAGGACGGAGAGAAAGTTATTGGTTTCAGTGGTTCGATTGTGGGCACTTCTTCACAGGCACAAATCACAAACATTGCGGTCGTTTATGATTCAGAAAATGGCTCAGGAAACAATTTCGCCACTGTGATTGACGGGGTTTTGTATGCTGGACTTTTTGCACAAGTTGGTGCGGAAGATGTGGAAGAATTGGGGCAGTCCGCAAGAATTGTCAATGTTTCTTTCACGGGAAGAGTTGATCTGTCGATTGAAGAGGTGGAAGGTGGAGAGGCTTCGGCAGTCCTTCCTACCTCTGCGTATGTTTCAATTTTGTCGGCAAGAAACAAGGCGACACTTGAAAATGTTGGTGTGACGATTTCCTCTTCAAATATTGTGACAAGCAGTGAAGTCGCTTTTGGTGCGGTTACGGCTGAAAATTATGGCTATATTTCGCAAGATTTCACAAGGTATGACGGCTCAGATGAAAGCAGTCAATTTAATGGCTTGTCAAGCAAGAATCTCGCTTATTACAACGACTTTTTGACAATAGAAACAAACGACAAAAATGTTTTTGCAGGTGGAATCGCTGGAATCTCTTACGGAACAATCGAGAGAAAGGTCTCCACAAATTCGGAATACAAGACTTACGGCTATTCGGCTTACTCCTCGTTTACAAAGATAAAGGTCACTGGTACTGCAAACGGAACTGCAACAAATGGCACAAAAGTGTTCCTTGGTGGAGCAATTGGAAAAGTTACAAATGAAAAAACCTCCTCGAAAATCTATGGAGGAACTGCTGTCATTGCAAACAGAGTTGAGAATTTGCTGGTTGGCGGTGAGGTCTCAACAATGGAACTTTCTGGAAATGTCCAGGATGCTGTGGGTGGCATTTTGGGTTATGCAAACACAAACAACGGAAATTCTGTTGATATTCTCTCAAACACTTCAAGATGCTTCTTGCGAGGAATTTACAATGTGGGCGGAATTGCTGGCTTCGACACATATTCAAGTGGCAGTGGAATCTATGTAAATTGGGGAGATTCAAACAAGATTGAGGCTGTTGATGACGGAAGAGGAGCGTATGATGCATCACTTCTTCTCAAAAGTTCTTCAGAAAATTATTATGACACAACTCAGACCTATCCAAATGACATTCAAGTGTTCTTTGCAATAGGAAACACTTTGAATGGAACAAATGGACAAGTGAGAAACTATGCTGGCTTCAACTTCTCAGCGGTAAGTTATGTCAGAAGAGACCGAGCCGACGGAGTTGTGACGACAAACAATGCTTCCACAACAAATTATTATGGCGATTATATCATTTTGAAAAATGACGGAACGTGCTTCTGGTATGAATTTGAAAAGAAAGATGTCACTCTTGGAGAACTTGAGGGAGACTTCAAGATGACCAGTTCCGATAGTGGAAACGACGATGTTGACATCTTTATGATGTTCTATTTCGCGGTTCAGGGGAGACTTGACGGAAGTTTGGGAAATCTCGCCCAGGATGAAATCGACAGGCTGAACTACTTCTCTCCAAACTCTGATTTTTATCCATTCAAACTTGAAAGCCAAGATGTTTCGATTTCTTCCGCTTCTTCAGGTATTGTCGTTGACTTAAACGGGAATATGACAGTCAAAGGGGTTGGGCTTTCCTATATAACTTTGAACAGCATCCTAAATGTCAATGTTGAGAGAAGAATATATCTCTATGTCGTAAATTATTTCAACAAAGATTTCTCATCTTCAATGTTCTACACAAGGCCGACAAGCGATGGTTTGAATGTGATTGATGACAGCATCGTGAACATCTACGGAAATTCAAACACCACTTTGTATCTTGTTCCTTCTTACGAACTTAAGGCGGAATATCAGACCAATCCAGACGGGTCTCAGACGGCAATTGGACCTGTGACGGCTGACGGAGATGTGTTCTCTGTGACAAGTGGCGGAATTTTGACCTACAAAAATGTTGGCTATGTGCTGAACACCAATTCTCAACTCTATATTGAGGCTGTGGCGAACGAGGACAACCAATATTCTTCAGTTCAGTCAAACAAGCAGTCGGTTGTGTTCTTCAAGGACATCAAGGACAGCAGTTTCAATGGTGATTACACTGGAGATTATTACACACTACGTCCTGTTTTGAACATCTCGTTCTCGGTTGACGGAAAAGATTATACTTATTATTATGAATTGAGCGAAGGGGTCGATGTCGGAATTGAAGTCAGATACAGAGACTCGGCACAGAGAATAAGCCCTCGCTCGACCAGAGTTTACATCAAAACAAATGAGCCTTACACGGACAATATTGAGGTTGTTTCGACAAATGAAGATGAAGTTTTGTTCTACGAAATTTTCTATGTCTCAGAAGACGGGCAGGAACTTGTTCAAAGCAGGCTTCCAGACACAATCGGAAGATACTATATTGACAGCGAGAATGGAATTGACACTTGGAAACCTTATATAAATGAAATCACAAGCGATGATTTGTTTGACATCAATTTTATAAAAAATGGGAATGTGTTCAACTATTCTTGCAGGGTTAACGATACCAGCGAAAGATTTTTGAATAGAGCAAACGAAAACATCTATGGAGAATACAGAGTTTATCTTTATGCAAGCGAACTTGAAAATGGCGTAAGTTCTATGTTTAGAATCTTCTTGAGTGAAGCGGAACTCAACTACATCGATGTTTCAAACTACTCAAATATGAACGACATCTCTGTCGCTGATGAGGTGGTTGTGCCTTCTCAAACTGGGCTTTTGGAGATTTCAATTGACCCTATTGAAGCCACATTCAACACTTTGACCATTTCAAACAGTTATAAAAACTTCCAATCTGGTGCAACAAAAGCGTCATTGATGTTTGTTTATGAATTGAACACGGAAGAGGGAGTGGAGTTTGTTCAATCTCCAAACTCTGGTGTGTATGATTATGAAAATGGAGTATTCACCATTTCTTATCAGGAAATAATCAACTATTACAAACTTCTCAACGACAACCTTAACAGAGAAAATGGCATCACAAGTGAGACGGACGAGGACTACATAGAATACGTCCAATATAAAGGAAAGGTTTACATTTCATATTATATGCCTTCTTTGAATGTTGAGGATGGGGTTGAAGTGGGCTTTGATGTTGCGGTTACTTATGGTGAGGTCAGCGACACAGCAGACGAGGAAAGACAAGAATACACGATTGACCTCGTCACAAAACTTGGAAGTTACGCAAGACTTACTTTCGATGATAAGGAAGAAAGAGACGGGGCATATTATGTCGCAAGAGGGCTTTCTTATGGGCTTACTATGGAGGCTTATGGCTTCTCAAGTGACCAAATCAGCGTCTCTGTTTCAGACAACTCTCTCATAAGTGTTGTGCCAAATGGAAACGGAAGATACACCCTTAACATCACCTCTGGAAACATAAACTACGGCAGTGGGAATGAGCCAGGCAAGAGAGTTGAAATCACAACATACGCAGAAAAAATTGTGGATAATGTTGTCATTCCTTACCAAGACACGCTCACGCTTTACATTATGGAATATGTTATGGATTATGCTTATGTGGAAGGTGTGAATGAAGATATTGTCGCAGGAATGGAAGATGGCGTAATCAACATCGCAATCGGAAATCCTTTTGACCTTGAGTTTTCTGTTTGGGATATGCTTGAGTATGACAGCACAAACAGTTCCATAACCGAACAAGTCAATGCGTTTATCACTCAAATGACTGCAAATATTGAATGGGCGGTTTATTACAACAGCGAAAGAACGGTTTTGGCAGAGGGAAGAAATATTGTTGAAGATTATTACAGAATAAATTCCTTCACATTCACTCCTCTTAGAATTTACAATCCAGAGGCGAATATTTACCATTTCTCAGCGGGTGCGTATTACACAATGGTGAACGGAACATATCAATATAGTGCGGTCCAAACTGGTGCAAACAGAATTTACACTGAGTTTGTCTTTGATGTGCACGAACAAAGCACTCAGGACAGCCCAATTCCTATCGAGACATATGAAGAATTTCTGTCAATGCAAGATGGTGAGTGGTATATCTTGCTTGATGACATCATCTTGCCAAGCATTGAGTATGCAGAGGCGAATGGTTTGGAGCAATACACTCCTATGGTGCTTGATGTCGCTGGGCTTGACGGAAATGGCAAAATGATTGAAATGTCTGGAACATACGATTTTTCAGATTTGACTGGATTTGGAGTCTTTTCAAGCGTTGGAGCGGACACAATTTTGCAAAATATTGATGTCTGTGTGACAAACAGAGTTGCGACAGAGACGATTTTGAGGACAAATCAAAGTTCGTTCAATGTCGGTGTGTTGGCTTCGTCAAATGAGGGGGTAATTACAAATTGTGAAGTGACATCCCTTTATGGAACGCACCTATCTGTTGTTTGCTCGACTCAAACGAGCGGTGCAAGTGGAGCGTATATCGGCGGACTGGTGGGCATCAACTCTGGCTACATCACAAATTCTCGTTCGACAACAAACATATACGCAAATGTCAATGTCGGAGGCTTTGTAGGGCAAAATTCTGGGCTTATTGCAAGTTCATACTTCAGAAATGCAACGCTGAGAAATCAGACCAGCAAGCCGACGGAATACACTGCAGGATTTGCGGTTGTGAACAGTGGAAGAATTTACACATCCTATGTAAGCGGTGACACATCTGAAATTGCTGAGGAAGAAGTCTATTATCAAGGCACTCAAAATGCAATAATCTCAAGCAACAACATCGCTGGCTTTGTTTACACAAACACTGGGTCGGTGGAAGACTGTTATTCAAACATTACCTTAAGTCAAAGTGGTGCGTATTCAGCAGGGTTTATCTTTGAAAATGGTGGAACGATTGAGAAAAGTTTCTCCACAAGCCTGCTTGAAAGTTATCAAACTTCAAATTATGGTTTCATAATGAGAAACGTTGTGGACAACACCTATGGAATGGTTGTAGATTGCTATTATCTGTCAGATCCGACGGGAGAGATAAATGTCAGCATCGGAAATATTGTGCTTGATGAGCGAATTGACCTTCAAACTCTTGATGTGGCTGGATTTGGAAATCTTAACAATTTCAGAGATTTCGCCATTGAGGACGGGCAGAACTTCAACTCCGTTTGGTTTGTGGCAAGGTCCTCAGGTGATGCAACAATTGGAGATTTAATTGTCGACTTAAACAGACCTGAACTGGTCGCTCCAAACATTGAGGCGACGTCAGTTCGAGAACTTGACAGGACTGAAGAGGTTGTTGACTCTGAAACTGGAATGTCGTCTGTCAGATACATTTACACATATGTTGCGGGCTATCCTGCACTCGGGAGTCAAAACAATCCAATCTTAATCTATGATGCCGAGAGTATGGAAGATTATATCACTGGCGAAAATAATGATGCAGGATACAATTATTCTCACTATAGGTTGATTAGGGATATTGATTATTCAGAATATGAATACAACAGCGGGCTTTATCAGACGAGATTTATGGGATACTTGGAAGGAAACTTTATGGAAATTTCTGGAATTCCCCTCATTTCAAGCACCTCAATGAATTATGCTGGACTCTTTGCAGAAGTTGGAAGGGGAGACCTTCTCTCAGCAAACGGAACGATTATGAATTTCACAGTCAGACCTGTTTCGGTTTCGTTTGGAAATACAAATGTTGTTGGTGCGGTTGTTGGAAGGCTTGATAGTGGTGTTGTGCTCAATGTCAATGTGGAAAATCAAAACCAAAGCACTTTGGTCGTCTCTGGAAACAATATCGTCGGCGGTGTTGTCGGAATGGCGATTGGAGATTACAAAATTCAAAATGCATACTCTCAGGTTAGTGCGAAGTCAAGATACCTGAGTGTTGCAAGCGAGAATTATTTTGATGAAAACTTGATAAACTTCGACCAATGCTCAATGGCAGGCTCTGTTGCGGGTGTGCTCAGCGGAACTGGAGAGGTTTATGACATTGCAAACAATGATGCGTCAGTTTCAGTTATGGCGAGCAAGGCTGGACTTTTGTTTGGACTTATTGACGAGTATGTGACGGTGGGAAAAGTGGAGTTGACTGTTGTTTCTGATATGGTTGTCAACGCTCACACCTATGGAGGCTTTATTGTCGGAGAATCAAAAGGACAATTGAGTGATGTCACAGTCAATGGTTTTAATGATTTCTATACAAACTTTATGAAAATTCCATACATTTCTTCTGCAATTGGTGGAGTTGCTGGGCTTGTGAGTGGTGGAGAAATTTCGGATGTCACAATGAGCCAAAGCATTCAAGTTTCCACAGAGAGTGACCAAGAGGGAGTGCAATATCTTGGTGGTCTTGCAGGGCTTGTAACTGGAGTTGCAACCATTTCTGATGTGACTATCAACGCAGGTCTGGTCGGCTTCGATGGCGTCGGAGGAGTGGTCGGCGGAATGAATGGCACGGTTGGACAGGTGAACTTTGAAGATATAAGTTTCACAGGTGATTTGACCGCACAAGGACACAGTTTGACATCGGTTGGTGTCGGAGGTCTTGTGGGTGTTATTGGTGAAAACTCAACATTTATGTTGACTGCATCTTCAGGTGAACAGAAAAACAAGTTTGATGTGACAATCACTTCCACAATTTACACCTATGGAGAAAACTTGGAAGTTAACATCGGAGCAATTGTCGGGAGCAACGAAAACCTCGCAACTTATATCGTTGAGGACACAAATTCAAGACTTATCGCAAACATAAACGCTTATGAGATGTCGGAAATTCTTGAACAAGAGAGTTCGTCAATGGTTGTAAGCGAAGAGAATGTGCTCACAATAACTGGAGAAGATTTGTCTATGACCTCCTCTGAGAGTCAGGATTGCGAATACTTCTGCAATGTTTCATTTGGAAGTCCAAAAGTTGAAGGAATCAGCGGGGTTGACTTGAGTCACACGTTGCTTGTCACAAACATCGGTCAGGCAAATTTTGCTCTTGGCACGACTTTGTAGGCAAATTTTGAAAAGGATAGATGAGATTTTTCATCTATCTTTTTTTCAATTTTTTAATCTTTTCAGAACTTCTTTTCTAATTTTTTTGGAAAAACTTGAAATTTGTTTGCATATTTTCTTCCAAGTATGTTAATATTTCCATAACAGGTGGAAATTTTTACAAAATAATTAAAATTTTTTAAAAAATGTATTGACTTTTTTGGTTGTGTATGGTAGACTGATAAAGTTAATTGGGCCTATGTTGAAAAATATTTACCATTTTTAACTGAAAAGAAGGAGTAAGGAGGTTTTTTGCCCCCTATGCTCCTTTTTTGAAATTTTACAGGAGAGTGATTATGTCAGATTTTTTGAAAAAACAGAAATTCGGAAAAACAGAGAGATACACCTTTGCTCAACTCAAAGATTATCTCTATATTCCACCACTTCTTGAAATTCAAAGAAACAGTTTCAAGGAATTTATTGAGCACGGCATCAAGGAAGTTCTTGATGAGTTTTCTCCAATTGTGGATTACTCTGGAAAGGCAAAACTCTATTTTCTTGAGCCTATCATTGACGCAAAGCCAAAGTATGACAAAAGAGAATGTAAGAGAAGAAGTGTGACTTATTCTGTCCCACTTAATGTCAAGGCTCGTTTTGTCGTTGAGGAGACTGGGCAAGCGGTTGAAGATGTTGTGTTCTTGGGTGATATTCCTTATATGACCGAAGATTGCTCTTTCATTTTCAACGGCGTTGAGAGAGTTGTTGTAAACCAAATCATCAAATCTCCAAACTATTATCTTCTCAAGGACAAGGCAAATGATATGTCCACTTTGCACGGACAAATCATTCCTAAGCGTGGTATGTATATTGAGTTTGAGCAGGGCGCAAACGAAGTATTGAAGGTTGTGCTTGACAGAAGAAACAAGATCACTCTTGGGCTTTTCTTGAAATGTTTTGGTTACACTGCTGACGAAATCTCAAAACTCTTTGGTGGACATAGACTTATCAAGAATGTCCTCGAAAAAGAGACTCAAAACACACAGGAAGAGGCTCTTATTGAGTTTGCAAAAAAGACAAGACCTGCTGATGTTCCTTCTGCAGAGACGACAAGAAGTTATTTGAACCTTTGGTTCTTCTCAGAACAATGGTACAACTTGTCAAGAGTTGGAAGATACAACTTAAACAAAAAACTCTCCATTGAAAAGAGAGTGCTTGGACATATCTTGGCAGAAGATGTCATCTCTCCAGACGGCGAACTTATCGCAAAGAAAGGCGAGGAGGCAACTACTGAAATCGCTCACAAAATCAAATCAGGTGGCGTGAACGAAGTTTGGGTTCAACTTCCAGACAAGAAATATTTGATGCGTGGAAACAACAGGGTTAGACTTTCAGAGGTCTTCCCTTGTGACGAGAAAGAACTTGGAATTTTGGAAGAGGTTTATTATCCTGTTCTTGCTGAGATTTTGAAGGAAAACAAGACAAAAGACAAGAGAATGCAGGCAATCAAAGAGCACGCAAAGGATTTGATGACCACAACTTTGACAATGGATGACATCTTGGCTTCAATCAGTATGTATCTTGATTGCATTGAGGGACTTTGCAACACTGACAAGATTGAACACTTGTCAAACAAGCGTATTGCAACTGTTGGAGAGTTGTTCTATGACCACTTCCGTTCTGGAATTACGAGACTTGTTGCAAATGTTAGAGAGACTTTGCAAGGAAAGGAACTTTCTGAGGTTACTCCAAGACAAATCGTAAATCCAAAGGCGGTGAATCGTGCACTTCGTGACTTTGTTGCATCTTCTCAACTTTCTCAACTTATGGATCAAGTGAATCCACTTTCTGGAATCACTCAAAAGCGTCGTGTTTCCGCTGTTGGTCCTGGAGGTATCAAGAAGGAAAGAGCAGACGCTGAAGTTCGTGATATTCACTACACAAACTATGGGCGTATCTGTCCTATTGAAACCCCAGAAGGTCAGGCTATCGGACTTGTTAACACTTTGACAAGTTACGCAAAAGTAAACGAGTATGGTTTCCTTGAAACTCCATACAGAAAGGTTGACAAGGAAACTGGAATCGTTTCAGATAAGTGCGAATACTATATGGCAGACATTGAAGAGACCGCTTACATCGCTCAAGCAACTGAACCTCTCGACGAGCAAGGTAGATTCGTCAACAAGAGAATTATTTGCCGTCACAAAGACTATGCAGTTGAAGTTCCTGCAAAGCAGGTTGACCTTGTTGATGCATCTCCAAGACAGTTCATCTCTGTTGCGACTTCGCTCATTCCTTTTGTAAACAGCAACGAGGCAAACCGTGCGCTTATGGGTGCAAATATGCAGAGGCAGGCGGTTCCTCTTCTTAGACCAGAAACGCCTATTGTTGGGACAGGGATGGAAGCGATTGTTGCTCACGATTGCGGTTACACCCAACTTGCAAAAAATGACGGAGAAGTGTCTTATGTAAGTGCCGATGAGGTCAGAGTTAAGACTGCTGATGGTGCTGAGGACATTTACTCATTGATTAAATTTGACAAAACAAACGACGAAACCTGCTTCAACCAAAAACCTTGCGTTGTTAAAGGTGAGAAGGTTAAGAAAGGTGATGTTATTATTGATGGTTACTCGACTGAAAATGGTGAGTTGGCTCTCGGAAAGAATGTCCTTGTCGGATATATGAACTGGGAGGGTTACAACTACGAGGACGCCATCCTTATCAACGAAAGACTTGTTAAGGAAGATGTCTTCACTTCAATTTGCTTGAAAGTTGAGGAACTTAAGTGCAGAACAACCAAACTTGGTGATGAAGTTATCACGAGAGATATCCCAAATCTTGGTGAGGACGCTCTCAAGAACTTGGACGAAAATGGTATCGTCAGAGTTGGTGCTGAGGTTAGAGCGGGAGATATCTTGGTCGGGAAAGTTACTCCAAAGGGTGAGACTGAACTTTCTCCAGAAGAAAGACTTCTTCGTGCAATCTTCGGCGAAAAGGCAAGAGAGGTTAGAGATACTTCTCTTCGTGTTCAACACGGTAAGGGCGGTGTTGTTGTTGATGTTCAGGTGTTCAGCAGAAAGAACAAAGACGAACTCGAGCCTGGCGTCAATGAACTCGTGAAGGTTACTATTGCTCAAAAGAGAAAACTCTCTGTCGGCGATAAAATGGCTGGGCGTTACGGAAACAAGGGTTGTATCTCAATCGTTATGCCTGAGGCTGATATGCCATTTATGGCAAATGGACGCCCTCTTGACATTGTGTTGAACCCTCTTGGCGTTCCTTCTCGTATGAATTTGGGACAGGTTTTGGAAGTTCACCTCGGACTTGTCGCTGGGTCACTTGGCTGGAAAGTTGCAACTCCTTCATTCGACGGTGCTGACGCGGACAAGATTCAGACCCTTCTCAAAGAAAACAACTTCCCAGAAAACGGAAAAGTTCAACTCTACGACGGAAGAACTGGAGAACCTTTTGAAAACAAGACCACAGTTGGTATGAAATATATGTTGAAACTTAACCATATGGTTGACAGCAAGATTCACGCTCGTTCAATCGGACCTTACTCTCTTATCACTCAACAACCTCTCGGCGGAAAGGCATTGTTTGGTGGTCAGAGATTTGGTGAAATGGAAGTTTGGGCTCTCGAGGCTTATGGCGCTTCTCACGTTTTGCAAGAAATGCTCACTGTCAAGAGTGATGATGTTGTCGGAAGAGTTAAAACCTTTGAGGCTATTGTCAAAGGGCAACCTATTGCAGAACCTGGGATTCCAGAATCTTTCAAAGTTTTGGTTAAGGAATTGCAGGCACTCGCTCTTGATGTTAAGATTTTGACAGAAAATGACGAGGAAATCGACTTGCCAGAACTCTCTCAAGACGAACAAGACAAGGTTGGAATTGAGAATGATGTTGAAAAAGACCTCAAGAACGTCACAATTGACATCGACGATATGATTTCGGACGACGGAAAGAGTGATGTTGAAAAGGAAATTGAAGAAGAAACCGCGACTCCAAGCGGATTTGACGGAATTGACCTCTTTGATGATTTCGGAGACTTTGACGAATAGGCGGAAACGGCATTTTTGCTCATTTTTGCCACAAGTGGCAAAAAGTTTCGCGGTTACATTTGTTTCCGCCTATTAGCGACCAAACGAAAATCTCGTTTCACTGCGATTTTGTCGCTACTCTCTGGCGAAGTGGAAACTGACGAAGAAAATTGGTATTTTATAGTCAAATTTTACAAAAAGATGAGATTTAATAAGAAAGATAATTAAATTAAGAATGGGTAAAAAATAAACTTGAAAAAGATTATGTACAAAAATAAATTTTAGGGGAAATGATATGTTTGAACTTAACAATTTTGAAAAAATTAAAATAGGGATTGCTTCACCCGAGAAAATCAGAGAATGGTCTCACGGTGAGGTTACAAAACCAGAAACAATCAATTATCGAACACAGAAGCCTGAAAAAGATGGTCTTTTCTGTGAGAAGATTTTTGGACCAAAGAAAGACTGGGAATGTCACTGCGGAAAATATAAGAGAATCCGTTATCGTGGGGTTGTCTGCGATAAGTGTGGGGTTGAGGTCACAAGAAGCAAGGTTCGTCGTGAGAGAATGGGTCACATCGAACTTGCTTGTCCTGTCACACACCTTTGGTATTTCCGTTCCGTTCCTTCAAGAATCGGGACTCTTCTTGATTTGACTCCAAAGACTCTTGAACAGGTTGTTTATTACATCAACTACATCGTCACTGACCCTAAAAACACTGACCTTGAGTATAAGCAAATCTTAAACGACAAGGAATATCGTGACGCAATAGAAAAATATGGTCACGACGCTTTTGATGCTGGTATGGGCGCTGAGGCGATTAAGGTTTTGCTTTCTCACGTTGACCTTGAAAAAGCAAGCGCAGAACTTAAGGAAGAACTTAAAACTGCAAAAGGGCAAAGAAAAATCAAGGCGGCAAAGAAACTTGATGTTGTTGAGTCCTTCAGAAAGAGCGGAAACAACCCAACTTGGATGGTGCTTGATGTTATTCCAGTTTTGCCACCAGATTTGAGACCTATGGTTCCACTTGATGGTGGAAGATATGCAACAAGCGACTTGAATGATTTGTATAGACGTGTTATAAACAGAAACAACCGTTTGAAGAAATTGATGGAACTTGGTGCTCCAGATGTCATCGTTAGAAATGAAAAGAGAATGCTTCAAGAGGCTGTTGACAACTTGATTGACAATGGTAAGCGTGGAAAACCTGTGCAGGGTTCTAAACAAAGAGATTTGAAGTCACTCACCGCTATGCTCGGTGGAAAACAAGGTCGCTTCAGACAAAACCTTTTGGGTAAGCGTGTGGATTACTCTGGGCGTTCTGTTATCGTCGTTGGACCAGAACTTAAGATGTATCAATGCGGACTTCCAAAAGAAATGGCTCTTGAACTTTTCAAACCTTTCATCATAAACAGACTTATTGATTTGAACGAGTCCAACAACATCAAGAGTGCAAAGAGAATGATTGAAAGAGAAAAACCAATCGTTTGGGATGTGCTTGCTGATGTTATCAAGGACCACCCAGTGCTTTTGAACAGAGCTCCTACTCTTCACAGACTTTCAGTTCAGGCGTTTGAACCTGTGCTTGTTGAGGGGAGAGCAATCAAACTTCACCCATCTGTTTGTGCTGCGTTCAACGCTGACTTCGATGGTGACCAAATGCCTGTTCACATTCCACTCTCAATCGACGCAAGAACTGAAGCAAGAACTTTGATGCTCGCTTCAAACAATATCTTGAAGTTGGCTGACGGTGAGCCTATCGTAACTCCTGCACAGGACGTTGTGCTTGGATGTTATTATTTGACACTTATCAAACCAGGTGCAAAGGGCGAGGGTTCAATCTTTGCATCTAAAAATGAAGTTATCTATGCTTATCAGACCAAGAATTTGGACTTGCAGGCAGAGATCACTGTCAGACTTTCAAAAGAAGTTGACGGAAAGACCTATTCAAAGAGAATCACAACTTCTGCTGGAAGAATTTTGTTCAACAATGTTATTCCTCAAAACTTGGGTTATGTTGACAGAAGCAACCCAGAAAACTATTGCGACCTTGAAATCAACAAGCCAGTTATGAAGAAGGAACTCAAGAGAATCGTTGCTGACTGCTATGACAAGTTTGGAACGACAGAATGTTCGAAACTTGTTGACAGGCTTAAGGAAATCGGTTACAAATATTCAACTTTGGCTTCAGTTTCTGTTAATATTTATGACATCCAAGAGCCAGAAGAAAAGGCTGAGATTTTGAAAGAGGCTGAGGCAAAAGTTCTTGAAAATGAGAAGTTGCTTAGACGTGGGCTTATCACTTTTGATGAGAAAGTCAATGAAAACGTTGCAATTTGGAACGATGCTGTTCAACAAGTTCAAAACGCTGTTGTTAAAGATATGGACACCTTCAATCCATTCAGTTTGATGGTGCTTTCAGGTGCTCGTGGAAACAACACTCAGTTGAACCAAGACTGCGGTATGATTGGTATTAAAGCAACTGCTTCTGGTGTTAAGAATGACACACCAATCAAATCATCCTTCAAACAGGGACTTACTCCAATTGAGTATTTCATCAACTCTCGTGGTTCAAGAAAAGGTTTGTCAGATACTGCTCTTAAGACAGCCGACTCTGGTTATTTGACAAGAAGACTTGTTGATATCGCACAAGATGTTGTTATTACAACAGAAGACTGCTTCGCTGATAATGGCGAAAAGGTTAAGGGTGTTGTTGTTTCTGATCTCATCTCTGATGGTTTTGTTCAAGAGACTCTCGACGAAAGAATCTATGGAAGAGTTGCTGTCAATGACATCGTTGACCCAACAACTAAAGAGGTTATCGTTCCAGCAAACACAATGATTTCAAAGGAACAAGCGTCTCGTGTTGTTAAGGCTGGAATCAAAGAAGTTGAAATTCGTTCGCTTATGACTTGCCGTTGCAAGCACGGCGTTTGTGCAAAGTGCTACGGAAGAAATATGGCTGGAAAAGATATGGTTACGCTTGGTGAGGCTGTCGGAATTATTGCCGCTCAGTCAATTGGTGAACCTGGAACACAGCTTACAATGAGAACTTTCCACACTGGTGGTGCTGCCGTTGCTGCCGACATTACTCAAGGTCTTCCAAGAGTTGAGGAAATCTTTGAGGCAAGACGACCAAAAGGTGAGTGTTTGCTTTCTGAGGTTGCTGGAAAAGTCAAGATTAAAGAGGATGCAAAAACTTACCAAATCACAATCGTGACTGGCGAGGGAGATATTGACTATGAAGTTAAGAAGCCAGCAGTTTTGAAAGTTAGAAATGGTGAAAATGTTGAGCCTGGAACTCAGTTGACCGCAGGTGCGATAAACCCTTCTGAGTTGCTTGTCACAAAGGGACTTAAAGGACTTCAACAATACTTGCTTTCAGAAGTTATCTCTGTTTACAGAAGTCAAGATGTTAAGGTTAATGACAAACATATTGAGATTATCATCAGACAAATGCTTAAGAAAGTTAAGATTGAAGATTCTGGAGACACAAATCTTCTCACAGGTGATATTGTTGACATTTCCAAGTGCGAAGAAGAAAATGAAAGAGTTTTGAGAGAAGGTGGCAGACCTGCAATTGCAAGAAGAATTCTTCTTGGAATCACGAAAGCATCTCTTTCAACTGAATCTTTCCTTTCTGCATCTTCATTCCAAGAGACTTCAAGAGTTTTGACCGACGCTGCTCTCAAGGGCAAGGTCGACAATCTTGTGGGAATCAAGGAAAATGTTATCATCGGAAAACTTATTCCTGCAGGGACTGGACTTAAGAAATACAGAACAGTTGTTCCTGTGAAAGTTGAAGCAGAAGAGCAAATTGCTGAATAATTTAAAAATAAAAAAGACTAGATTTTTAGTCTTTTTTTGTTTTATGATAACTTAATTTTTAAGAAAATAAATGTTCTTTTTAATTTAAATAAAATTCTAATTTATTTTTGTATTTTAGATTTTACTTATATTTTTTTGAATAAATAATTTTAAAAAGTGAGTGAAAAGTGAATACGGAAGCAGTTTTTTTACTCAAAAACGCAGTTTTAATAATTTTTTATTATTTTATTTATTTTTTTCTTGAATTTTTGGCAAATTCTTTAATGGGAAACTTGCAGAACATTTATGTCCACCACCGCCGTATTTTGTTGCGACTGCAGAGACATCAAAGTCGGAGTCAACCGCTCTCAATGAAACTGTTCCACGTTCTTCGATTGGCATAATTAGATATGAGATCTGCCCATTCATTTCACTTTCTCTGACAAGAGATGCCATATCGTTTTTGTAAATATCTTTGATTTTCACATATCCTGCTTTTGCTCCAGCAAAATCTATAACTTGAATTTGTTTGCCATATTTGTGCAGTTGTTCATCGAATGCTTTTTCATAGGTCGCGATAATTGTTTTTTCTTCATCAGTGAAATCGAAGTCGCCAAGGCTTGCGTGATTTGCAAGCATATTTTCAATGTATTTTTCTCTTCCAACAGCCAAAGAAAGAGTGTTAAGTTGGTTCGCCTTTTGATTTCCCAATCTCTTCCAATCCCAAGTGTCATATTGGCGGGTGAGTTCCACCCAACTTTCTTTTGAGAGTGCGCTTGGAAGAAGTCCGCGATTGATAAGGTGCTTGCAGAAGAGGCTTGCCCCACATTCCTTGATTCCGTTTTGCTCCGAAATCAATGTGACCCATGGAAATCTGTCTTGCTGTCCCACTCGTGTTTCGTGGTGGTCGAAAACTTTGATTTTTGCTCTCAACTTTTTGTCTTTGTCCACCATATTGCACAGTGGAAGCCCAATGCAGTGGTCAGTCACAAAAATTTCATCATAGTCATCAAAGTTGCGTTCCTTTCCGCCCCAAACTTTGACAAATTTTTCATCGAGGTCAAAGTTGTCTGCAAAAATTATGTCGACATTTTTGTCCCAAACCATCTTTGCAAGAATTGCACAACCATACCCGTCGATATCAATTCCGTGCGTAAACAACAATTTCTTTTTCATATTCTGTCCTATGTGCACATTCTATCATATTTCTATCTAAATTTCAATTTATTTTTATATTTCGTTTTGCGATTTAAGTTTATATAAAAATTTTTTCAAAAAAAGGATTGACATTTCTGAATTTGGGTGTATAATTATTGCATAAAAAGGGAGTAGTTTCCACAGCCCAAGTGGTTGCAAAGTGTCAACACGAATGAAAAATTCCGCTTTGCGAAGGCAATTGCTTTAACAAGACTTTTTGAAATTTTTTCAGAAAGTCTTTTTTCTTTCTGAAAATCAAAATTTAAGGAGGAAAATATTATGAGTTTAAAAATGAAATTGTGCTTGGGATTGGCATCGGCTGGCGGTTTGGTGGTGGTAGGTGCCACTTGTTTCACTGTTTATTCAAGCGTGAAACAGTTTAATTTGAAAAAAGAGTCTTTTGAAATGCTCAAGGAGACGACAACTTTTCAAGAGTTGTATAATGAGGATGCTGCGGAATACCTTGAAAGTTTGAATCAAGCAAAACTTGATTATGCCGATGCAGTTTTGAAGGCAAATCAAGGGATTATCAGTATGGAAGAGTTTAATAAGGCTCAAAGAGATTATGACCTTGCGGTTGCGAAATATGAATTGAGCACACAGGAATACAACACCGATGAATACTTGGAGAGTGTTATGCAGGTTATGCCAGAGAGCGAACCTTGTGCCCAAAAGTATAAAGAATCACAAGAAATGGGTGAAATGACAAAAAATTCAGTCATTGGACTCTGTTCGGGACTTATTGCTACTGTCGGTGGGATGGGAGCAACCGCTTTAGTTGAAATTGATGAAAGAGATAGAGGCGGAAGGTATCATTAAAAAATAAATTAAATAAAAATAGAGAAGATTTTGGGCGTCTTCTTTTTTTATTGTTTAAAATTTTGAAAATAATCAATATTTTATAATGAAGCAAGTTAAGAAAAATTTCTTAATCTATTTCCAATTTTTCAGCGTCAAAGAGTGGGCTGTCTAAAAATTCGATTAAAGTCATATTGAAACCTTGAGCGATAAGCATAACAGTCGAAAGTGCCAGTTATATAAGAGTTTGGGCTACTTGTTTTATACTTTAATCATAATGTATCCACGGGCAAATCTCAGCAGGTGTATGCCAATCGATTCCATATTTTTCTTTTAAGATTTTCTTCTTTGCATACCAAAACTTATGACAATACCCGAGCATTCCTTTATAAGCTTTTGCCATTTCTTCAGCTTGAGCATCGACTTCTTTTTCAACTTTCTTAAATTCTTCAGTATCTTCAACAGGATCTCTTTCAATTGAAAGATTTTTGGGTAAATTTAATTCTTGTCCATATCTTTCTATTCCTTCTTTGTCATTAAGCTGGCTTTTATGCTTTTTTGAATTCATTCCTCAACTCCTCATATTAAATATTTTTTACTTGGTGCCGAAGGTGGGAGTCGAACCCACATGAAGTTGCCCTCGCGGGGCGACGCGTAAAGAAAACAGTTAAGCATTAAAAGCAGATTTGCCGATAACACACTTTTATTTTTTACTAATCTTTAATTTTTCTACAAGCCCAAAACACAGTCTCGCCAGCGAATTCTTTTACAACATCATTTTCTTGTGCGATTTTTGTGCTTTTTATATGCTCTAAAATTTGAAAATTTTGTTGTTTAACAAATTCTTCCATTTCTTCAATGTTTGAAAAATGACAGAATGAAGTTTCGCCTGTTTTATCCACAGTATATCTGTCCCCAAACATCTCTAAATTTTTATCTTGTGTTCCTTTATCCCATTTCTCTTTTTCATCAATCCAAACTTGTTGATATTTGCCACTTTCATCACGATTGTGTGCAGTAAAGATAAATATTCCATTTGGCTTTAAAACCCTATAAACTTCTTCTAAACATTTATCTCTGTTTTTCTTCCCGGGTATACATTGCATACCATTATATGAGAAAATCACAATATCAAATGTTTCATTATCAAAATCCAAGTTGGTTGCGTCTCCTATTTGGAAAGGGATAGTTAGGTTATTTTTAACACAATAATCTT
>CALWKD010000016.1 GCA_944381175.1 uncultured Clostridia bacterium | reverse complement strand
CCTTATCAGGGTGGTGCTCTAACCGACTGAGCTACAAGCCATCGTGTGTTTTTATGTTGGATTGAACGGGGTTGAACCGCTGTCCTCCACCCAGATAAGGAACCTTATAACATTTTCGACGAGGTCTCAAATGTTGGCGTTCGCAGTTTTGCAAGATTAGATTAAAGTGAAATCGAAAATTCCGAAAACTGCTCGGCAACAGGGTGGTGCTCTAACCGACTGAGCTACAAGCCATCGTATAATTTTGTATTGGATTGAACGGAGTCGAACCGCTGTCCTCCACCCAGATAAGGAACCTTATAACATTTTCGACGAGGTCTCAAATGTTGGCGTTCGCAGTTTTGCAAGATTAAATCAAAGAGGAATCGAAAATTCTGAAAACTGCTCGGCAACAGGGTGGTGCTCTAACCGACTGAGCTACAAGCCATCAATACATTCCTAAATAGCAGGCGGGGATAAGCCTGTATTTTTGAATGCGAGTTTATTATAACCTATATCATTTTTGCTGTCAAGCGTTTGTCAAAAAAAATTAAAAAATATTATTTTATGTATTTGGTAAAGCAATTTATAAGCAAGCGAATTGTTGATGTGCCTTAAAAAATTTTATTTTTTGGAATTTTTTAGATTTGACGATGTGGGAGGAAAATTATTTTTTGAAACTAAGTGCAGCAGACAGGGTGTTTTCTAATTAAAAAAGATAGTGTATTCAATTCCACTATCTTTTTTCCAATTTTAAGAACTATTCGCTCTTTTTTGGTTTGTCTTTTTTGTTTGTGTCTTGCTCTTTGTTTATGTCTTGTTGAACAGGTTCAACTATTTTTGCTGTTTCAGTTTTTGTGTCATCTTTTTTCTCTTCGGTTTTTGCAGAATCTTCAGATTTTGTTTCAACATTTGAGATAATCACTTCTTTTTCTTTGTTGTTTTTTGCCAATCTTCTTTCATAGAAGAAATAAGACAAAATTCCAAGTGCGATGAAGATGATTGTCAAAACGGCATCTCTTATCACTGCGACTCTCAAATCGCTGTTGGTTTGGACAAGATTCCATACTTGTTCAAATGCTTCGCCTGCTGACAAGCCAAATTCAGTTCCAACCACAATCACGAGTGCGAAATACATTGAAAGGAAGATTCCAATCACAGAAATGGCAGTGATGATTGCATAACCTTTGCCGTCCATCTTTTTGTTGAACTTCTTGTATCCCCACGCAGAGCCAACAACAACGATATATGCGGCGAGCCAGGCGATGTAACCTGCATAATACAAAAGTCCATACAAAACGCACCCAGCCAGTCCAATTCCTATTGCACACAAAATTGCAAGCCACAAATTAGGCTTTTTCTCAACAGCGGTCAAATCTTTTTCCATAACAAAGTTTCCTAAATCAATCTATGAGAAAATTCTATCAAATAGGTTAAAAAATGTCAAGATAATTGGAAAATATCTTGACAAATTCTGCTGTTTTTTGAAATTTACCTCTTTTTATTCTCTTGTCGGACTCTTCCGATGACAAAATCTCCCTCGTTCGTATCTTTTGTGACAGTTGTGCCAGCGCAGATGTAAGTGCCGTTTGCAATATTGACGGGGGCGACAATGTTCACATTGCAACCAATAAAAACATCATCGCCAACATTTGACTTTTGCTTTATTTTGCCATTGTAATTTGCAAAGACGACGCCACAGCCTATGTTTACATTTTTGCCGACGCAAGCATCTCCGACATAAGAAAGATGTGGAATTTTTGTGCCAGAGCCGATGTGGCAATTTTTAAGTTCGACAAAAGAGCCAACTTTCACATTGTCTTCAAGGACGCAATTGGGGCGGATGTGACTATATGGTCCAATTTTGCAACCATTTCCGATTTTGCCGTCCTCAATGGTGGAGTTTTCGACAACACAACCTGCTCCAAGGGTGACATTTTTGAGGACGCTGGCATTTTTTATGACGCAACCTTCTCCAATGACACACTTGCCCACAAGACTTGCATTTTTGTCAATTTTGACGCCTTTGCCTATTTCAACTTCTTCACCGAAACGAGAGTTTTTCATAGGTTTATATATGATTGAAAAAGTTAAAGTGGCAATCAAAGGCAATATTTTGTGTCGGGAATGCTTTCAAGTTTGTTTTTGAGTGAATTGTATTTGTCCAGAGTGTTTAAAAGATACCTTTCTCTTTGAATTTCTCCCATATTTTTCAATATTTTGTCGTCAATCAAATAGTGCACAGGGTTTGAGATAACATCTTGCTGAGAGAGCAAAAATTCAACTTTATTTTTGAAATCGGCATCTTCATTTGAGATGACTTTTATTTTTGCGTTTATGGGTTGCTCCTTTCCCACCAATCTTCTCTTTGCCTTTTGAGCGATAATTTTTAAAACATCATTTTTCATAACTTTCTCCTTTTAAACAAGAGAAATTATAGTATACATACAGACTCACTCCAAAGCAAAATTTTTCTTATTCTTTCCTATCTTGTCGAAAGATGTTGGAAAGTTTCAAAGAGGGAAATCATTTGAAAAAACAAACAAAATTCACAGAAAAATCTTGCAAATAAAACAAAAAAGGAGTACGCTCGCTCTTCATTTGTCATAGTCATCCAAAAAGTGATGGACGATGTTTTGCTTGTCCTTGTAGGCGATGATGGTTGAGAGGTTCACATTTTCCACGCTTTTGAAAATGTTTCCTTCAATTTGCGGGTCATCTTTTTTGATTGAGTTGATGATTTCCTTGACTTTTGCACGCTTGGAACTTAAAACGCCGTCCTCATCCCTTTCAAACGCCAGAGTGTCGGTGAACTTGCAGGCACACTGGATGAAGTAGAGATCGTTGTAATCTCTCCAACGCTGGATGTCCTCTTCTCGAATGAGATACATAGGGCGGATGAGTTCCATTTCCTCAAAGTTTGTGCTGTGGAGTTTTGGCATCATTGTCTGAATTTGCCCACTGTAAAGCATACCCATCAAAATGGTTTCAATCACATCATCAAAGTGGTGGCCAAGGGCGATTTTATTGCAACCAAGTTCCTTTGCCTTGCTGTAAAGGTGACCACGCCTCATTCTTGCACAAATATAGCAAGGAGACTTTTCAATATTGAAAACATTCTCAAAAATCTCTGTCTCAAAAATTTGGACAGGAATGTTTAGCATATGGCAGTTTCTTTCGATGACTTCGCGGTTCTCTTTGCTGTAGCCAGGGTCCATAACCAAAAAGACAAGTTCAAAAGGGAATTTGTTGTGGTGTTTCAATTCTTGAAAGAGTTTTGCCATAAGCATAGAATCCTTTCCGCCCGAAATGCAAACGGCAATTTTGTCATTTGGCTTTATCAAGTCATAAGTGTTTATTGCCTTTGTGAAACGGCTGAAAAGTTCCTTGTGAAATTTTTTTCTTATGCTCACTTCCACTTTTTCGCAAACATTTTCTTTCATCAAAATTTTGGAGTGCTCTCTAAGGTATCCAAAGTAGCCACCACTTAAAATTGAGACAGAAAAGTGTTGATTTTCAAGGTTTTTTGCAACTTTTCCGCTGTTTTTGCCGTCTTTGCAATAGATGAGAAAATCTTTTTCAGGGTGTGATTTTACAAAATTTTCAACTTCATTTTCTTTCAAATTTATTGCGTTTGGAATATGCCCATATGAAAAAGATGTTGCATTGCGAATATCAATAATGCAAAGGTTGTCCGTGTTTTCATCATTCAAGGTCTCAATAATTTTCATTTATTCAAGGAGATTATACCACATTTAATCTGATAAAAAAAGAAAAAACAACATTTTTCTCTTTTTGGTTTTGACAAATACTTTGACAATTTTTGGGGATGTGATAAAATAGACAAGCGGAGATTGAGTATGAATGGATATGATTTTGACAAAACAATTTATGACGGAGACAGTTCGACAGATTTTTTTGTTTATATGGTGTTTTCCAGGGTTTATCTTCTTTTATTTTTCCCGTGGTTTTTGGTCGTTTTTACTCTTTATGGGCTGAAGATTTTGAGCAAGAAAAAGACAAAACAATGTCTGTTTTTCTTTATTCCTTGGTACAGAAATCTTGACGCAATTATGGAGAAATTTTGGGATAAAAAGATTTCAAAAGTTTTTGATTGGTATAAAGCACAACAAAAAGAGGACGACATAATCATTTCTGCGTCACTGTCCTTTGTGCTTGAGCCAGCGATGAAAAGACTTGGGATAAAAAACTATCTTTGCACAAATTTTGACACAAAGACAGGGAAAGTGATTGGCGAAAATTGCTATGGCAAGCAAAAAGTTGTGAAATTTGTGGCAAAATTCCCAGACGAGAAATTGAAGTCGTTTTATTCTGACTCGATGAGCGACTTCCCAATGATGAGGCTTTCTGAAAAAGCTTATTTGGTGAAAAATAAAGTCCCAGTTGAGATTGATGTCCCAAATTAAACTTGGCAAGGACTCAATAAAGTAAAATTTTTTAAAAAATTGAAATAAAACTCCAAAAAATCAATTCTCTACTTTACATTTTTGTCATAAAATGGTATCATAGTGCTATGAAATGTCTATATGTATACAATCCTACAAGCGGGAAACAGAAAAATTACAAAAACAAAGAGTATATTCTGAAAGAATTAAAGAAAAAGTTTGAGGTTGTTGATTGCAAACCGACTGGCAAGGCTGGTGATGCGGGAATTTTTGCGCGTCAGGCGTGTGGGGTTTATGATGTTTTTGTTGTCTCAGGGGGAGACGGCACGGTGAATGAGGTCATAAACGCCATTGCAAATGTTGAAAACAGACCTATTCTTGGCTATATTCCGACGGGCACAACAAACGACCTTGCTCATTCTTTGAAAATTCCAAAAAATGTCAAAAAAGCGGTCAAGGTTATTCTCGACGGCGTCATTATGAAGCACGACATCTTCAGAGTGAATGATAGTTATGGCATTTATGTTTGTTGCTTTGGCATTTTCACCAAGTCGAGTTATGCGACAAGCCAAACGGAAAAGAAACATTTTGGCAGACTTGCATACTTTAAATATGGAGCGAAAGAAATTTTTGGTTTCAAGCCAATGCCAGTGACTTTGCGTTATGAAAACAAGGAGGTGTCTGGAAATTTTGCCCTTGGAATCATCGCAAACAGCAGATATGTGGCAGGCTACAAGGTGAACAAAAATTTCTGTTATGATGACGGACTTGTCAATGTTATGCTTGTGAGAGACAAAGGAAAGAAAAGAGTGGCTTTTTCCACAATTTTGAGAATTTTTAGGCTCTTTTTGTTTGGGGTGAAGGGGCTCAAAAAGAACAAAAATTGTGTCATTTTGCAGTTGAAGAAATGCGAAATGGATGTGCCAAAAGACACTGTCATAAACCTTGACGGAGAGAACGGGTTTGAGGGCTCGTTTGAACTTGAGGTCTTGAAACAACATATTCAAATCTATGTAAACAAATAAAATGAGGCTTGGAATGGAGAAAACGATAAAAGTCGAAAAACTTAAACCAGTGCAAAAAAATAAGTTAAAAAAAGAAAGAAATGACTATTTTTATGGCATTGTGTTTATCATTTTCTCTATTCTTCTTGAGATAATAAATTTCGTCACTTTGGGACTTGGAGTGCTCCCAAGCAGTTTTGGAATTGAGTTCTCAATCATTCTGATTATTGCTGGCATCATTTTCACCCTTCCGACCGAGTGGCTTAAGATCACAGTGACGACCATAGTTTTAGTCTTTCAGGGTGTGATGAATGTCATCAACGCTTGTGTTTACAAAAATCTTTTCAACATCACCACCATTGATATGCTCTTTGCAAGAGGCGGAGAGACGGGAGCGGTTTTTGAGATTGACTTCATAAACTGGGGAAGTTTGTGTGCGAGTTTGGCGTTGCTTGCGGTTTACATCACGACAATCGTCCTTGCAAGCAGGCATTTGCCAAAAATGAAATCAAGGTTCAAATGTTCTTCAATTTGCTATATGATTGCAATCGCACTTGTCGTTGAGTGCTCGGGCTTGATTTCTTACAGTTTGTTGGACAAGGCTGTTACATCTGATTTAGACACATCTTCTTATGTCTTTGAAAATGGGGCGTATTTGTATGGTTCGACCGATTTGAAGTTTGCAAATATGAAGAAGTATGGTTTTTACGCCTACTATTTGAAGAGTTTGGAAAATTATGTGGACTACAACATCGAACTTTCCGAAGAGGAAGAGACTGCAATGAGAGAGTTTCTTGATGAGAGCGCGGGCTTTTCTTACAGCGGTTCGACTTATGAAGGACAAGAAGTTTCTGGCTCTATGAAAGGCGACAATCTTATTATGATTATGATGGAGAGTTTTGAGTGGTTTGCTATTGACCAGTTTAATACTCCAAATCTTTACAATCTGATTTACAACAACTCAATGTATTTCACAAATTATTATTCCAGAAATGCAACAAATTTCAGCGAGGACATTTCCATTCTTGGAAACTCACCAAATGAGTATGCTTTCAGCAGAATAGTGAACAAAGTCGGTGTGAACACCCCTGAGAGTTTGCCAAACAAGTTTAAAAATGACGGCTATGAAAGTGTGAATTTCTTCCACGATTATTTGGGCTCATTCTATGACAGATACACCTTAAACACATCAATCGGGTTTGACAATGTCTACGCTTTGGAAGACAGCGAGATTGAGGGGAAGAGCGAAGATTTTGGCGACTTTATTGATGACGGAACGTTTGTGGAATATTGGAAAGAGGAGTTTATGCCAACGGACGAAAATTTCTTCTCCTTCTTCACGACGGTCTCAACTCATGGACCTTACTCAGAGAGCAATGAGAGATTTTCAGAGTATTACGATAGATTCGACGTAAATTATGAAAACTTCTGCAATTACGCTCTGGAAAGTGACTTGGGATATATTCTTCCTGAGGTTGGCACAAGCGAATATGAGGTTTTGAAAGAATACAAATCAAAGGCAATGGCCCTTGACAATGCAATTGGAGTGATTTTGGATTATTTAAACACTCAGACGGATGAAAATGGAGAAAAACTCATCGACAACACCACAATCATTTTGTTTGCAGACCACAACGCATATTATCAAGACTTGTCCTACACTTTCAAGAATGTTGAAAAATATGCAAACGAAAACACCGCCTACAGAGTGCCATTTGCAATCTCAAGTTCGGCTCTTCCAGTCGGCGAAAATGATGTATTCTGCAACACTTATGACATCTATCCGACAATTTGCGATTTGTTTGGGTTCTCTTACAACAAGAATCTCACTCACGGATATTCAATTTTCTCTGACGAAATTGGGGATAGTATGTTTTTGTCCTCACTTTCAGGAATCTTTGATGAAAATGTTTATTCGCTCAGTATGGATGTCTTCTATATAAACGGCGAGGAAGTTTCTGAGGAGAAAGCAAAGTCAAACGAGCAAATTTTGAAGTTTAAGGACAAAGTGAATCTTTATGTCCAAAAACAAATTATGATTGAAAAATATTACAGAGTAAATTACGCAGAGAATTATCAGTAGAAAAAATGATACACAAAGGGCTTTTGCCCCATTAAAATAAAAAAGATAGTGGGAATAATTTTTGCCACTATTTTTTTGTTGTAAAAAATTTATCAAAAGAACGTTTATTTATATTAGAAAGTTGACAGATTCAAAATGTAGAAGAATTTGTGAAAGTCTAAAGTGAATTTTTGGAACTTGTTGGGTTTTGGAACTCTTAATAACAAATTTATTTAGACTTTAACTTAAGATTGTTGAATTTCAATTTCGCTGTTTGGAAATCTTTTCAAGGACATATAAAGCCCAATTGCCAAACACACAAGCCCGATGCACACTCCAAATGCGCCGTTCCAGACGCCCATGTTCATTTCGCTGAGCGAAGTGAGTGCAATCTGAGTCAAGACAAAGCAGGTAAGAGTCGAGCAGAACCCCACCATTTTGACCGCCTTTGTTGTCGGAGTGAACTTGTTTCTGTATTTGACTAAGTCATAAATATTGAAGCCAAATTCAAAAAATGTGAATGCGGCGATTGCAATTCCCAAAATCATTGAATATCTGACATCTTCTTCCACAAAGAAGAGTCTGATTGAGTATGCGATGTAAATCAAACTGCACACACAAACCAAAATTCCCGCCGTGCGAAAAATTTTCTTTTGTCTGTCAAGATTTGAATTTCGGTTTTTGATGCAAATGAGGCGAACCGTTCAAAGACAAAAACTGAAAAGCGCGTTGAGCCCAATGAAAAAGGAAGAGCCGATTATGCTTAGCACGATTTTTGATGTGCCCCAAATGAAGTCTTTAAATGTGCTTATGGTCGCAAAAGTGTGGACTCTTTTCTCCTTGTAATCTTTTTTGAAAATATGAAAAATCTTTTTCATTTCAAATTTAGAATATCAAAAATTTGTTTTTTTTTCAATTAAATTATGTAAGCTGGGAAAAATTCAAAACTAATTTGTTGACATTTGTTTTTTTTGGTGGTATACTCACAGGGAAAGATGATGACGGAGAACAAGTAGTTTTGGGAAAAATTGCTTTCCAGAGAGATATGGCAGGTGGGAGCATATCAGGCAAGCCAAAATGAAGACAACTTCACCAGTCTTATGCAGTGTCGAGCAATATCGGCAAAATGAAGGTGGTTGCAGTTTTTGCGACAAGTTAGGTGGCACCGCGGATTTGATTATTCGTCCTAATGCAAGGAAAGCATTAGGATTTTTTTATGGAGGATGTATGATTTACAAAAACAAATACAGAACAGTTGATTGCGGGAGTTTAAGGCTTGGCGATGTCGGGAAAACGGAGCGACTTGCTGGATATGTTGACACAATAAGAAAACTTGGAAAAATCACATTTGTTGTTTTGCGAGATTTTTATGGCAAAACCCAAGCAGTCTTGCCAGAGACAATGGAAATTTCTCTAAACAAAGAAGATGTCATAAGCATTGAAGGAAAGGTCACAGAGCGTTCCAGCAAAAATCCAAATATGCCGACTGGGGACATTGAGATTGTGGTTGAGAAATTGGAAATTTTGGGAAAATGTGAAAATGTTCTTCCTTTTGAAATAAAGGCAAGCCAATCTGTCAATGAAGATTTGAGGCTTAAATATCGTTATCTTGACTTGCGTGCTGACTACAACAAAGAGATGTTGAAACTTAGAAGTGATTTGATGCTCTATGTGCGAAATTTTATGCACGACCTTGGCTTTTTGGAAGTTCAAACTCCGATTCTGACCTCTTCAAGCCCAGAAGGAGCACGAGATTTCTTGGTTCCATCAAGGTTAAATAAGGGCAAATTCTATGCTTTGCCACAAGCGCCACAACAATTTAAACAACTTTTGATGACCAGTGGGGTGGACAAATACTTCCAAATTGCTCCGTGTTTCAGAGACGAGGACGCAAGAGCCGACCGTTCACCAACAGAGTTTTATCAGATTGATATGGAAATGGCATATGCCACACAAGAGGAAGTTTTCAAAGTTATTGAAGAACTTTATGCGGGAATTTTTGAAAAGTTTGCGGGGAAGCGTCCAAAGACTCCTTTTGCAAGATTGACCTACGAAGAGGCAATGCGAGATTATTGCTCTGATAAACCAGACTTAAGAAATCCTCTTAAGATATATGATGTAACTGAAATTTTTGCCGACACAACCTTCAACGCTTTTAAGGGAAATGTTATAAAGGCAATAAAGGTTAATTGTGGAGAGTATGGAAGAAAATTCTATGATTCTTTGACAGAATTTTTGAAGTCAAGAGAGGCAAAGGGTTTGGCTTATGTGAAAGTTTCAAGCGAAGATGTGTTTGAAACGGGCATTTCAAAATTTATCACAGAAGACGAGAAAAAGGCTCTTTATGAGAAATTGAACTATCAAACTGGAGACACAATCTTCTTTGTTGCAGACACAAAAGAGAAAGTGGTTAAATTTGCCGATGTTTTGAGACAAGAACTTGGCAAAAGACTGAATTTAATCGACGAAAATGACTACAATTTTGTTTGGATAGTCGATTTCCCATTCTATGAACTTGATGATGAAGGCAAAATTGAGTTTTCTCACAACCCTTTCAGTTTGCCACAACCAGACATTGAACAGGTCAAGAAAAATCCACTTGCTGCAAAGGCTTATCAATACGATCTTGTCATCAATGGTTATGAGAGTTTGTCGGGTGCAGTGAGAAATCACAGACCAGATTATATGGTGGAACTTTTTAAGATTGCTGGCTATGATAAGAGTGTCGTTGAAAACAAATTCCCTGCCTTGTATAATGCTTTTTCTTATGGTGCTCCACCACACTGCGGGGCGGGTGCAGGATTTGATAGGCTTATGATGCTTTTGACGCATAATGAATATATTCGTGATGTTATAGCCTTTCCAATGAACAAAAACGGGTGCGACCCTCTCACAAACGCGCCAAATGAAGTTGACGAAAAGTTGCTTAGAGATGTTCACATAAAACTTATAGATGATTAGAGGAGGAATTATGAAAAGAATTGAGATAAGAGATTTGTATAAGACATACCAAAGTTATGGCGGGAAGGAAATCACTCTTTGCGGTTGGGCAAGGACCATTCGTGACAGCAAAAACATCGCCTTTATCGAACTCAATGACGGGGCGTTTAAGTCAGTGCAAATTGTTGTTGAAAGAGAGAAGGTGGGAAATTTCGACCAAATCGTCAAGGAAAATGTTGGCACATCTTTCTGTGTGACTGGAACGGTTTTGCTTACACCAAATGCCCAACAACCATTTGAAATCAATGCAAAGTCCGTGGAGATTTTGGGCTCTTGCGCACTTGATTATCCGCTTCAAAAGAAGAGGCATACCATTGAATTTTTGAGGACAATTCCGACGATTAGGGCAAGAGGGAATTTGTTTAATGCCGTATTTAGAATTCGCTCCGTTTCCGCTTTTGCAATTCACAAGTTTTTCAATGAGAGAAACTTTGTTTATATCCACACACCAATCATCACCGCAAGCGACTGTGAGGGGGCTGGAGAAATGTTTCAAGTGACGACTCTCGACCTTGACAATCTTCCTCTCAAAGACGGAAAAGTCGACTACAGCAAGGACTTTTTTGGCAAAAAGGTTGCGCTCACTGTTTCTGGGCAGATTCACGAAGAGACTTTGACGCACGCTTTTGGAAAGACTTACACTTTTGGCCCGACATTCCGTGCAGAAAACTCAAACACTTCTCGTCACGCGGCAGAATTTTGGATGATGGAGCCAGAGATTTGTTTCTGTGACCTTGACGAGCTTATGGACAATGAAGAAGAACTTATTAAGTATGTCATAAGTTATGTGCTTGAAAATTGCAAGGACGAATTGGAATTTTTGAACAAGTTTGTTGACACTGGACTTCTTGAAAGACTCCACAATGTCGTTTCAAACGAGTTTGTGAGACTTGATTACACTGAGGCAATCGAAATTTTGCAAAAAGCGAAGAAAGATTTTGTTTTCCCAGTGAAGTGGGGGACCGATTTGCAGTCAGAACACGAAAGATATTTGACGGAGGAAGTGTTCAAAAAACCAGTTTTCTTGAAAAACTATCCAAAGGACATCAAGGCTTTTTATATGCGTCAGAATGATGACGGAAAGACTGTGGCGGCTGTCGATTTGCTCGTTCCAGGAATTGGGGAACTTATCGGCGGGAGCCAAAGAGAAGAGCGTCTTGACAAACTTCTTCAAAGAATGGAAGAGTTGGGGCTCAAAAAAGAGGACTACTCTTGGTATTTAGACACAAGAAGGTATGGCACGAATGTCCACTCTGGTTATGGTGTGGGATTTGAGAGACTTGTTATGTATCTTACTGGAGTTTCAAACATTCGTGATGTGGAGGCTTTCCCTCGCACTGTTGGCTCTATTTTTGGTTAATTTCCAAAGCAAACATCAATTTCGGTGTTTGCTTTTTTGTTGACGTAGACTTGTATTATGATTTCAAAGGTGCCAAACGTGGGCTCTTTCACACTGACACCACTTTTCCATATAATGTTAATAGGCAGATATTCTGTCTAGGAGAAAAATATGTGGAATAATTGTAGATGCAATCACCCTTGTCCAATCTTTTGCGGTAGGGTGCGTTGTTGCACAAACGACATTGTAAATCCAATTTTGACAAACAATTTTGGGTTTTTCAACAATACCGCAACGCAAACTGTTGGGGCGTTTGGCACAATAGCGGTCAATTTTGTTTTGGGAGAGGGAAGTTCCATCTCGCAAAGCAACCTTGTCAGCGGAGCAATCTCTCTTGCACCAGGAACATACGAAGTGAGCTATTTTGCAAATGCAACCTTGCAAGCAAATGGCACAGCGGGCATCGCTTTGGAACTCAACGGAGTTGCAATCTCTGGCTCGCAGGTCAATGCGACTGGCACGGCTGGAGAGGTTTTGCCTTTGAGCCAGACGATTATGATTTCAGTGCCACAGACCAGCACTTTGGAACTTACAAACAACACCGTAAACTCTCAGACAATAAGTTTGGCAAGTGTGTCGATTAAAAGATTGTAAACCTAGCGAAAAATGTGCCTTTTTGGCACATTACATATTTTCCTAAAAATCATTTGATTTTCTTCTCTGGATATTTTACAATATCTATAAGAAAGGATTTTGTTCATTTGAGACCATTCTTTCTTGGAATAAGCGCTTGTGTTTTGCACATTCTATAAGTTGGGAGGGGAATATGAGTTTTCTTGATATTTATGAAGAACTTGATTGGGCTGCGTTCAAAATGACTGGAAACCCCGACATCGCACGAGATATGATAAACAGACGCTACAAAATTCCAGCAAAGGTTGCTCAGGGTGACAAAGGCAAGAATGAAGGGAAGTAACTTCTATGACAGAAAAAGTTCAAGCAATTGTTATAAAAACTGCCGACAGAAAGGAGAAGGATAAAAATATTCTTCTTTTTTCTATTGAAAAAGGAAAGACTTGGGCGACACTTAAGGGGGTTAAAGGAGCAAACGCCAAGATGAAAATTGCACAAAACCTCTTCTGTTTTGGCGAATTTTTGCTTGAAAATGGAAAATTTGGACAAGTTGTGACAGGCTTTTCATCCTTAGAAACCTTTCACGAAATCGGCGATGACCCAGATAGGTATTTTGGGGGAATTGCATTGCTTGAGGTGGTGAACGGCCTTGAGTTTTCGGGAGTTGGAGAGAGAAAAGCGGTTTTTGTGCTTCTTCTCAGGTGTTTGAAATCGCTTTGTTTTGAGGAGGTTTCGCAAGGCTTGGTGCTTGACAAGTTTTTGATTGAACTTTTTAAAATCTATGGTTTCCCGATAAACACAGAAAAATGTTCTTGCTGTGGAGCAAGAACAATCGAAAAATTCTATTTTGACTATCAAAGTGGGGAACTGGTTTGCGGAAATTGCAAGGGCTTTGGAAGTGAGGAACTTGCAAAAACGACATATTCTGCTCTTAAAATTCTCTCAAATTGCGACTTGGAAAAACTTTCCACATTGAAACTTGCAGAGGGAAGCGAACTCGGGCTTTTGAGAGTGCTTGTGAAAAATTTTGAGTCTCACTTTGAGAGAAATCTTAAAATGATTGGAATTTTGTCATAGTTCGTCAATGGAGATGTCGTTGATTTTGCCGTTTATTAGGTCAAAGGAGACATATTTCTTGCTTGAAGACGAAATTGCAAGAAATTCGTTTGCTGAAAGTGGCAAAAAGTCGGAGATATATCCAAAAAACGAACGAATTTGCTCTTCTCCAATTGTTTCGCTTAAATTCGGAGAAAGGTATGACTGAATTTGAGGATAGTCGTTTGCTTTCACACATTCAAGGAATTTGAAAGAGATGAGGTTTTTATCGTCAAAGTCCTGCTTGTTTGCGGAGATAACCTGCTCATTTTTAATTTTTATTTCGTCGGATATTTCATATTGAGAGACCTTTTCGCGACACTTACTGTCGTGGTATTTTTTTGTTATGGTCAAAATATTTTTGTCGAACAAAACCTCATCACCGCTGAAGTGTGACAATTTTTCCGTTTGCATATTATATGCGAAAAAATCTTGTTGAAGTTGGACGCAGGCAAAGTTTTTCGCTTTAAAAAGTTCGGGAGCCTTTTTCCCGCACAAACAATGACACTTGACAAGTTGCTTTTCCGTCTCAAAGGAGATTTCGTTTCCGCTCACAAGAATTTTGCAATGTTTTCCAGAAAAATTTAGGTCGGCTTTTTGAAAAATGTCAAATTTTCGCACTTTTTCAAGATAAAGTATGTTTTGCCCATTGTGGTTCAAAAAAGAATAAAATGGAGAATCCATTTTGACCGCCAAATTGACACAAAATGGAATTTGCTCTGGCGTGGTTGGATAGATATAGAGGATTTGTTCGTCCTCGCATTGCAAAGTGTCGTTGACATCAAGTTCCACCGTTTCGTTTTGAGTTTTGATCAAACACGGATAAGGAGTTTTTAACAAATATTTCATACTTAAATATATGACAAAAAATTTTTGATTATACTTTTGCAAATAGTTTAATTTCTTTTTTAGTGGCAATGATTTGTTTAAGGAGAAATTTATGAAAATTTGGAAAAATGTTGAAGTGAAAGATTTGTTTGAGGCAGTTGAGGATTGCAAAAAGAGGGGAGAGTCTCTCAAACTCGCCTTTGTTTCGCACGCGAAGAAGTATTCAAGAAAACCAAACAGCGTGAGAAATTATTATTATAAAGAGGTTGAAAATTTGAAAATTGACAAAAAAAGATGCGATTTTCTTGGAATTTCGCTTGAAAATCACGAAAAGACACACTTTGCACATTTCAGTGAGTCGCAAGAGAAGAAGTTGCTTGAGGACATTGACAAACTGGTGGCTGATGGTGATTCCGTTCGCACGGCGTGTCAAAAATTGAGTGGTGGCGATTTGACCGAAATGACAAGGTTTCAAAACAAGTATCAAAATATGAAAAAGAAAGATAAGAAAAACAACATCATCGTCTTTAAGCAAAGACAGAAACTTTTGACGGAGAGCGACATAAACAGTTTGTTTATGGGGCTTGTCAAACTCATAAAAAAGACGGCGATTGATGAGTTTATGGAAAAGACAAAGTTGGAAAAACAGTCGTCCGCTTATCTTTTGAAGAAGGCGTTTGTCGACTTGGGGAGAAAAGACAAAGAGATTTCGGCGCTTAGGCAGGAGTTTGAGGATTTGAAAAAGGAAAACGAAAACCTCAAGACAAGGCTTGAGAGTCTTTCACTTGACAAAACCAAGATGTTGAAATCGCATTTGGAGAAAAGAAAGTATGAAAAATCAACCGAAAATTTAAAATAATTTGATTTGTTCTGGCAAGTGTGATAAAATTCCCGTATGGAGATAAAACTTATCACTGGCGAGAGTATATTTCAAGCCTGCGTGAACACCATCAAACAAATTGATGTTTCAAAGTCGGACGAATATAACCTTTTGGTTGTGCCCGACACTTTTTCAATGCAAGCAGAGAGTTTGCTTTTCGACACATTGAACTTAAAAACTGTTTTCAATGTCGAGGTGGTCGGAATTTCAAAACTTGCAAGTTATATTCTCAGAAGCGAAAATATTCCATATCAAAGGGTGAGTGGGATTGAAGAGACTTTCAATATCTATCGTGCTGTGAAGTGGGCGGAAAAAGATTTCCAATATTTTGGGCAATGCGATGTTGATTTGTGCGTGAAATTACTTCAAATCATCAAACAATTCAAAGGTTGCAAAATCTATCCTGAAAACATCAAAAAAGTTGGAGATGAGGTTTTGGACAGAAAAATGCACGACCTGAAAATCGTGTATGAGAAGTATGAAGAGTTGTTGGGCGAAAAACTGGATTTGTCAAAACTCTTGGAATTTTGTTCAGAAAATGCAGAAAAATCATTGAAATTATCAAAAATAAACTTATTTTTTGCAAATTTTGACAGTTTTTCTCTTGAAATTCACGAGTTTATTTGCAAACTGGCGACGCTTGTTGGGAGGGTTGTCATTGGGGTGAGTAGACCAATTTCGCAAAACAACGCCTTCATTTTTGAAGATGACATAATGAAAAAGGTTACTGCCATTGCAAAGGAGAAGTCTCTTGTTGTGGAGAATGAAAATTTCCCGACCTCGCTTGATGAAAGAAGATTGAAAATCGTCAAAAAGCTGTTTGGTTTTGATGTGCAAGAGGGCGTATATGACGATTATTTTTTAAATGTTCTCGCAAAAAATAAGCAGGATGAGGCAGAATTTGTTGCAAAATACATAAAAAGTTGCGTTTTTAAAGGGAAAGAATACAAAAATTTTGCAGTTGCTGTCTCAGATGAGGGATATTACGAAAAAATCAAAGAGATATTTGAAAAGAGTGGGATTTCCTTTTACAGCGATGAGGCAACTGACCTTACAAACACAATTCTTTGCAGGTTTTTGCTTAAACTTATTGACATTTCGCTGTTGGGGTTCAACAAAGAAAGATTGCAATATGTTGTAAGTTCTCCTCTTGTCGAGAGTGAAAATAAAGAACAGATTTTAAAAGATATTTCATATTTGAATATTGAAAATAGTGAAGAATTCTTGGAGCGATTTCCAGAATTTGAGAAGATTGTTTCTTTGACCGAAAGTTTGTGCAAGGGACAAAAAATAAACGATTTAATTTTGACAATCAAACAAATTGTCGAACTGTGCAGTGGACAATATGACAAACTTATCAAATCTTTATCTGCTGAGAGGTTTTTCAAGGAGGAGAGTCAAAACTCGCAGGCAAGAGATTTGATTTTGCAGGTTATGGAAAAACTGATTTCGTTGGGCGAGGAAGAAAAGATGAGCCTGCCTGACTTTAAAAATCTATTTACTCTTGCACTGCAAAGTGTCAAGGTTGAGACTGTTCCAACTTACATTGATGCGGTCTATGTGGGTGATGTGTCGAAGAGTTATTTTGAGGATGTTGACACTCTTTTTGTGCTGGGCGCGACTTCAAACGCTTTGCCAAACACCAGAAGTGACACTGGCATAATCGACGACAATGACATTGAAAAACTGAGACTGAATTTTTTGATTGAGCCGACCATAAAGGTTTTAAATAGGCGAAGTCGATTGAAACTTTTTGAATGCCTGTTGCACGCAAAGGAAAGACTTGTGGTTTGCTATCCAGCGGTTGAGGATGGCAGGCAGAGCCAAATCCCAAATTTCGTCAAAGATTTGCGAAAGATTTTTGGCGAAAATATTTTGCACACTGAAAGTTTTGAAAATATAAATTTGCCACAACTGTCAGAAGAGCAAAAAATCGAAAATTTGATGTTTAATCTATGGTGCAAAGGCAATCTTCCAACCGCTTATGCAATGATGAAATCAAAAAATTGTCTTCCAATCAGATTTGAGGGCGCGGTCAAAAATATTTTGGAGAATGAAATTTTTGAGCAAAAGAGGGTTGAGTGTTTGCCTGAAGAGACGAAAGGTCTTTTGCTGAAAAACGGCAAAGTGTCCGCATCACAACTTGAGACATATTTCAAGTGCCCGTTTAAACATTTTGTAAGTTATGGGCTTGGGATAAAAGAGAATGAAAATATCGAACCAAACAAAAGGCTTTTTGGTGTCTTTATTCACGCAGTTTTGCAAAAATTTGTGGAAGAGTTTGGTGAGGTTGGAAAGTTAAAAATTGATGACGTCGACGTTTTTTTGAGAAAAAATGTCAATGAAATTTCCAAAAATGTTTATCACGAAAAGATTTTGCAAAGAAAACATTTCCTTGATTATTTGAGGGGAGAGGCTCGAATTGTGCTTAAAAATACGGTTTATGAGCAGAGCGTCAGCAGTTTCAGACCGAAACTTCTCGAACAGCGAATTGATGACAGGTTTGCAAACGGGACGAGGCTTGTCGGCTATGTCGACAGAACAGATGTGTTTGACAAATATTTCCGAATTATAGATTATAAGACTGGGAAGACTCAATCCATAAAAAAAGATCTCTTTTATGGAAGAAAATTGCAACTATTTTTGTACGCAAACAGTATGAAAAAACGACTTTCGCTTGAGTGCGGGGGAGTGTATTATTTTGATTGTCAAACAAAATACTCAAAAGGGAAAACTGGGGTCAGATTTAACGGGCTTACACTTGCAGATGATGAGGTGGTTTATGCGACAGACAAAAGGCTTGAGGTAAGTGATGAAAAGAGTGATATAGTTGGTTTTTCGAGGAAGAAAAGTGCAAAAGAAGGTGAATTTTCGTTTAAAGGAGGAAATCCAACTGCAAATTTTGGAGATTTGTTTGATTATGCGGTGGAGGTTTCACAAAACGCCATTGGGGAACTTCGAGAGGGATTTGTTTTGGACAAGCCGTTTAAGGGCGAGTGTGAAAATTGTCCATACAAGTCTGTGTGTGGACATAGGGACAGCGATGGATATCGAATGATGCAGAGCGTTTCGGATGAGTTTTTAAAGGGAAGAGGCGATGATAATTGAAGAGCAGGAAAGAGTGCTAAAAAATGACAAAAAGAATATGTTGGTCAGTGCTTCAGCGGGCAGTGGCAAGACCTATGTCGTCATCAAATACATCACGGAACTTATTTGCGAAAAAAGAGTGCCTGTGAAAGATTTTGTCATTTTGACATTCACCAAGGCTGCTGCATCGGAGATGAAAGAGAGGCTTCAGAAGAGTTTAAGGGAAATGGGGAATGACCCGTTTGTCATCGAGCAACTTGATGCTTTGTCGATTTCAAACATCTCAACAATTCACGCATTTTGCGAAAAAATGCTCAAAAAATACGCAAATTTGATAGGTTTGAACTCAAATTTTGTTGTTGCGGACGAAAATCTTTCGCAAAAAATCAAAAATGAAGCTTTTGAAAATGCTTTGAACAACTTCAAAAATTCGCACCAAGACAAATATCTAAACTTAATGAAATTCTACAAAAATGACAAATCGTTGCTTAAAAAGATTATGTTTGAAGTCGAGAAACTGACAGATGCGGTGGCGGACAAAGAAGAATTTTTGAAGAAAAATTTTGTTGAAAGTGAAAAATATTTCGACAATGCACTTTCATTTTTGTTTCAAGAGACAAAAAGTGAGATTTTGAGACTTTTGGAAGAGGTTGAAAGGCTTCATACGGGTGATTTTGAGTTTCTTTTGCGGAATTCCCTTTCTCAAATTTTGGCAAGCGAGGATATTTTTGCTCTTGCAAAGGGCGTTGAGGAATTTAAATTCCCGATGCTTCCAAAGAAAAAGGAAGTGGGAGAGGAAGTCGTTGAGACGCTTAATTTGATTAAAAAACGCATAAAAAAATTGTTTGACGATGTCAAAAACCTAAATCTTTTGGATGAGGACAATACAAGGACTCAGAAAGAGGCGTCAAATGAAAAAGATTTGCTGGAATTGTTTTTTGGTTATGAGGCGGAGAAAGAACGAATTAAAACTTTGACAAACTGTCTGGACTTCAGTGACTTGGAAAAATATATGAAAACCTTATCAGAGAAAGAAAATTTGTTTGACGGGGTGAAATTTGTTTTTGTCGACGAGTATCAGGACACAAACAAAATTCAAGAACGAATAATCAAAAATGTTGCAAAAAACAGCAATTTTGTCGCAGTTGGCGATGTTAAGCAGGGGATTTATGGATTCCGTCTTGCAAGTTGTGAGATTTTCCTGAAAGATATGCAAGAATTTGAAGAAGATGAAAATTCTGTTGTCAACAATCTTAAATCAAATTTCAGAAGCAGTCAAAAAGTCCTTGATTTTGTCAATGATGTTTTCAAAGTTTGTATGACGGAAGAGACGGCTGGGGTTGACTATTTGCAGACTTCGATGCTTGAGGGCAAAAAGGAATTCAAAAAAGAAAACGCGAAACCAATAAACATTGACTTGGTCATTGAGGATAAGCCAGAGCAGAAAGAGTTGCCAGAAATTTACAGTGTGAAAGAAGATGAGGAAATTTTTGAAAATTCAAACAAAAAACAACTTTTTGCAATAAAAAATCGAATTATGGAAGTTATGAAGTCCGAAATTTGTGAGGATGGAAACTTCAGAAAGTGTAAATTCAGCGATATTGCGATTTTGTTTAGAAGCAGAGGAGAACTTTTTGACGATTTAGAGAGTTTTCTACTGGAGAGCGGAATTCCAGTGCTTTCAAATTCCAGAAGCGAACTCTTTGACGAAGTGGAGGCGAGGGTTCTTTTAAACTGGCTTAAACTTGCGTTGAACTTTGATGATGATGTTGCGATGCTCAGCATTTTGCACTCGGCTTTGGTGGGTTTTTCGCTTGAAGATATTTCCGCGATTGTTCAAAAAAGCGATGAAAAACTTTGCGAAATTGTCAAAAATAACCAATTTTTTGCAAAATTTATCCAACTTATGAATGATTTCAAGATGAATTTTGAAATTTTTGGTGCAAGAGTTGCACTTGTTAAACTGTTTGAAAAGACAGAATATGGGGCTTATATAAATAGTCAGAAAAATCAGCGAAAATTAAATAATTTTATTGATAAATTCCTCCAATCAATCACAGAAAGTGGCTTTGAATTTGATTTAGCGGGGCTTATAAATTATTTTGAGAGCGTGGAGATTACCGTCGTTTCGGATGTCTCTGGAAATGAAGATGCAATCACGCTGACGACAATTCACAACAGTAAGGGGCTTGAATATCCAATTGTTTTTCTTGCGGGTTGCGACCGAAATTTGAAAAAGTCCGCGAGGAATGGGCTTGTTGAGATAAATGAAGATTTTGGATTCTCAGCAAAAAAATATGATACGGAAAACAACCAAGAAATTTTGTCCGTTAGGATGAAGGCAATTCAAAAAGCCGAAGAGAAAAAAGATTTTGTTGAAGAGTTGATGATTTTCTATGTCGCTCTCACGCGTGCAAAAAATAGGTTGTATTTGTTTGGAAGATTTGATGAAAACATTTTTAAAAGGTTTTCAGTTCAAGATTGTGACAGTTATTTTGATTTGATTTTCTTTGCGAAAAAAGATTTGCGAGAGAAACTTTCAAACTCCGACTTTTTTGAAATAGAAGATATTCAAGTGTCTTTGATTGATGAGTTGAGCGAAATTCCAGAGGAAATCGAGGTTCAAAAAGAAAATCTGGAGAGTCTGCCAGAGGTTGAGAGAAAAATTCGAGAGTATCTTGATTTCAAATACAAATTTGATGACAAGTTGAATTTCAAACTCAAAGAGAGCGTCACGAGCCTGAACAAGCGTCAACTTGAAGACTTTCTTGAACCTTACTCAAACGACAATTTCAAATTTGGTGGGGTGACGGTTGATGAAGGAAATGCTTACCACCTGTCTCTCAAGGTTTTAGATTTTGAAAAAATTGAAAATATGAGTGACCTTGAAAGGCAAATTTCAATGAACGTTTCTCAATTGGAAGACAGTCTGAAATTTTTGGACTTTGATATTTTGCTTAAAAACATCAAAATTTTGAAAGACCTTTATGGAAATGGGATTGTTTACAAAGAGAAACAATTCATAATGAAAGAGAGTCTTTGCAATTTGTTGGAAAATATTCCATACAAAGATAAAATTCTTGTGCAAGGTGTTGTTGACTTTTTTGCCGTTGAGAAAGGGGAAATCATTTTGGTTGATTACAAATATTCTCAAAGTTCGAGCGAGGAGTATCTTGCAAACAAATATAAAAACCAATTAAAACTCTATAAAATGGCTTTGGAGAGTGGATTGAATTTGCCAGTTCGCCGAGCATATTTGCTTTCTTTAAAGTATGGAAAATTGATTCAAATTGATATTTAATTCAGAAAAAGGAGAAAAATTCAGAAAAAGGAGAAATAATCAAAGGTTTTTTCTCCTTTATTTTATGGTTGAAAAAAATATTTTAAAAATTATTAAAAAATATTAGTAATTATTTTTTCACTTGTGATATACTAAGGCATATATAGGAGGTATTATGAGTTCAACACTTTGTGCCATTGTTGACAATGTGGTAGATTTCCTTTCTTCCGCTTCAAGACAACTTGGACTTGATATGTTGTTTGTTATTGGACTTGCAGTTGAGGCACTGCTTGTTATTTTCTTTTTGATTAAATCAGCAGTGTCTTACGAGGCGACGCTCAATCGTGCTCTTGACAAGATAAATTATTGGCTTTTCGAGAAGAAGAATGTCACGGAAGAGAATATCAAGGACCTAAACCAACTCTTCAAAACTAAAGCACCAAAAAGGGTTTGTTATTTTTGGCAACAATACATATTGTTCAGAGAGGGAAACCCTTCTGATTATCTTTCTGTGGACAACCTCATTGAAAAGCCTCTTAAGACCAGTTCCTACAGTTCCAACATCAAAAACCTCTCCATTTTCACTGGGGTTTGGGCTTTGATTGCGGGGACATTTATCTTGATTTCTCAGGCGCTTGAGGCAAATGTGCTCACAGGTTCGGCAATTGTTATGGCACTTCTCCTTGCTCTTGGGATTTGTATTATTGGACTTGTTTTTATTGTCTTTTTGAGAGCGAGAAAAAATGCAGTGTTGAACACCCTCTATCAAAATGTCAGTTTGTTTGGAAGATTTATGGACAACGCTTGTGTTGACCTGCCATCATATATTGATTATCAGATTTTGTTCACTCCGAAAGAAATTGAAAAAGGACAACCTGTTCTTCGTGAGTTTTTGGACTTCAAAGCCAGAAAAGAGAAAGAGGAGTTTAACAAAGCAAAGGAAGAGCAGATTGATTATGTCACATACGATTTCTCAGAGACTGGCGTTGATGGCTCGGTTGTGCTTGACAGGGCGATGAGAGAAAGTGAACTCTTCCTCAAAAAGAAAGAAAAGATTCTTGTGCAGATTTCCCAACTTGAAGCGGAACTTGATTCAAGAAAGAAGAATTTCGATAATATTCAAAAAGAATCTCAGACAAAGATTCAGGCGTCGAAAGAGAACATCATCAAACTTCGTCAGATGCAGGAAGAGACCACAAACAGAATTGAAAGCAATTATTATAGAAAGCAACAAACTCAAGAGGCTGCAAAGCAGGAACAACTTGAGCAAGAATTTGAACAACAAAGAACAAAATATCTTCTTGAAAAGAGTGAATGTGAAGAGGAAATCAAAAAACTCAATGACCAATTGGAAGGATACCGCAAGGATGTTGAGAACGCAATGATTATTGAGTATAAATCCTTCTTTGACAAGTTCTGCCACAGTGCTGAGAAAGTGGTTGAGAAGGCATTTGGTGAGAAGCTTAACAACTTGAAAGAAGAAAATGCAAAAGATAAAGAGACGATCACAAATCTTGAAATCAAACTCAAAAATGCTCCAGAGGCTCAACAGCAAGATGCTCAAGAGCAAGGGGGAGAGAGCGGAAACTCGGAGATCCCGCCAGAAGGCAAGTATGATGAGAATGGAAACTATGTTTATCCAAACGGAACATATTATGACTCGAATGGAAACTTCCACGATGAGCACGGAAATGTTTATTCTCAAGATGGCAAGTTGATTTCGCAGGCTCCTGCAGAAGAAAAGAAAGAAGAAAAGCAAGTTGTTGATTTTGACAGTTTCGACACATTCGATTTTATGACTGATGTTTCTCAAAAGGACGACATTTATGGTGTTGCCGAGAATGTTATAAAAAATCTGGACACAGAAAACGAATTTGAAATAAAAAATACCAAATCTAAAGAGGAAGAAAAGCCTGCGACTGAGACAAAAGTTGAACCAGAGGTTGAGCCTCAACAGCAAGAAAGTGAACCTAAAACTGAAACTGTAAATGCCGAATTGGAAAACTTCTCTCTTGAAGAACCAGCGGAAGAACCAGAACCTGCGAAAACTGAAACCGCTCCAACTTCTCCAAAGAAGAAAGCAGGAAGACCAAGAAAAGTTGTTTCTGCTGATGCTGTTAAGAAGACCCCAGGCAAGCGTGGACGACCGAGAAAAATTGTCTCAACAACTCAAAATAGTGCAAGCGAGCCAGTGAAGAGAAGCGTTGGCAGGCCTAGAAAAACTGCTCAAACGACAACAGCCACCGAACAGCCTGCAAAGAGAAAAGTGGGGCGTCCAAAGAAGATTGTCAAGGAAGAAGTTCCGCAAGAGTCAAAGCGAGGAAGGGGCAGACCTAAGAAGCAAATGGAGTCAATTTATGAGATAAACAAGAAATTGACTGAGGAGGAAGCAAAACTCGCGGAGATGAGAAAGACTCTAAACAGGGAACTTGAGGCGGCAGTGAATGATATGGATTCAAACGATGATTCTCAAGAGAAGAGAGAGGAGTTGTTGCACGAGATAGACAATTTGCAAGAAGAAGCACAAAATGCAATCAAAACAAATCAGTCATCCGCAAAAATTGAAGAAATAAATGCAAAACTTGAGAGTTTGCTTGAGGAAATCAAAAAGTTGAATTCATAAAATCGAATTTTTAACTAGAGAAAAAATAGGAAGATTTTTGTAAATTCTTCCTTTTTTTTGTGTAATAAAAGACAGTTTTGGGCTGTCTTTTTTGTTTATATAAATTTTTTCGATTAGAAAAGTGTGATCGTTCCTGTGCAAAGCCCGTAAACGAGTGCTGCGACGGAAATCAAAATCAAGATTATGCTGAGTGCAAAGCAGAGATACATAGATTTGTAGTGTTCTTTTTGTTTTTGGTAAGATGCAAAATACATCATTGCAAGTCCAAGGAAATATGACATATATGTCGCAACTAGGTAGGAGTCAAGTGTTTTAATCACACCAAAGACATACAAAAGTGCAAAAGCAATTGCTATGAGACTGAAAAATATTATCATAAAAACCATTGTTTTTGCTCTCTTTGTCATTTTTCTCTCCTTTCACTTTCTAATATGATAAAATTTTTGGACAATTATGTCAAATGAAATTTGAATTTTAATCAAAATTTGGCACAAAACACTCATCTGCACTTTCAAAATCTTGGACATAACCATTTGAGATTTCAAGACTCTCCAAATGTTTCAAGATTGTTTTGTATTCGATTGGCTTCAATTTTCTGTTCAGTTTGCTTTTTCCGTTTGGTGTGAATTGACTCATCAGACTTATTTTGCGAGTTGGGAAATTGTCGTTTATAAGGTTTAAAACTTGAATGGAGTTTTGCATAAGTCCAGGCAAAACGAGGTGTCGAATGACTACGCCTTGTTTCATAATATCATCTGCAATTATGTCTGGCTTGAGAGCACACATTTGTTTTATGGCAGGCAAAGCATAAGAAAAATAGTCTCCGCACTTTGAAAAATCTCTTCCAATTTCATTATTGCAATATTTCAAATCAGCAAGGAAGATGTCGACAAACTTGCTCACCTGTTGAATGTTTTCAAGCGTTTCATAACTATTTGTGTTCCAGATGACTGGAATTGTTTTGTTTATCTTTGAAAATGCAGACAGCAAGGGCTTGGAAAAGTGAGTCGGTGTGATAAGGTCAATGAAAGAGTGGGAGTCTTGATTTTCTTCAATAAGTTTGCAAAACTCGTTGATTGTGTAATCTTTGCCGACTCCACCTCTTGAAATCTCATAGTTTTGACAATAATCACAGCGAAGATTACAACCCGAAAAGAAGATTGCAAGGCAACCTTTTTCTCCAGTTATGCAAGGCTCTTCCCACCTGAAATTTTTGATTACTTTTGCAATTCTGATAGTGTCATTTTCGTTGCAGAAGCCTTTGCTTAGAGTTCTGTTGACTTTGCAATCTCGCGGACAACTTTGACAAAATTGTTTCTTTTGTTCCATACATCAAGGATACCATAAAACGAAAATTATTACAAATTTAAATAAAGCTTTTTCCAAAAAATGCACAATGTGCGAAGAAATTTTGGAAATTGGCAAAATCTATTGTGTTTTTTCATTCTTTTGTGCTAAAATAACAGAGTATTAAGGAGATGTTATGCAAGAAAATATTATCAAACCACATTTGGTGAAACCTATTTTGGAAAAAGTTGTGTATGAGAAGATGCAACTTCCTCAAGCAAATGAAGTGATAAACATCAAACCCGTTGATGACATCGTGGTGAGAAAGGTGACAGAGGAGATTGTCAAAGTTGTATTTACAAGAACGCTCCAAATCTCTCCGTCAAACTTGATGAAACTTGCTGTGTCAATGAGTATTGACATTCCTGTTGACTCTTTTGAGTTTGCCAAATTGTCAGACCCAAAGGATTACATCAAAAACAGCCAGCCAGTGAGAATCTTGATTTCTTATGTTTCAAATGTTATCACAAACTTGACGGTGAACACAATTCTTGGACCAATCGTGACTCCACCAAATATTCAAGAATAGTTTTTGGTAAAAGTTGTTGGGTGTAAATAAAAATAAAAACCAAATCGGCGATATGAGACCTTTTTAAAAGGAGATTTTAAGAAGCATCATAAGCCGGCTTGTGCGGGCGTAGTACATCGGTAGTATGCGAGCTTCCCAAGCTTGAGAGGTGGGTTCGACTCCCATCGTCCGCTCCATATAGTGTATTTTGTTTTCTGACAATCACAATAAATTGTGGTTAGTCAGAATTTTTTATTTTTTGTGTGAGTAAAATGTGAAGAATGTTTCGTCAAAAGTTTCGTCAAATCTAGGGTATAAATCTCCGTAAATTTCTAACAACTTTGACTTTGGTATGTTTTCTGAAATGTGTGTGTAAATGTCATTTGTCGTCTCAATCGAGGCGTGCCCTAATTGAATTTGCCTAAATTTGTCCTTTGCTCCGAGGAAATAAAGGTTTGCAGAGCAGGTATGACGCAGGCAGTGTAAACATTTGTTTGTTCCAATCTCTTTGAGAGCGTCACCTATGATGTGTGTTGCATATTGACTGCTGAACTTGAACTTTCCGTCTGGCAAGTTCTCTTGCAAGAATTTTATAAATCCGTCAGAAACTAAAACTCTCCTATCTGCGTTCTTTGTTTTTGTTCCTCGAATGTGAATGAACTTTTTCTCAACATCTAGGTCGGTCTTCGCATTAAATTTGATCGCCTCGTCTCTTCGACAGCCAATCACAAGCAAAAACATTGCAAAGGTGTATAGGTTTGTCTTTTTCATTGCCTCGATAAATGCTTTTTGCTCTTCCAAAGTTAATGACTCTCTCACAATGACATTTTTTCGTTTCGGTTTTTCCAGTGCAAGACTTATGTCTCGCTTAATTCTTCCGGTGATATATGCTTTTTTTAATACCTTTGTCACTTTCTGATAAACTCTTTCTCTAAGCCGTTCCAGTTTTATTCCGTCAATCATAACTTGCACTTTCTCGGCAGTGAGTTTTTCCAAGTCCACTTTTGAAAAGTTTTTCACAATGAAATTTCGCTGAGTGCGTTCCCAATCATTCTTTGTTGCTTGCACATAGTCTTTGTTCTTAATAAAACTGTCAATATAAAACTGGAAGTATTGAGCAAACGACATTGTTTTCTTTCGCGGGTTTGAAACTGCCCGGACTTTTTTTGAGGTTGCATTGTCAATTTTTTTGATTAAATCTCTGTATGTAGATGCGATGGCATAATACTTGATGCCGTCAATTTGTTTTGAATATTCCCACCTTCCATCTGGGCGGTGATAACAATTTTTTCTCATAGTTTCTCCTTTCTCTTTTGGCGAAACTATTTGACTTTCTTTTTGCGTGCTGATTACTTTGATTTTGTTTCGTTTGATTTTGTAAAAATCCTCGTCTCCATCCAACCAGCCAACTAGGAGAAGAGCCTGCTTTTTATGCTCGGTTCTATCAGCAATGATTTTGTTATCGCTTGCTACACTCTCGAGCAAATTTTTTTATGTCCATATTTCACCCCTCTATAACAACCTTACCTTTCCAAAGCAGTTTAATTGGCTTATCAACGGTGAGTTCGTCCGCTTCAAAGGCAAGTGTAAGGTTGATTGTGTCATCTGAATGTTCTATTTTGTAATATCTGTATGTTGAATTTGAACTTGCAAAGCCGTTTGAAACTCTTGGTGCTCCAAGCACATAAAGAGAAAAATCTTGGGAGTCAATGTTGTATGGAGCATCGTTGACCTTGACACTTATAGTGATTTCATAAAGTCCTAATGGCGAGGAATATCCAGCATCAATAAGCCTAAATTTTGACAGTGCTGGTGCAGTGCAAGATACAATGCCATATACAACAAAAGCCAAAATAATAAGAAAAACGCAAACTGCAACGGCAATTATTCCTCTTCTGTGATTTGAAACTTCTTCCTCCGCCATTATTTGTTCTCCTTTGTTTTTGTCGTTACTTCTTCAAGTGGTGTGTTTGTTATTCGAGCGAGATAGCCGAGTAACACAAGCATTTCGTCGTCGCTGAGTTTTTTCATAAGAGAAATTGCTTTTTGTTGGTTTTCGGTGTAACTGTCAATATGCACTATATTTTGTGTCTGATGCCCTATTAGATAGTCGATGCTAACATCAAAATAGTCGGCAATTTTGACTAGCATTTCAACCGATGGGCTGATTTTTCCTTGTTCGTAGTAACAAAGGGTGGTTTTTGAAATATCTAGTATTTTTGCAAAATCTCGTTGAGTTAGGTTTGCATTTTCTCTCAAAGTACGTAAATTTTCCATCTTTTTCTCCTTTTATTGATTAAACAATAAAAATTTTTTTAAAAAATTCAAAAAATATGACCAAAATAGTTGACAAATTCATAATAACTTACTATTATGTTTACAAAGGTCACAATATTAGACCAAATTATAGGAGATTTGTTATGGAAATTCAAGAGTTTAAAAAATTTTGTAAAAAGTGGGATTTGAGAGAATGTTGCTGGGAAAGCCTGCATTTCTTCCAAAACGAGTGTGAGGCTGACGCTCAAATAAGAGGTGAGAAATGTTGACAGAGGAAGCAATTGATAACCTTTGGAAAGAGAAGGGAAATAAATTTTTTCACGAAACATTGCCAGATGTAATTGAGTGGAAATGCACATTTTGGGATTATCTGTGGGGACGCTGGGAGACTGTCATAGTCAAATCAAATAGTTGTCAAATGGCTAAAAAATATATAGAAAATCAATACTGCTGTTCGGATTTGGCTGTCTATCCAAATACTACAAGAGGTAGAGAGGCGAGTCTTCGGGCTTACTGGGATTAGTAAAAGAGGGGAAAAGAAAATGAAAGTTAAAAATTTAGTTCAATTTTTAGACACAAAAAAAGTTGTGTTCAAAGATGCAACTGGAGATACTTTGATTTGTGACAAAAGAAGTTTTACATTCAATGACCTATTAGAGTCAGAAATTGAAAAGATTTCGATAGACGCGTTTACGGCAAAAATAGAAATTAAACTTAGGTAGGAGAAGAAGATGGAGAAAAAGAGGAAGTCGGTTTTTAAAGGTTATTCTGCGTATTCGTACTGGGTTGAGTGGGACGGTGTGAAGTTTAAAGGGCAAATCGAAACACTAAACAAAGACCAAGCATTGAGATTGTGTGCAGACTTAAAACGGCGATACAAAACTAAGTGCTTGAAAATTGATTGTGCTACTGGAGACATATTGAAAAAAATTGCGTAAAAGTCGAGGTGAAAGGTGGAAGCAAGGCAACAAAATTTTGTGTATGATAATAGGCTAACACCTATGGCAAGGCTCTATTTGCTTGAAGTTTATAAGTATTTCGGAACTCCTGTTGATTGCGAGGTAGACGACAAATACTTTGCTACACTGTTCAAAACAAACACGAGAACGGTGAGGAACTGGAGAACGGAACTAAAAAACTTAGGATATATCGAGGAAGTCACAAATCAGTTCGGGAAAAAGATTACACAGTACACGCCAAACATAAACAACCATTTTGAAAATGGAATGGAGATGCGAGTTGTTTTCAAGACGAAAGAAGGAAAAGTGATTGAGAACTCCATTGATGCTTTCACATATTTTGACGAAAAGATTTCTGCTACACGACTGAATAATAAAATGGCATCGAAAGTGAGATTGGTATGTAATGTTTTTGCAAACAGCATTTTCCAAGAGCAGTATTACAATCTCAAAATGAGTTGCGGAATAATCCTAAATCAAGAGTTTTTCCAGTTTGTAATTGAGCATTTCACCATTGACTACATCTACACAATGGCTGGACGAATAATGAACAATTATGCAATGATAAACAACTTAAACCTTTATATTTTGGCATCGATTGCTCAAGAGTACAAAGGTGACTACGAACTCTTCAGACAAAATCCGGCTTACTTACAAGCAAGAGAGGATTACAAAAAATGGTGTTCAAAATTTTATGGATTAAATAAAGGAGAAAAAGAAAGTTGAAAAAATGGATAAAGTGGACTCTGATAGCGCTGGCAATTATAATCGCAACAATATTCTTTGGCTCAATAGTCTTGTTCTTGTGCAGTTACATCTTCGGCGGACTAGAGACATTGTTTGGCTGGATACGGATTGCGTTTAGATGGCTTGGAAATGTGTTAGACTTCTTTGGAATTTTAGGTCTTTTTGGAGGTTGATATGGCGAAAACAAATTCAAATAAAATAATCGATTGGATTGTGTGGTTGTATTTTCCAATCTTTCTAGTTGTATTAGGGTTTAATTGCTGGTGGGTATATTACAAAATGGTTTTACAACCGAATGTCTCAGCACTTGAAACTTCTTTCATTAACGATGCTACATACAGCGGTGACGAACAGAGGTTTTTCATGGAAGTTCAGATATATGACAATGTGGTTGAATGGAAGTGGAATTATTATGTTGATACAAGTCTTCCAGAACAAAACGAAGATGGAACTTATGACTCGAAATATATGTTTTCAACTGGAATACAATTTTACTCACAAAATCGAAGTAAAAATTTTTCTGAAGAGAGAAAAGGTGGGCTTTTTAGAGGGACGACAAGACATTGGTATGAGGCAAGAAATTGTACCTTTTATTCAACGCCAGACGGAATTGATTATGGATACACTTCGCCAAATGGGGCATCTTTGGCAGACCAAAATAGTTGGGTTTATGACATAGGTGGGAAACTTTGCAAGTTGGTAGCAATAGGAGATGTTCAGTACGACAAAATTCTTTGGAAAAAACACACCATGAGTTATGACCCGATATATCTGATTTACTCTAATTTTAACTCCGCTTTAACTTTCGAAGAGGGAACAACAATCACATACTTTGACATGTCAAAATTCTTCAAAGTTGCAATGTATAACGAAGAAACTGGAAAATTTGGAGAAGAGAATGTCGGAGTAGACGAAGATATTTTGGAAGAATTGACTTTTATTGCAGTTAAAGTCACGAAATATGACAGAGACATGGTTTCAGCACAACAATCACTTTTCAAGTCTTACAAGGGAGACACAAACTGGGAAGCAGATGGCTCGGACTCTTCACTTCAGTATTGGCAAGATAAAACGGTTTACACCGTCACTGCAAGCGATTTCAGTTTCGAGCCTTATCAAAATTCTCAATATTACATCAAATTGAAATCTTCTTGCATCTTATATCTTTCAGATTTTGAGGATTTGGTGATTAAAGTTGATATCAACTTGGAAGATTTTGGAGAAGTAAAAGTTGTCGGATTTTCAGATGAGCCGTTTGGAGAACTGGCAGTCTATAAAATAAATATTTCCTCAGATAATTTGGTCACATTCAGTGTGCCACAAAACACTTGGGACTTGACTACATCAAATGTAAACATTTCGCAAAGGGGGATTGTAGTATGACGAACATGTTATTGTTTCTTTTCGATGGGATAGCAGACACTGTGATTACTGCTGTGGTAATTCTGGTCGTCGCACTTCTTGTGATTGCAATGATAAAATCTCCGCACCTTAAACCGTTGGTTTACACGATTTTTGCAGTTGCATGGATTTTTACTGGGGTTTACTCAATTACGACATATATAAGTTACCAAAACACAACAAGTGTTGTGAACGGCGAGCCAGTGATATATGAGCCATACAAAGATTTTAATTATTTGGAATATGACCTAAAAAATATTGTGTGGTATGCAGAAGATGACGGATATTCTTACGAAGAGACATATCAGACCTCGGCGAAATTTGAGGGCGCGGAAAAGAAATATTCAGTCATTGTGAACGACACGCCAGCATCATATTGTAATTCTGCAAATGGAAGGCTTGTTGCGACCTACGAGAAAATATTTAAAGACATAGACGGAGAAGTGTCTGCGGAGATAACTTTCAACATTCAAATTGTTTTCCAATCTTCAAGTATAACGGTGACAGTCACTTGCAATGCTACACAAGATAACATCGGAATGGTGCGTGAATACACAAACCTAAATGGGTTCAATATCCGAATAATAAATACAGTTTACACTGTTTAAAAGGAGAAAAATATGTCAAAACCTAAAAAAATAATCTTATGGGTGGCGGTTGTAATAATTGTGGCAGGGGTTGCCTTTGGTGTCACTTGGCTTGGTATAAATTGGGACAAACTAACATCTAAAACGGAAGTGTTCACTTATCAAGAACTTTTGGACTATGGTGAAGAAAGGTATCAATCTGGAGTCCAGCAAGGTGAGTCATATAGAGTTCTTATGCTTGAATACCAAAAAAATCTTGCAGCGGCTGAAAGCAAAAACAATCAACTCACTATTGAGCTTAATTCTTGCAAGGCAGAAAGAGACAATTATTTAGAACAGGTCGAGAATTTGTCTTCAAGTAATGAAGATTATCAAGAGCAACTCGCATTGTTAACTCAAAATATTGAAGATTGCAACGAACAAATAGATGCTTTCGAGTCACAAATTGCTACACTTGAGAGCGAAAAATTAACTTTGAATAATGAGATTGCAAGACTTACAGCTCTTTTGGAAGAAACCGAACTTTATAAAATCGAGTATGTTAACGGTGATGATGTTGTTTACACAAATTTTGTAAACCCAGGAGCATCGCTCGAAATTCTTCCAACAATTGAAAACACTTATTATTCTTGGTTTTACGGTTGGGAGACTGAGGAAGGAACAGCTGTTGATGCAACATATGTGCCAACATCTGATTTAACTCTGTATGCAGAAACAAGTGAGTGTGTTACCGTTGGGCTTAAGTTTAATGATGAAGATATGAAATATGTCAGAGTTGGCTCTAGATTTACGGTAGGAGAAGTCTTGAATTTAAATTCAGAACTTATGAACGATAGCAATTTGGAGACTACAATCAAAGCGAGATTGAACAATGTGTTAACAGAAATTGACTTGTCTCAGCTTATTACAGAATTGACGGAGACGGCTCTTATTTCCACTAGAGTAGACGACTCTTGGAAAAGTGTGTATGGCTATTCGATTTCAGTGGAGACTCTCTACAATTTTGAAAAGATATATGTGCCATCAACAACAGCATTTAGAGCCCTCTCTGTTGAGGATGTCCCTTATCAATGTAATTTTGATGCCATTTATTTAAAAAATTTCAAATTGTCCTACGGTGAAGTTGATAAAAGTTTTTCCGAACTTACAAATTTGGGAATGACTGGAACTTTTTACGGCACATATTGCTTTGAAGTCGAAGACGGTGTTTTATTCTATTTCAGAAGCAATTATGATAGTATAGGTGTTTACGCTTACGCTGAAAGCACTGGAATTGTTGACGAGATTAAACTTTCATTTTCGGCAAAATTAGATGGGTCTTATTTTGATAATTTTGTGGGAGTATTGATTTCATCTGATGACTATGATTTGTTTGTCAGCGAAAATTAAGAGAGGTGGAAATGGCAGTGAAAAAAAGTAAATTTTCAAGCTTCCTCATAACCGCAATGTTCCTGTGCCTAGTGGTTGGTATTATCCTTCTTGCCATTTACTTTTTAGAGCCTAGAGAGGAGAATGTTGAAGCAAGCACTGAAGATGCGATATCTCAACTTCAAGAACAGGTGATTGAACTTAACGAGAATGTTACTTCAATGGCACTCATGCTTGAAGATAAGGAAAATTCAATAATTAAAGTAACAGCGGAGTTGAGCACAGCCAAACAGGACCTTGCATCATCGACCAACCAACTGACACAATTAACAAATATTCTTGAAGAGAAAAATCAGCAAATCCAATCTCTTGTTGCGGACAATACAACATTAAACAATAAACTCACAGAACTTGAGAAAGATATTGAAACGAACGCTGAAGAGATAGAAGAGGTTAAGGCAGAGATTCAGGCACAACAAATAGAGATTGAAAGTGTTCAATCAGAGGTTAATGATATTAAGTCAAGCATCCAAACGCTTAACTCTCAAATTCAGACAAATGAAACGAAAGTAGAAAGCCTTTCGGAAAGCCTTGATGATTTGGAATTAGATGTTGAGACGCTACACAATGAGATGGAAAATGTAGTGACACAAATCAGCAATATAAACTCTTCAATTGATGCATTAAAACTTAACGCAATCAAGAGAATTGTGATTGCAACAGAAGAAAATGGAAGCAATTTGGTTGAGTTCGGAAATGGCCTTTTAATTCAGTGGGGAAGAAATAGTTGTTCAAGTAAAGGTGTGATAGAACAAAATTTGCTTGAAGATTACACCTCGACAAATTATTTAATTATGCTTACGGCTGTACTTCCAAACGACACCAACACTGTTTGGGTTGCGAGGGTTGATAGTGATAGAGTGACAAATTCAAGTTTCGGTGGTTATTTGACAAATAGGACAAACAGTGGGAATGGTTTCTCAAATGGCGGTGGATATTATTGGTTGACTATTGGAATGTCTGCATAGAGTCAGACTGGTGGGGACTCAATTTGAGTCAATAAAAAACAAGACTTAAAACAAACCCACCACCAGCCGTAAGGCAAATATTAACAAAAGGGGGAATTGTTTATTGAAGAAAGGCAGTAAGAAAAATGGTTGGCTAAAACCATTGTGCGTTGGGGCAGTTTGTCTTGTTGTCGGCGGTGGATTGACTTTCGGTGGCATTAAACTTGTTCAACATCTGAATGAAAAAGATGACACAGAAGTTGTGGAAACTGTAGACGAAGAGAAACAAGAAACGGACCAATCGACAGAGCTCGAAATTGCGAATGCAATTTGTGCAAATCTTTAAAATATAGCGTTTAAATCTAGACATAACAAAAACCTTCAAATAACACCAAATTAAAAGGAGAAGAAATGCAAACTGTAGAAAAAAGAAAAGCAAAAGAAATTATCGGGACTCCGATAAAAGAATACAAATTGCCTCTTATTGAAAGAGTTGCATATTATCGTCCTGTGTTAATTTGGTGTTTTTGGTTGGTGGTAACTGCAATGATTGTTGCTCCGACCATAGCAAAAAATTATGAAAATTTTTGGTATTATTTATTTTTGTCGCCAGTGATTTTCTTTTTTGTGATGTCCATAATTAAATTTATTAAGTTTTGGTGGTATGTCGCGAAATGCAATAAGAAGATTGAAGAAACAGTTGAAAATGAGCATCATTATGACAATTATTCTGGTGCTCCTGGCACTGGTAAAACATTGACTGCAGAATTTCTCTATCACGAAAAAGCAAAATATAATTGGCGAGAATTGCAATTTGAATATTGGTTAATTGCTCCAAAATTGAAGGATAAAAATTATAAACCGACTTTGGACGAGCAGGAGATTATAGATGCTTATAATTATTACACAACACACGATGGAGTTCCCTGTTGGTCCTCAAATATTCCAGCATATTCAAAGCGATTTAAGAGATTTGCATACGATGTTGATGGAGCATATTTGAAACAAGAAAAACGAGCGCCATATAGGCTTTGTTCAGTTGTCGATGAAATTGGAACGGTTGCGACAGTTGAGATGTTTTATGGTCGTTCGTCAAATGAGAATGGTGCGACTGATATGACGGACAATTTTAAATTTTGTCGACATTTTAATTTGTGGAGCATTGTTGGCTGTGAGCAAGATTATAACAATATTTATATTGATTGTAAGCGTGTTGCGTCTGAGAACCGTGTTTATACTGGCAAAAAATGGGTGTTAAAGCCACGTTTTCTTTGCTGGTTGTATAATAAATTAAAAATTCATTTTATCAGAAAAATGAGTTATTCAGAAGCGAAAGTGTTTTCAAAGTTTATGCAGAAATTAAATCAATTTAAAAACTGCTGTGGGTTCTTTAGATTTACGTATAAGATAAAGGAAAACACGGAAACAAAAAGTTCAAATGGTGTGTCTATAACTGTTCAATCTTTGGAAGAAAAAGATGTTGTTTATATTCCTAGGGCAAATGAAATTAAATATCGAACTCGAGCATTTCGGGAGGCTTATAAAGCAAAAGATAAACCTCTTGATTTGGAAGTTTGGGAGAGTTTGTATATGACGACTGAAAGGGCTAGGAGTATGTTGAAAAGCGAAAATTTGAGAAAAAAAGAAGATAAACCTAGTAAGTCAGAAAAATCGTCCTCTGAAGTATTGCAATTTTAATCTCTGACTATTACGGATGTGATAGGTAGAGATTAAAATGCAATATTAAAATGGTTGATTTTTCTGACAATAGATTGCTTATTATTTCTCAAATTTTCGCAAGACACAGACGGACAAGCCCTTAGCAACAACATATATAAACAAATACCAATTAAAAATCAGATTGTTTATAAATTGATTTAAGCGAAGTGGAATGCGAAAATTTGATATAAAAAATCAAATTAAGCGAACGTTAGTGAGCGTTAAAAATTGCATTTGTGCAAATGCAATTGAAAAGGAGTGGGTATGAAATCTGTTTTGTTAAACAATGACTATGAGTTGTTTGAAAATGGAAATTGTTTTTCTCATAAATCAAATAAATATCTGAAGCCTAGCATCAATTCTAGCGGGTATGAACGACTGGAATTATGGGAGAAAGGAAAAAGGATTAGAATATTCACACATATTAAAGTTGTTGAATATTTTGGCGATTGTAATGGAAATAGAATACCGCAAAACAATGGCACACTTGTGGAACTGGGATTGTCCATTGACCATTTGGATAGAAACAAACACAACAATGCTCGCTCAAATTTAGAACTTGTTTCTCACAAAGAAAATTGCAAAAGATGGCACTATGTAGAAAGACCAGAGGACGACGAGTTGCCATTTTAAAGAAAAGGAGAGA
>CALWKD010000015.1 GCA_944381175.1 uncultured Clostridia bacterium | reverse complement strand
GAAACGCAGAGGCAGAAAGTGATTGCTGTTATGAAAACATTAAAAATTCCACGTTTTTTCATAGAATAAATATATTAGATTTCAAAATGACATATTCCGCAGAAATATTTGCATAAAAATTTTTAATTTTGAGAATTCTTTGATATAATTGTTTGTATGAAGATACCATTTATAAAAAAAGAACCAAAAATTGGACTCGCATTTGGCGGAGGAGGAACAAGAGGGTTCTCGCATATTGGCGTGATTAAGGCCTTTGAGCAGTTTGGGCTGAAATTCGATTATGTCGCTGGGACGAGCGTGGGAAGTCTTATTGGGGCGGCGTATGCAAACGGGCTGACTTCTTCACAAATCTTTGACATTGGCAGAAATCTTAAAACGAGGGACATCAGGACAAGCAGAGTCTTTTTTATGCCGTCAAAGACTGACGGAATTGAGAAACTGATTGTGGACACCTTTGGGGACATCAACATTGAAGATTTGAAGATTCCTTTTTCGGCGGTGGCAGTTGACATAAAGACGACAAAACAGGTCTGCATAAGTCACGGGAATCTTGCAAAAGCAATTGCTGGAAGTTGTTGCGTGCCAGGTTTTTTTCACCCTGTGGAATTTAAGGACAAACTTCTCTGTGACGGCGGACTCCAAAACACCATTCCTGCAAATATTCCAAGGTATTTTGATTGCGATTATGTGGTTGCGGTGGACTGCAACAGCACCAGAACTTACGGAACGGACAGCACAAAACTTTTGGATGTGCTGGGTTGCACTTTGCGGGTTTTGATGAAGAGTAATGCCGTCAAGGGATATGTCTCTGCTGATCTGATGATTGCAACCGACAACAAAAGATTCAAATCAATGAAACTTGACGGAATTGATGAAATGGTGGAAGAGGGGTATCGAAATGCCGTCGATGCCATTCCTCAGATTATGGAAATTTTTTCAGGCAAGGCGAAGAAGCAAAAATTTAAAGACTTTGACAAGGACGAGATAGATTTTATTTAGTGAAAAACACAAGAAAACTTTATGGGAAATACAAAGGAAAAGTGACAAATGTTTTTGTTACCATTCTTTTTGTTGCCCTCTTTCTTTTGGTCTTTATAAATGCTTACAACATCCAATTTTTCGCAAATGGCTTCACAAAACTTGCAGGAAAAGGTTTGCAAGTTTATTTTCTTGATGTTGGGCAGGCAAATGCAACGCTGATTATTTTGCCGACTGGGCGAACGATGATTGTTGACACTGGGAGCGAGGACAGTTCTGATGATTTTATGGTGAGCGTTGAGAAAATTCTCTCAAGCAATGGACTTGAAGTTATTGACATTTTGGTGCTTACTCACAGTGACGAGGACCACATAGGTGGGGCTGTGAAACTCTTGGAGGAATATCAGGTTCACAACATTTACAGACCAAAGGTGCTTTCCGCAAGCGAGACTGATGAAAGTGGCACGGGATATTATGTGGTGGACACAAACATTTATGATGAGGTCATCTCTGCGGTTTGGGAAGAGCCAAATTGCGAGGTGGAATTTATTGAGGATATGGTCTTTTTTGAGGGTGATGATTGCAAGATTGAAATCTTTTCTTGCGAAGAAGATTTTTACAGTGACACAAATTCTTATTCGCCATTTGTCTACATAACTTATGCGGAGAAATCATTTTTGCTTACTGGTGATGCAAGCGAAGCGAGGGAGGAAGAACTTGTTTCAAGTTTGGAGTCGGAAGGAAGAGATTTGAAAGTCGACTTTCTTCTTGTTTCGCACCACGGCTCAAGAAGTAGCACAACTTCCGATTTTTTGGCGTTTGTCAAGCCTCGCTATGCAATAATAAGTGCGGGAGACAGTCTGCATCCGACTCAAGATGTGCTTGACAGGCTTGAAGAGAGTGGAGTGAGCGAAATTTATTGCACAAAAACAGACGGAATGATTGGAGTTGGCGTCGAAAGTTCGGGAGTTTTTGTCCTCAAAACAATGGATACATTTATTGACCTTCCACTCATTTTTTGCATAATTTTTGTTGTGGGTATGGCTTGGTACGATTATTTAACGAAAAAAAGAAGAGCCGTTTCCAATTTTCGCTAAAATTTATTTTGTATAAATAGTTGAAATAATTTTTGCAATATTTATACTTTGTGTTAAAATACATCTATGAATGGCAAAATCTTTGATAAAATTATTTTGGTTTCATTATGTGACAAATTTACCCGCGATTTAGGGAATTTTCTATCTCAAAATTTGGGTATGATATTTTGTGATGCGAAAGAACTCGTCGAATACGAACTTGTTGACAAGAAAGCAATGGAAGAGTTGTGCTCAGTGGAGTATTTGGAGAAAAGCGAAAAAAAAGTTGCAAAACATATCGCTTCTTTTGAGAATGTTGTGGTTTCGATTGGGTATGATTATCTTATGCACAACTTGGAAATTCTCAGAGAGAAGAGTTTGATTTGCTTTGTCAAACTTCCAAAGTCCTTTGTCAAAGCAAACGGAGAAGCAATAAACGAAATTGCCTACGATGCCAGAACTGCGGACCTGGAAAAAATATCTGATGTCACACTCAGCGTCAGGAAAACGGATGTTGAATTTGTCGTGGAAAAAATTATTTCAAACCTCAGGAGATTTGTATGAACATAAATCAGAAAGCACTAAATTATCTAAAATCACTCTCTGCGGAGACAATCACAAACGCACAAACTGGAAATCTTGGAATAAGTTTGGGTGCTTCTGCGATTTTGTTTGCTCTCTTTAAGGACCACTACAACTTTGATGTCGCCGACACTGATTTTTTAAACAGAGATAGGCTGGTTTTGTCAGCGGGTCACTCTTCAGCATTGTATTACAGCCTGCTTTCAATGTTTGGGTTTAATGTGAGTTTGCAGGATTTGAAAAACTTTGGGAAAATGGGTTCAAAAACACCAGTCTGCCCAGAATATAGGGTCACTGAGGGAGTGGAAATGTCCTCTGGGGTTTCAGGGCAAGGAGTTGCAAATGCGGTTGGAATGGCGATTGCTGAGACTGTTATGGAGGAAAGATTCAACACTGTCGGTTTCGACATAATAAACAATTACACTTATTGCCTTGTCAGTGACGGCGATTTGATGGAGGGAGTTGCAATGGAGGCGGCAAGCCTTGCAGGTCACTTGCAACTTGGGAAACTCATCCTCCTTTATGACAGCAACGATGTCACGCTTGACGGTGCGGTAAGTTTGACAAACCGCGAAAACATTGCAAAGAAATTTTTGGCTATGGGGTGGAATGTCATAAATGTTCCAAGAGGGAACAGTTACTTTTTTTGCACCCACGCAATTGCAAGTGCGAAAAGAAGTTCAAAGCCGACGCTCATCATTTTCAAAACCACAATCGGCATAAGTTCTCCAAAAGAGGGGACTTCTTCGGCACATTCGGGGATTTTGACCAAAGAGGAACTTGAGAAATTTAAAGAGTCATTGAAGGTGAAGGAGAGTTTTTATATTCCAAGTGATGTCAGGGAACTTTGTATGGCAAGCACCAGAAGAGGAAAACTCAACCACGAGACTTGGAACCAAAATTTAGCGATTTATTCAAGCACTCATCCAGAACTTTACAAGACATTTTTGGCGTTTTTTGACCGTAAGAAAATAAGTTTTGACAGAATTTTGAAAAACATCTCAAAGTATTCTGGGCAAAGTTTGGCGAAAATAAATCACTATGCACTCAGTGAACTCGCCTATCAATGCCCACAGTTGTTGGGTGGAACAGCGGATGTCTCCACCACAACCTTCGCGTCAGTTGACAATGCGGGAAACTTTTCTTCGGGGTATAGAAGAGGCAAAAACATCAGATTCGGCGTGCGAGAAAGTGCAATGAGTGCCATTTGCAATGGAATCTCTTTGTATGAGGACTTCATCACTTTTGATGCCTCATATCTTGCCTTTGCAAATCACCAACTCCCAGCAATCAGGGCAAGGAGTGCGATGAAACTGCCTGTTATGTCATTTTTCACACACGACTCAATCGCAACGGGCGATGCGGGAAGTACTTTCCAGCCGATTGAGCAACTGTCGCAACTTAGGGCAATTGTCGGGAATATTGTTTTTCGACCTTGTGACTATAAAGAACTTGTGGCGGGCTATGAAATTTCTGTGAAAAAATACCTTCCAGTGACTTTTGTTTTATCTTCGCAAGATATCCCACAAATTGACGGAACAAACTCAGAGGGGGCACTGCAAGGCGGGTATCTGATTGAAAACACCACATCAAAACCAGAGATTGTTTTGGTTGGAAGCGGGGCAGAGGTCTCTCTTGCACTCAAAGTCGCAAAGGAACTCAGAAAAAAGCATTCTGTGAATGTTGTTTCAATGCCGTCAATAGAACTCTTTGAAATGCAACCAGCAAATTACAGAAATAAAGTCATTTCAAAAGACGCCGACTTGGTGCTTTCAATTGAGATGTCAAACGACACAAAATGGCTCAAGATTCTTGGCAGAAATGGTGCAAGTTTTGGAATTTTCGATTATGTTGACAGCGGAAGCGGAGAGGAAATGGTGGAAAAAGCGGGCTTCACAGTCAAAAATATTGTCAAATTTGCTGAAAACAAATTGAAAGACAAAAACAGATAATTTTCGACAAAATTTGGCAAGCATAAACTTTTGTCATAACTTTTTCATATGTAAAATAATATTTATAGTGTAAAAATGTGAGGCGTTATGATAAAAAAGAAGAGTGTTGTGCTGAGCGATACTGAAGAGACAAACAGGAAAGCGGTGCTTTCACTTGAAGAAGATGATGCGGGTGTGAAGGGCACTTTGAGGCTTTACAACTTTTCAAGAGATTTGGGAGGAATTTCCTCTTTGGGCTTTTTGGTGGATCAAAAAGTGTACAAAGCGGGGTTGACATTCAAATCTCCTATGCTTTATGAGTTTTTCACGCCGTTTGACCAAATTCCGAAAAATTTTTCTTGTGCTGTGATAAATTTTCAAAATGCAGAAGCAAAGGCTGTGCTTTATGGGTCAAGCGATGGGAATGATGAGGTTTATGCAAGCATAATAAGCGAACTTGCGAAAGAAACTTCCGTCTCAAACACGCAGTCAGTGCTTGATAAATTTGGCGTCGATTTTGAGGAAGAGGAAAAGAAAGAAATCGAGAAGGAAATCGACAAAGCAATATGCGAAGAGAACGGCAATTGTGCAAATTGCGTCTACAAAAAGTATTTTTATGAGCATAATTCTTCCCAAACTGCCACGACGGCAATGTCGAATGAAAAGATGGAAGAGAATTTGGAAAAAGAGCCAGAAAAAACCGAGAAAAATGAGGAAATCCCTTCTTTTATTGAGAAATTGCGACCGCAGATTGACAAATTGTTTGAAGACAACCCAATTGAAAACAACCTCCAAACCCTTATTCCAAACTCAAAGTGGATCAAAGTCGATTATGAGGACGACGGCGACTTTTATGTCTTTGGGCTTTTGTATGACGAAAAAGGCGAAGTGAAATATGTTTGCTATGGAGTGCCTGCGGTTTATGAGACTGAAGCACCGAAGGAACTGTCAGGCTACCCTATTTGGATTCCTTTGGACAAAGAAAATGAACAAGGTTTTGGTTATTGGCTCACCTACCAAGATGCGACGACAGGAGAACCGATAAAAGCAATCATCGAATAAGGAGGAAGTATGAAAGTTTTCGCGTGGATTGTGCTTGCAGTTGTTGCGATGATTATCTTGGCGTTGATTTTTTATTTGGTGGTTGGTGCAGTCATATTCAAGTTTACATTTGCAAGGAAAAACAAAAATGGCAGAGCCAGCAAAAAAAATGTTGACAAGCAAATAAAAAAGTATGGAATTGACCTTTGTTGGTGGGACAAGGTCAAATTTAAGCAGGTAAAAATCCAAAATCGCGAAAAAATGACACTTTCTGGAAGGTTTTTTGAAAATAAATCTGGAAAAACAGTCATCTTGTCGCACGGCTATGGTGGATCGTATTTTGAAATGCAACCATATTGCAAGTTTTTTGTGGAGAAGAATTTCAATGTCTTGGTCGTCGACAATCGTGCACACGGAGAAAGTGAGGGTAGGTGTATTGGCTTCGGCTGGTATGACAGGCTTGATTTGTTAGATTGGATCGATTTTGTAAATCAAAATTTGGAGAATCAGAAAATACTGCTTTTTGGGGTTTCTATGGGAGCGACCGCCGTTTGTTGTGCCTCTTCTGAAAACCTTCCGTCAAATGTCGTGGGGATAATTTCAGATTGTGCGTTTGCAAATGGCGAAAAACAAGTGAGAGCGGTCGTCAAGAAAAAGATTAAATTGGGAAACATTTTGGTCAGACTTTTCACAAGTTACCTCAAGAGGGTGTATTCGTTTGATATGGCAATGGTGGACGCGATTAAACAAGTGAAAAACACGAAAGTGCCTATTTTGTATATTCACGGAAGTGCAGATGATTTCGTTCCCGTTCAAAACCTTTACGACCTTTATGATGCAACGCCCGAGGGGTTTAGGGATAAGTATATTGTTGAAGATGCTGGACACGCTCTTTCCTACAAGAGTGCGGGTGTGATGTATGAGCATAAGATAAACACTTTTCTAAGCAGATTTACAAAGATTTGACATTAGCTCGCTCAAAAATTGAAAACTTGAAGAGCAGAGAGTTTTCACAAAGGGTATCAAAAAAATTTTTTATCAAAAAACGCTCACGATAATAAAAAAATTGCTTATTTTTATTGTTTTTAAGATAAAAACAATAAAAAAGGACACAATTTGTGTCCTTTATTTTGCCAAAATTTTTCTATAACAAGAAGATGGAGTGCTGTCCTCTATGGATGGGACTTTGCCTGACGAATAGAAATAAATATAATTTATTCTTCCTATATCAAGTACAAATTTTCCGTCATCATCATACAAAACTGTCATATCTGCTCCAAAAATTTGATTCAAACTGGAATTATTAACCAAAATTCTCAGTCCGTTTCGCTTTTTGCTGGATATGTCAAATTCGTAATATTGCTCAGAATTTGCGGTGAAGAAGAGAAACTTTAGTTTGTTGAAATTCACAAGGTCAGGCAGTGCGGTCACAATACCATATTTGCTGTGAAGTCCAGTTGTCTCGCCAAGATTTATGTTTGGGTCTTCGCTTTGGTAGTCGTAAAGCACTTGCCAGCCTTCGTCATCTGATGAGCCTGAGCCTCCACCTGATGAGCCTCCTCCAGTTTCGCCTTCCGAAGATTGCTTGGTCAAGAAATAAAGTTCTTTCCTCAAATCTTCAATCTCATTTTCAAGTTCTTCGTTACTTTTCATAAAAATCTCCTTTTTGCAAAATTGTAATGCAGAGAAGGGAGATTTTCAACAAAAGGTGTCACCTATTTTTTCTTTGATGTGACAACTTTCTTTTTGCCTTTTTTCTTCATAAAAAGTAGGGCAAAAATTATTCCAAGCACAGCAAGAATCAGGCACACGACGCTTATTATCACTGGACTGACTCCGTCTGGATCAATTTTGTCGGTTTCAAGGTATCCATAAAGCACTTCATTTTCATAGACAAAGGCGATTGCGTTGAAATCGGACTTGCTGTCAAACCCTTCATACAAGAAAAATCTTTGGTGTTTTGGGAGGGTTATTTCGCTTTCAATATATTCTCCATCTTCAAGAAAGAAAACTGTCGCTGAGCCGTTTGTTTGGGCATTGAAATTTGGAATTGATGTCAAAAATTCATTTTGAGGAACGACCATATCAGCCAAAATATAACCGTTTTGCTCCAAACTTGTCACAAGATAAAAAACGAAATCTCCTTCGCCATACTCAACTGCCCTTCCGTCCTCGCATTCAATTTGAATTTCGTCTTTGTGTTTTAAAGTTGAAATGACATCAGAGCCAATCAAGTCGGGAGAGGAGTAAACCTTTGCCTGATTTGCTGTGACGATGTATGTTTTGCTTTCGGTCTGTGCGTAGGAGAAATTTGAAAAAGTAAGTGGCAAAATGCACACTAGAGACAAAAAAACACTCAAAAACAACACTTTTTTCATACAAATATTTTATCAACTTGAAAAATCTTTTGTCAAGTGTTTGCCGTTGTTGCAAATTTTCCCAATTAGAAAAAAAAGAAAAATCCACAAAGTGTGGATTTTGTTTAGAGATTTCTTCCAGATTTGTCTGCATTCGCATTTTGCACAGGAGGATTGGTTTGCGGTTGATTTAGTGCTTCCGAGGCGGAATTTTTAGGCACTTCTCCCTCTTTTTTCTCAAGTGCCTCGATGTCCTCAACCATTGGTGCCAAAACATCTTCCGAAAGATTTTTCAAATTTTCATTGTAAGCCTTCTTTTCCTGAATAATGCGAGGAATCGCCGTTCCAAGAGCAAGAGTTGCACCAGCAAAACCAGTTGCAGTCCCCAAAATCAAAGGAAGTGTCACCGATTTCAGCATCAAAACGGCGGAGCAAGTTCCAGCGGTTATGCCCAAAGCGCCGATTGGAAGTCCAAGGCGAGTGCTTCTCCAATATCTTGCGGTGTCTTTTGAATTTTTGGCGTAAATATTCATAAGGTCGGTGTAAAATTTAAACTTCGCGTTGGAAGTGAACCATTTGTCATCGAGTTTGTTAACTCTTCTTAGCAAGTTGATATCGGAATTTTTCAAGATTTTTTTGCTTATTCCTTTGCTTTTTGAAATTTTCTCAGCCAAAACCTTCTTTTCCTTCTCAACCAAGTGCTTTGGCTCAATAAAAATTCGAGTCATTTTAAATTGTTTTTTAACATCTTGAGTGCCAAGTTCGTAATCATTAACAAAAATAGAATCTCCGTCAATCAAAATTTTATTTCCAGAGATAAAAAACTCGGAATCGTTTCTGACATAAACATTCGGAACTCCATTTTTAAGTGCTTTCCAAAAATCATACGGAACTGCCTCTCCGTTTATGTAAACCTCATCGTCCTCTATCAAGACTTCATTATCATTTACCACAATACGCATTTTGTGCCTCCAATTACGCTTTCTATTTTATTCCAAAATGGACAATATGTCAATACCAATTTCAAAACTTTTTGAAGAAAAATTTGCATATTTCACGCTTTTTTGATTGCAAAAATAAAAAGTCAAAACAAACAAAAATTTGCAATTTATTGCTGAGAAATTAGTGCTATGATTTTATCTTTGATATTTTGAAATTTAATACACATTGGAAATAATTGGAGCGTGTGATTTTTAAGTGTTGACTTATGGATGATTGGGTGTTAAAATGATTATAAAAATTTTTAAAGGGAAAAGTATGGTCAAGAGAAAAGATTTCGTCAAATTGGCACTAGATTTAGGGTATGTTTTAATGGGACAAGATGGTTCTCATATGGTTTTTAGTCACGAAAAATTGCCAAAACTTTCTATCATAAACCACCAAAACACCAGCAACGAACTCTCGCCAGGGGTTATTGAATCTATTTATGACCACTTTATGCTTTCAATTTTTGTTGAGGCCTCTGAAGAACACAACTTTGCCCTAAATGAAGAAGTCAGAAAAGCAATGGAAAAACGAATAAGAAAGGTAAAAGAGCCTGAAATGCGACAATCACTTGAGAAAATGCAAAAAGCCTTGTTTAAAGACACAAAATTTGGAATTTACAAATTTCTCTCAAAAAAGGCTAAACTTGAGATAAAAGAGGGCGAGCGTAATCACGAGGGTGCAGTCAAATACATTCAAAAAATGTCAAACAAAAACAAAGGCGGTAAGTGATTTTAGGTTTTCTATTGTTGACATTTGCCGTGTGGTCAAGGCGGCAAGTTCGCCGAAGGCACAATACACTATTGTCATTGACGCGGGGCACGGCGGAGTGGATGTCAAGTTAGGACAGTAAGTTTTTAAAATTTTAATAGAAAAAAGACACATATTTTATAAGTGTAAAGAAAAGCATATCGGTTGATATGCTTAATTTTTTATTTTATAAATAGCAAGGATTTTCAACTTTCTCCCAAATATCTCGGACATATTCATTGTCTATCTTGGCGTTTTTGATAAAATCTTCCTTGTCTTTGAAATATGCAACTTCATCATCGTTTGGTCCCCAACTAAATTCAATTTTAGATAGTTCCTTATTTTTATCATGAATAAGAAATAAACAGAAATCTTTATTTTTATAACTAAATACAACTTCGCTATAAACATAAAGCATTTCCATAAATTCATTTAAGTTAGGTTTAAAGGGTTTTCCTTCTTTATAAAGTTGTTTGGCCTTATTTAATGAAATCAAGTTTGGAAAAAGGACGTCGTTTTTCATTTTTTCTCCAAGGACATCAAATTTCCAGCCACAGTTATTGCATTCTCCATTTCCATATTGGTCTTTTATGCAATTAGTTTTGCACACAGGGCATTTGCAACTTCTATATATTCTTTTGAAAGAACTTTCTTTCCCACAAACTGGACACCTGCCTTTTTGCGAATTAACGGTGATATAACTTCCGCATGCACAAGTGTAGTGAGCGGCATAGAAAAAGCTCCTTCTCTTCACTGACATTTTTCTAATGATTTCTTCAATTTGACTTGGCGAAGAGAAGTCGATTTTAATGCGAAACTCGCGTGATTTTGAATTTTTGATATTATTTTTGCGCTCTTTTGTATCCATTGAGTCAAAAAATTGATGATTGTCAGTGCTGTAAACACTAAACTCAAAGTGATTAAGTTTGGCAAAATTGAATTTTAAAATTTCATTTTTTGCGAGAGTAAATTTGATAAAGCCAAGATAGTTTGTGGCGGTTGCAAGGTCAAATCCGATTTGAGTTTTGTATCCATGGAGACGGCAGGTGATAACAGGTATTGGATAATTTCTGTAAATCAGTTCTCCGTCAATACGAGAGGGGATTTGATTATTAAAACTTAGTGCATTCTCAATATGATAAGAAAAAAGTAATTTCAAAATTTCATCTGCTAAAGATAGTGCAGAGGAATAGAGCTTGTTTAATTGTAAGATTTTATCTTTCATAAGTTTATTATATCAAGTTTTGAACCAACACACAAAGCATATTTTTAATTTTCTAAAATCTTTCTAGATATTTTTAAAAGACTTTTTTGTTTGGAAATAATTTATAATAAAGATTTTGTTAATTCAATATTTACTGTCATCTTTTTGTGATAATTACAAAATTTCTCAAATAAAATATTTTGATGAAACTTAAATTTTTAACAATAAAAAAGCACACGTTGTGTGTTATTTTGGTGGGTGTAATTTTGATTTGCTCTATTGTTGGTGTTTGCTATGCGGTTAGGGCGGTAAGTTCGCCAAAGATAGTGCGCACCATTGTTATTGATGCGGGGCATGGTGGAGTGGATGTCAAGATAGGGCAGTGAGTTTTTTATTTTAAAAGGGAAAACATATATATTTTAGGAGTATAAAAAAGCATATCAAATGATATGCTTTAATTCGTTTGATTAAATTTTAAATTCCAAATGGATT
>CALWKD010000014.1 GCA_944381175.1 uncultured Clostridia bacterium | reverse complement strand
GGAACTAACTTTGTTGCAGAAGGTTATACTTCTAGATTACAAGAAGGTAGTGAAGATATTTATGAAGTTGTAAAAAATTCATAAATTAGTATAAAAGAAGAAAACACAATGGTTTTCTTCTTTTTTTATCATTACAGTGCATAAATTAAATCAAAAGACTTTAGTTTATACAAAAACTTTGATTTATTAATATTAAAATATATCTTTCGATTTAATGACTATTTTTTTGATAACTATTTTTTAAATTTATTTTTATAAATCTAATGAGTACAAATAATTATATTTCTAGTTTTCTTTTTATGATTATAAATTAAACACTCATTAAAATTAAAAGGATTAAATTATGAATTATAAAAATATTTTAAACAACAAAATTCAGCAGTGAAAAATAGTTTAAAAATTCACGAAATTTTGGCAAAAACTTGATGCGTGTTAAATTTTTTCAATCAAATCCTTGATTTCTTCCACATATTCTTTCGCTTTTTGAGTGTCGGAATATTCCACCATAATTCTTATTTTTTCTTCAGTTCCGCTCGCTCGCACCAAGACTCTTCCTGCAGGCGCAATCTTGTTTGAGATGTCTGAGATGAGGTGATTTAGGTTTTCGTTGTTTATGATTTTGATTTTGTCTTTGACACAAAGATTGAGGTTTTCTTGGGGAATAAGATTTGCGTCAAAAAGGTCATCCAAACTCTTTCCAGTTTCCTTTATTATTTCACAAATTTTCAATGCGGTCAAAATCCCATCACCAGTTTGGGAGTGGGTTTTTATGATAATATGCCCAGACTGTTCTCCGCCGAGCGTCAACCCCATTTTTTCCATTGCTTCCATCACATACTTGTCGCCAATATCTGTGCGAATGAGGTTTATTTTGTCTTTGTTTAGGGCGACCATAATTCCGCTGTTTGTGTGACTTGTTCCGACGACTGAGTTTGCATAAAGCGTGGACTTTTTCTTCATATATTTTGCCAAGATGTAAAGAAGTTTATCTCCGTCAAAAACGGCACCGCTTCGACTCACCGCTTGCACTCTGTCGGCGTCTCCGTCAAAGGCAAAACCGACATCAGCACCAGTTTCAAGCACCTTTTCTGCAATTTTACTCATATTCAGTGAACCACAATCGACGTTGATTTTTCCGCCATTGTTTTTGCAGGACAACTTTTCCACTTTCGCTTTTTTAAGTTTAAGCACTCTTGGAGCGACTCGAAAACTTGCACCATTGCTTGCATCAAGACATATGTGCATATTTTCAAATGAGGCTTCTGTGCATTTGATTAGGTGGGAGATGTATTCATTTTGAAGGAAGTCTTTTTTGAAATATTTTCCACATCTTTGGCAGGTGTAGGTGTTTTTGAAAAATTCTTCCAAAAATTCCTCATCTTCGTCCGTGAGTTTTCTGCCATTGTGGTCGAAAATCTTTATGCCGTTGAACTGTGGCGGGTTGTGGGAGGCAGTCAGCACAACTCCAAAATCGCACCGCTCTTTTTTTGTCAGGTATGAAACGCCAGCGGTTGGAATTATTCCGACATCAATCGCCGTTCCGCCGCCTTGCACAATCCCTGTGCAAAGAGCAAGTTTGAGTGCGTCAGCGGAAAGCCTTGTGTCATAACCCACCAGAACCCTCGGTTTGTTTTTGATTTGAGAAAGTGCATTCCCGACAGAAAAAGCGAGGTCAGTGTTTAAATTTTTTCCATATTCTCCACGAATCCCGTCCGTTCCAAAATAATTTGCCATAAAAAATCTCCTATTTTAATTTGTTATGATTAAAACGGAGAATTTGTGTTCAGGTTTTTTGAGTGGGGTTTGAAGAAATCACAGCACGACATAAAAGAGAATTGAGATAAATTGGAAGATGCTTCCAAAAAGGACAAAAAGATGCCAAATGCTGTGAATATATTTGACTTTGCTTCCAATGCCATAAAAAATCGCGCCAATTGTGTAACACAGTCCGCCAGCAAGACACCAAAGTAAACCAGCAAGTTCGAGGTGTCTAAGGAGCGGGACGATTGCGATGACTATGCACCAGCCAAGCGCAAGATAAAGCACCATACTGAGCGTTTTCCAGCGATACATATTGACTGCGTTCAGCACAATTCCAAGAATCGACAACGCCCACACCACCCCAAAAAGCGTGTATCCCCACGCAGGCTCGCTTGCGAGAGTTATAAGGCAATAGGGTGTGTATGTGCCAGCGATTAGGAGGAAAATTGAGCAGTGGTCGAAAATGCGAAAGACGACCTTTGCTCTATTTCTTCGTAAAAAATGATAAATCGCACTCATTGTGTAGGTGATTATCATACAAAAACCATAGACATACATACTGAAAATGCCTGCAGCGTCGCAATGAAAATGTGCAAAAATGACGCCGACAAAAAGAAAAACAATTCCAAAAGCACCACCGACGATGTGAGTTACGGCGCTGAAAATTTCTTCTCCCTTAGTGAAATTTGGGAGAGATTTGTCATATTGCTTTTTCACGAGAAAAAACCTCCCCAAGACAAAAAGGAGAAATCGCTCCTAAAATTTTTCTTTAGCAATTTTTATGATTTTTTTGAAAGTTTGTTCCTCTTGGTCGACGGCAGAGTTCTCTGAGTTTCTGAAAACAACAAATTTTTGCCACAAAAATTCAGTGACAAAATTTACGACCATTGAGAAAACTGTGACAAGCACACCAAGAACTCCCGCTTTTTCCATTGCATAGCCCCAAGCAGTTGAGGCAGGTGTGAACACTGCGTAATAGCAAAGCACCAAAAACATTGCAAACGGGATGTTGTTTGCAGATTTGAAGGTGAACTTGCGATTGAAGGTGAAGTTCCAAATGACAGAAAGAATGAGTGCAGTCAGATACGACACCCAATAATTTATATGCAACAGGTCATACATAATCTCGGATACACCCAATTGGATGATACCTGCAGAGATTGAAAAAAGTGTGAATTTTACGATTTGTATAAAACTTTTCATAACATTTTCATTATAATAATATCGACCGAGATTTCAAAATAATTTTCAAAAATATTTAAAATTTTTTAAGGATATTTGCAAGAATCAAAGATGTGTGGTATGATATGTTTATGAAAATAAAATCTGCAAAATATTTGACATCAGCGGTGAAATCTGATGGAATCTTGAAGGATGAGGTGGTTGAGTTTGCGTTTGTCGGCAGAAGCAATGTCGGCAAATCTTCTCTCATAAATTCGCTTACGGGCGTGAAAAACCTTGCAAAAACCTCCTCCACTCCAGGCTTGACAAAGATGATAAATTATTTTTTGATAAACGACCAATTCCGTTTTGTCGATTTGCCAGGATATGGTTACGCAAAGAGTGGGCACAAACATATCGCAAACTGGGCGGGGCTTATGGAGGAATATCTCTTGAAGTCGGAAAGTCTCAAGACTGTTTTCGTGCTTGTTGACTGTCGTCACGAGCCAAGCGAACTTGACAAAATGATGCTGGATTTTTTAAACTCTTATCAAATTCCGTATGTCATCATTGCCACAAAGGTGGACAAACTCGCAAAGTCAAAAGTTCCGCAGGCTTGCAGTCAACTCGCAAAAGCACTTGGCGTGCGAAAGGAGATGATTTTTCCATATTCTTCCGAGAGTGGCTTTGGGAAAGATAAACTTTTGGACTATGTTGAAAATGTGGTGAAGTAATTTATTTGCAAAATATAAAGATTGTGACATTATGCATAATTGTATTTAACCAACAAAAATTTTTGTTTTGTCTTGAAATTGTTTGCAAAGTTTTTTTCCTTTTTGGTATAATGATTAGGACAACAAAAGGAGATGTTTTAGATTATGAAAAAATATGTTTACGCTTTCAAAGAAGCAGACGGAAAAAACAAAGCCCTTTTTGGTGGAAAGGGCGCAAACCTTGCTGAAATGACAAGGATTGGACTTCCTGTTCCTCAGGGCTTTACAATCACAACAGAAGCCTGCACAAAATATTATGATGACGGAAGACAAATCAACGCCGACATCCAGGCTCAAATCAAGGCAAAACTTGCCCAACTTGAAAAGGTTACTGGAAAAACCCTTGGCGATCCAGAAAATCCACTTCTTGTTTCTGTTCGTTCTGGGGCAAGAGTGTCTATGCCAGGAATGATGGACACTATTTTGAACCTTGGACTCAACGATGTTGTGGTTGAGGGCCTCGCGCGCCTTACAAACAATCCAAGATTTGCTTATGACTCATATCGTAGATTTATCCAAATGTTCAGTGATGTTGTTATGCAACAAGACAAGTCAAAATATGAGAGAATTTTGGACGAAATCAAAGAGAAGAAGGGTGTGAAATTTGACAAAGACTTGACTGCTGATGATCTCAAAGAAATCGTTAAACTCTTCAAAAAACTCTACAAAGAGTCACAAAAAGTTGATTTCCCACAAGACCCAGAAACTCAACTTATGGAAGCGGTTAAGGCTGTTTTCCGCTCTTGGGACAATGACAGAGCAAATGTTTACAGAAAAATGCACGGCATTCCATACAGTTGGGGGACTGCAGTAAATGTTCAGTCAATGGTGTTTGGAAATATGGGAGACGACAGCGGAACTGGTGTTGCCTTCACAAGAAACCCATCAACTGGAGAGAATGTTCTCTATGGAGAATATTTGATGAACGCTCAAGGCGAAGATGTTGTTGCTGGAATCAGAACACCACAACCTATCTCTCAACTTGAGAAACAAAACCCAGAAGTTTACGCACAATTTGTTGCAATCACAAAGAAACTTGAACATCACTACAAAGATATGCAGGATATGGAGTTCACCATTGAGAAAGGCAAACTCTATATGCTCCAGACAAGAAACGGAAAGCGTACCGCAAAGGCTGCACTCAAGATTGCTGTTGACCTCGTTTCTGAGGGTATGATTGACGAAAAGCAGGCTCTTCTTATGATTGACCCTGCCCAACTTGACGCACTCTTGCACCCAACTTTTGATGAAAAGGCAATCAAGAAAGCGACAGTGATTGGTGAGGCACTTCCAGCATCTCCTGGTGCTGCTTGCGGAAAGATTGTTTTCACTGCTGAAAAAGCAAAAGCAGAAGGTGGAAAGAAAGGCAAAGTTGTGCTTGTAAGACTTGAAACATCACCAGAAGATATCGAAGGTATGGCTGCAAGCCAAGGAATTTTGACCGCTCGTGGCGGAATGACTTCTCACGCTGCCGTTGTTGCTCGTGGTATGGGAACTTGCTGTGTTGCTGGTTGCTCTGCACTCAAATTCTCTGAGGACGGAAAATCTTTCACTCTTGGTGGAAAGAAATACAAAGAGGGAGATGTCATCTCTTTCGACGGTTCAACAGGAAAAATTTATGACGGAGAAGTTGCGACAGTTGAGGCAAAAATCTCTGGCGAATTTGCAACAATTATGGAATGGGCTGATAAATACAGAAACTTGCAGGTAAGAACAAACGCCGACAACCCAAGAGACGCAAAAGTTGCGTTTGGATTTGGTGCAGAGGGCGTTGGACTTTGCAGAACAGAACATATGTTCTTTGAAGCAGACAGAATCGCTGCTGTGAGAGAAATGATTGTCTCCACAACGACCGAGGAGAGAAAGAAGGCTCTCAAGAAGATTCTTCCAATGCAACAAAAAGACTTCAAGGGAATCTTCAAAGCTATGCAAGGAAAGAGCGTCACAATTCGTTTCCTTGACCCACCTCTTCACGAGTTCCTTCCTCACAAAGACGAGGAAATCAAGGCTCTTGCAAAAGATATGGGCTTGACTTTCGACGCACTTAAGGCGACAGTTCAAAGTTTGCACGAGTTCAACCCAATGATGGGACACCGTGGTCTTAGACTTGCTGTGACATATCCAGAAATCGCTGAAATGCAAACCGAAGCAGTTATCAAGGCTGCAATCGAAGTTCAGAAAGAAGAGAATTTTGATGTTGTTCCTGAAATTATGATTCCTATCACTTGCGATGCAAACGAATTTAAGTATGTGAAGGACATCGTGACTGCAACTGCAGACAGAATTTTGGACGAAAACAAAGTTAAGATGAACTACAAAGTCGGCACAATGATTGAAATTCCAAGAGCAGCAATCACCGCTGACCAAATTGCAAAATATGCAGAGTTCTTCTCATTCGGAACAAATGACCTCACTCAGATGACATTTGGTTTCTCTCGTGATGACGCGGGCAAGTTCCTCGAGACTTATTATGAAAAGAAGATTTTTGAAAGCGACCCATTTGCAAGACTTGACCAAAATGGTGTTGGCAAGATGATAAGAATCGCTGCCGAACTTGGAAGAAGCACAAGACCAGACATCAAACTTGGAATTTGCGGTGAGCACGGCGGAGAACCTTCTTCAATCGAATTCTGCCATAGAGTTGGACTCAACTATGTTTCTTGCTCACCATACAGAGTTCCTATCGCAAGACTTGCTGCTGCACAGGCTGCAATCAGATACCCAAGAAAGAAGAAAGGTTTGTTTAGCAAATAATGCGACTTAAAAATTTTGTCGTATTGAATTGCTTATTCAAAGGATAAGATTTATTGCGAAATAAAAACATCTCATTTTAAGTGGACTATATGAGTCTGCTTAATTTGAGATGTTTTTTTTGTTGGATATGTCTTTTTTAAAATGAAAATCTTTTGACAAATAAAAACTGACATTAAAAAAGGGCTCTTGGCCCTTATTTTTCGTCCAGCACCACATTTCCGCACATCACATCAAAATAGGAAAAAGTCTGGAGTTTTTCATCGGCGGTTTTGATTGTGAACACACTTGGATAAACATCTTTTATTGTTGCGGTCAAAAATTCAATTTTTTTTCTTCCTCGATTTATGCTCATCTGGACATCTTGTCCTTTCAAATCACCTATTTTCTTCTTGATCTCCTCGAGGCCATAAACTATCTTTCTCATAAAATCTCCTTTAGGGAATTTTTGCCACAAAAATGAAAAATATTCAAAAATTTGTTCTAACAGCCTTGGCAGGGCAGTAAGATATAATAGTTTTGATTTTGGAGGGAATTATGTCTTTTGAAATGAACAATTTTACGGTGGTGAAGAAAAAGCGACTTGAAAAATCGCAGTTTAATGTTGAGTGCAACATTGACGCAAATGCACAAATAGATAAAATCTTGTCAATCTGTCACAACGCACAGGTGGAAAGTGCGGAAATCTTGAACGGTGTCGTAAACTTTTCAGGGCTTTTGGACATCTGTTTATTGTATTCGACGCCTGACGGGAAAATTGGAACGGTGAGTTCTTCTTGTCCGTTCACGTCGAAATTTGAGGACCAAAATATTCAGGTAGGAGATAAGGTCGGAATCAAAGTTGAAGTCGGAGATTGCAAAGTCGACAGTGTTTCAAACTCTTCGGTCAAACTCTCGTGTCAGTGTGAGCAAAGTGGTGTGCTCATTATGTGTCGTGATGTGCAGAATGTTTCATCTGGAGATGACTCCATTTGTGTCAAAGATGACGAGATTTTGGTCAACACTTTTGTCGGAGAGGCAAAGGAGACATTTGTTGTCGAGAGTGAGGTCTCAATCAAAGAACAAATCCGAAAAATACTTTTCACAGACAGTCAGGTTGCGATTAAGTCGGTGGAAAGTGGGTCAAATTTTGTTTCAGTCGGAGGAGAAGTCATCACTCGAATTTTGTATTTGACCGAAAATGACAGATTTGAAGCAAGTTATGTCACCGAGAGTTTCAAAGAAGAGGTGGAACTTGAGGGTGTCACTCGAGAGTCAATAAGCGATGCCGAGGCGGTTGTCAAGAGAAATTCGGTGAAGTGCGAAGTTGAAGAGTTGGAGAAGGGCGTAAACATCAAACTCACAATTCCAGTTGAGGTCAAAGTTTGTGCATATGATGAAAGAAGCGAAAGAGTTATAAAGGACCTTTACAGCACAGAAAAAGTGCTTCAAATCTCCACAGAGTCTTTTGATATGACCAAAACTCTTTCCTACGATACTTTCGAGGCGAAGATTGACGGCTCACTTTCACTTGATGCGGAAAAGCCAATAGTTGACAAGATTATGTTTGTTGGGGCAACAAATTTGTGTGTGACAAATTCTTATCTCAAAAATGGCGAGGTCTATGTTGAGGGTATAACCAAAACCAATGTTGTCTATCTCAACGACGAGACAAATTCGCTCCATAGTGTTTTGATTGAAGTTCCGTTTGTTGTATCGGAGAGGGCAAATGTTCCTTGTGAAAATGCTCAAGCCGATGTCTGTGCAATAATTTATGATGTTGATGTGGTTGTGAAGAAAGGAAGAGATTTCTATTTTGATGCAAAACTTAAAATCAAGGCAAGTTTTGATTGTGATGTTGTGTCAGCGGTCATCTCAGGTGTGCAAGAACAAGAGAGTTTGGAAGAAAAAGATTGTGCAATTGAGGTCACTTTTGCAAAATCTGGGCAAACCGCTTGGGATATTGCAAAGGGTCTCGGAGTCAGAGAAGAACTCATCTATTTGCAAAACCCAGAGGTTGTGTTCCCGCTTGAGAAAGATGAAAACATCATTATTTACTATCAGAAAAGAGGCTAATTAGAGCCAGAAAATTCCCCAAAAAATCACTTTTTAGAGAAAAAACTGCAAAAATTGCGTATTTTTTGTGGTTTTTTCTTTTTTATTGCGTCAATTATTGAGTTGCGGAGGAAGTGCTTATGAAATACATTTTATCACTTTTTGGGGTAATTGCTGTAGTTTGTGCCGTTTTGTTTTGTGGGCAAAAAACTGAGGTCAATGATGATTTTGTCAGGATTCATATAACCGCAAATTCCAATTCTGATTTTGACACAAATGCAAAATATGTTGTCAAAGATGCGGTGGTAGATTTTTTGATTCCTCTGCTTGCAGACGCAGAAAGCAAAGAAGAGGCGGAAGACATTTTGTCTTGCAACTTGGAGAAAATTCTTGAGGTTGCAAATTTGGCTTTGAAAAATCTTGGTGCAAGTTATGGCGCGAAATTGAGTATTGTAGATGAAGAGATACCGACTCGCTCTTATGACGATCTGGTTTTGGAGTCAGGCATTTACAAGTCGCTCAAAATTGACTTGGGACAGGCGAATGGCGACAACTGGTGGTGTGTTGTTTTCCCCGCAGTTTGTTTTGTTTCTTCAAAAAATCCGCAAAATTTTGAGTATATTTCAAAAATTTGGGACACAATACAGAGTGTAACACAAAGATAAAAAGGAGAAAAACACATTATGAAGAAAAAAATCGCCAAAATTGGCTTTGCGGTTATGTTTGCAGTCTTGTCGGTCGGAACTGTTGCGACGACTGCAGTTTACATAAATCAGCCGCACATCGAAATTGCGGAGGCAGCCACTCTTACGACCTCCCAAATCAGAACAGTGCAAACCAAACTTAAAAGGTGGGGATATTACACCGGAAATGTCGACGGAATTTTTGGGAGCAAGACGACCGCTGCAGTCAAATATTTCCAAAGAAAGAATGGGCTGGCAGTTGACGGAATTGTTGGACCAAAGACGGCTGCTGCTCTTGGGATGACGCTTACCACGAGTGCCACGACTGACAACAGTTCCATCTCAAGCAGTGACTTAGATTTGCTTGCAAGATGTGTCTATGCTGAGGCTCGTGGAGAGAGTTATGTCGGACAGGTTGCGGTCGCTGCCGTGATTCTGAACAGGGTGGAAAGTCCAGATTTCCCAAACACAATTGCGGGCGTAATCTATCAGCCTTGGGCGTTTACTGCTGTCAATGACGGACAGATAAATCTCTCGCCAAATCAAACCGCTTACAATGCTGCAAGGGACGCTTTGAATGGCTGGGACCCAACATATGGTGCACTTTATTATTACAATGCAAAAACAGCGACAAACAAATGGATTTACAACAAGACCACAACAGTGACGATTGGAAATCACGTGTTCGCAGTTTAAGGAGAGAGTATGAGTAAAGAGATTAAAGAAAACAGAGAAAAAGAAAACAAAGAAAGCGGAAAGCAGAGAAACAAATATAAGGGTGCTGTGATTGGGCTTTCCATTGCAACTGGAATTTTGAGCGCAAGCACGATAGGTTTCGGAATTGCGTATGGCGTGGAGATGTCACAGGCGAATGATTATTCCACCCAACTTGAAAATGTTTACAAGAAAAATTATTATGAATTGGTGGAGAATGCGAATGCGGTCGACACAAACATAAGCAAACTCTTGGCGTCAGACGACAATTCTTATCAAGTGAAAATGCTTTCCGAGATTTCGCAAGATGCAAAGGAGATGCAAAACAACATCGCTTCAATGCCACTTTCCGGGGATTCCATTATGCAGAGTGTGCGATTTATAAATCAAATGTCGGGCTATACGCAGATTTTGGAGGACAAAATTCAAAGTGGAGAGGGGTTGACTGAGGATGATTTGCAAGTTCTCAGCCAAATGCACGAGTCTTTGACCGAGATGAAACTCTTCCTAAACAAAATGTCAGACAAAATGATAAACGGATACAGCATTGTCAAAGCCAAAAGAAAGCAAAGTGGAGATTTTGACGAGTTCAATCTTGAGTTCAATCAAATGCAAGCGGAAGGGAGTGATTATCCAACGATGATTTATGACGGACCTTTCTCTGACTCAGTGGTAAACAAAAAAATTGTTGGGCTTTCTGGAGAGGAGTTGTCGAAAGAAGAGGTCCACGAGAAAGTTGATGAAATCTTCACAAATTCAACAAGTTTGAAATACGACGGACAGACCAACGGCAAGTTTAAGACCTTCAACTTCATCGTCAGAAATGCGGATGGGCAAAAACTTTTTGTTCAAGCGACGAAGATTGGCGGGCATATCTTGAGCGTAAGCGGACACAATGAGTCTGGTATGAAGAATTACACATATGACCAAGCGGAAAAGGTTGCGCTTGACTTTGCGAAATCTGCTGGAATTGAAGACGCAAAAGTCGTTTGGTATCAAGAACTCGACGACCAAATCTATTTCAATCTCGCACCTGTTCAAGACGGAATAATTCTCTATCCAGACCTTGTCAAAGTGAAAGTTGACTTGGAATACGGAAATGTTGTGGGATATGATGCGATTTCATATTTGACAAACCATACAGACAGGACTTTGGGCGAGGCAAAAATTTCCAAGACTGAGGCAAAAAGCGTCATCAACACATCTTTTGAGATTGAGGACGGGAGATTGTGCCTAAGTCCACTCGACTTCAACAGAGAGGCTTTGTGTTGGGAGTTTAAGGCTTATCGAGATAATGCGACATATTACATTTATGTAAACGCAGAGACTGGCGTTGAGGAAAATATTTTGAAAGTTGTGGAAACTTCTGACGGAAGCAAACTTATGTAAAAAATGACTAGAAAAAATAAAAATTGCAATAAAAAAAGACCAATTTTGGTCTTTTCTTTTTAAATTTTATTCTGCCTGAGCATCACTTGCTTCAGCGACAGCCTTTTCATATGCATCAAGAATCAACTTTGTAAGTTCAACTCTCACTTCAGTCTTGATTGGATGAACGATGTCCTTGTATTCTCCTTCACCAACTTTCTTTCTTGGCATTGAAAGGAAATATCCATCTTTACCATTGATGACTTTCAAGTCATGGACAACAAATTCGTTGTCGATTGTGATTGATGCGACTGCCTTAAGTTTTTCATCATTGTTCACAAGTCTAATTCTTACGTCTGTAATATTCAAGTTTGTATACCTTCCTTTTTTCTTATTAACCATTCGGTCAAAGATATTATATCACACCAAAATTTTTTTTGCAAAATATTTTTCAAAATTTGACAAATTATTTTTGCGTTTCATAAAGATTATCAGGGAAGGCAGTTTGAAAATGGCGGACTGCACTTGCCGTCTGGATTTAAAATGGAAAGAATTAAACTAAATGAGAAAAAGAAATTTTATTTTTTGGGAATTGGCGGAATTTCAATGTCCACGCTTGCTGTTTTTCTGAAGTCGATGGGGAACATTGTCTCAGGAAGTGACACAAACAGGTCAAAATCAACAGAGATTTTGGAAGAAGAGGGGATTGAAGTTGATTTCTGTTTTGAAAAAAGGAAAATTGAAAGTGCAGATTATGTCATCTACTCCTCAGCAATAAAAGATGGCAACGAGCAGTTTGAGTTTGCCAAATCGCTCGGGAAAAGATTGGCAGTGCGGGGAGAACTTCTTGGAGAGATCTCAAAACAATTTGAAAAGGTTATTGCAGTTGCGGGTTCGCACGGGAAAACGACCACAACAGCGATGATTTATGAGATTTTGAAAGTTGCTGGGAAAAATCCAACCTTGCATTTGGGCGGTTTTAGGTGTGAAGATGATATGCCGTTTTTCAAGGGCGGGGAGGAATTTTTTGTCACGGAATCTTGTGAATATTGCGACAATTTCCTCTATCTTCACCCTTTCATAAGCGTGGTGACGAATGTCGAAAGAGAACATATGGATTATTTCAAGACTTTTGACAGGCAACTTGAGTCCTTTGAAACTTTCAAAAAGCAATCAAAATTTTTGGTTGAGGGAGCGGGAGATTATTCTGCAAAATACATAACCCACAAAAAAAGCGGGCAAATGTCCTTTTCCTTGTTCAGAGGGAAGGAAAAGATTATGAGATTGAATCTTCAAATTTTTGAAGAAATAAATGCACAAAATTGCATTTATGCATATCAAGTCGGAAAACTTTTGGGGTTGTCTGACTTGCAGATAAAAGAGGGGCTTGAAAATTTCAAAGGGGTCAGAACGAGGTTTGAAAAAGTCAAATGTGCAAAATTTGAAAATGTGATTTGTGATTATTCTCATCATCCCACAGAGATTTCAAAGGCGATTCTTTCTGCCAGAAAAATTTTTAAGAATCGAAAACTAATTGTTGTTTTTCAGCCTCACACTTTCAGCAGAACAAAAAATTTGCTTGACGAATTTTTGTCTGTTTTGAAAACCGCCGATGTCCCCTTGATTTACAAAACATATTCAGCAAGGGAGAAAGAAGAGGAGGGCGTATCCGCCGAAAAACTTGCCTCGCTTTTAGTTTTTGAAAACAAAAACACAAAATATATCGAAAATTTTGAGGAACTTGAAAAGCAATTGTCAAAGTTTTCTTATGAAGATGTCGTGATGTTTGTTGGGGCGGGTGACCTGCCAAGCGTTTTACACAAAAATAATTTTATTTCATAGACTGATTTTGTATGAGATATGATTATAGAGGATGTAAAATTTTTTACAAATTTTTGGATAGAAAAAGCGAGGTCACGGATGTTTTTCTGCACGGGTGGGGATGCGACTATTCAAGTTTGTATTTTTGCCGAAGTTTGACAAAAAACAACTGCTTGTTTGTCGATTTTCCACCTTTTGGTTCAAGCGGGAAAAGGCTTGACGATTGGAATGTTTTCACATATGCGAATATGATAATTTCTCTTTGTGAGTCCTTAAAAATCAAAAATTTCAATTTGATTGGACACTCATTTGGCGGGAGAATTGCAATAATAATCTCAGTGCTATGCAAAAAAGAGACAAAAAGGCTTGTTTTGGTGGACAGTGCTGGGGTGAAGCCAAGAAGAAAATTGTCGTATTACATAAAAGTGTGGACATACAAAATCAGGAAAAAATTGGGGCTTGATGTGTCAAAATATGGAAGTTGTGACTATCTTGCCTTGGATGTACATATGAGAAAAGTTTTCAATAGCATAGTAAACACACACCTTGATGAGTTTTTGCCGTATATCAAATGTGACACTCTCATAATTTTTGGCGAAGATGACAGAACGACGCCAATTTATATGGCAAAGAGATTACATAAAAAAATAAAAAATTCAAAAATGCTGATTTTGCAAGATGCTGGACACTTTTCTTTTGTGGACAGGAAATTGGAATTTTCTGAAAATTTGAAAAGGTTTTTGGCGTAAGGAGGTGTGATGTTTGTCTTATATGCGTTTCTAATTTCTGAAATTTTGACGGTTTTTTCTTTAATTTTTATAAAAACATACCAATTAGAAAATTATAAAATAAAAAAATATTTAAAAAAAATAGTTAAAAATCCCATTTTTCGCAGGGATAAAAACACTTTAAATTTCACAAAAAGAGTAAAAAGATTGATTTTTGTTGTTTTTTTATTCAATTTTTTATATTTTTTTGTGATTTTTTATCTAATTAAAAATATTTATTTAATTATTCCAATAATTTTGATGATTTTTCTTTATCCTCTTGCTCTGTGTGTGCCGTTTGCGATTGCATTGCCGATTGAGCATTGTATAAAAAATTTTTATATACAAAAGGCGAAGAAAAAACTCCGCGCTTTTTCAGGAAAGAAAATAGGCATAACGGGAAGTTTTGGAAAGACATCGACAAAGAATTATTTGTATCAAATGCTCAAAGAAGAGTTTGATGTTTGTGCGACTCCGAAAAGTTTCAACACACCAATGGGGGTCTGCAAGACGATTTTGGAAGATTTGAAAGAGACTGATGATTATTTTATTGTGGAGATGGGTGCAAGGCACAGCGGAGACATAAAATTTTTGGCAGATTTTGTGGGGGTTGATTTTGGAATTATCACTCCAATTGGAAGTTGTCATCTTGAGAGTTTCGGCACGATAGAAAAGATTGAGGACACAAAATACGAACTTTGTGAGTGCACCAAAAATCTTGTGGTCTTTAATGGCAAAAGCCGTTCGTCAAAAAAATTGTATGACAAATATGAGCACAAAAAATATTTGGTGTGTGTGGAAAAGAGTTTCGCTTATGCGAGAAATATTCATTCGACAGAAGAGGGGAGTACTTTCACTTTTGTGCTTGACAAGTCAAAGTTTGTTTGCAAGACCAAACTTTTTGGAACTTCAAACATTGACAATCTCGTGGTCGCGGGGGCAATGGCATATCTTTTGGGGGAGAGTCTGTTTTCCATTCAGAGAGCGATTGAGAAAATTGAGCCAACTCCGCATAGATTGGAACTTATCAAGGGTGAGTTTGTAAGTGTCATTGACGACTCATACAACAGCAACTTGGAAGGTTTTTTGGAGGCACTTAAGACCATCTCAACTTTCAAAGGTAGAAAAGTTGTCGTCTCGCCTGGTATGGTGGAACTTGGAAAGGAACAGTATAATCAAAACTATTTGGCAGGCAAAGAGGTGGGCAAGGTCGCTGATATTTTCCTGATTATGAATGAGACAAACAAGAAAAGTTTGCGTCAAGGAGCTCTTGACGGAGGTTTGACGGAGGACAAAATTTTTTATGCATCCACAAGGAAAGAGCAACAGCAACTTTTGAAGCAAATTATTCAAAAAGGTGATGTTGTGCTTTTTGAGAATGACTTTCCAGATAATATCAAATAAAAATCAAAAATTTTGCTTTTATTGCGACAAATATCATAATTTTTGGCAAAAGAACGGGGAAATTCATATCTAATAAAGTTAAGGAGTTTTTATGAAAGAAAAAATTGCGGTTTTGTTTGGCGGGGTGAGCGTTGAGCACGACATCTCAATCATCACTGCGGTGCAGACAATGAAATTTCTTCCAAACGAATACGATTTTCTTCCAATTTACATAGACAAAGAAGGGAAGTGGTGGATTGCAGAAAATTTGTCAGATGTCCACATCTATCAAAATTTCCACAAACAAGCAAAAAAGAAAAAACAGGTCAGTTTTGTTTTGGGAACTGACGTACTTTTGGTCAAAAAAAGTGACAAATTTGTGCATTTTTGCAAGATTTCCACCGTTATCAACTGTTGTCACGGGCACATCGGCGAGGATGGTTGCGTGCAAGGACTTTTTGATTGTTGCGATATTGCTCAAACCTCTTGCGACGTCACATCTTCTGCCATTTGTATGGATAAGGTCTTTATGAAAAACATCTTGCAGGCAAATGAAATCAGCACGCCAAAATATTATCACTTGCGCAGGTGCGAATATGAAAAAATGAAGCAGGAGAAGATAAGAGAAATTGAGAAAAAGGTGGGTTATCCGCTCATTGTCAAGCCTGCAAATCTTGGAAGTAGCATTGGTATTTCCATTTGCGAAAACAGCCAAAATCTTTCACAGGCACTTGAACTTGCATTTGAGTTTGACGAAAAGGTGATTGTTGAGGTCTTGGTGCAGAACTTGAAAGAGTTCAACTGTGCCTGTTTTTCCTATCGCGGAAGTCTTGTCACCTCCACTGTCAATGAGGTTAAAAACAAAACGAACATCTTCACTTTTGAAGATAAGTATCTCGCCAGCAAATCTGAGAACAAAGATGCGGAACGAAACTTGGCAAGAAAAATCAAGACTCTCACTGAAAAAGTTTACAAAATTTTCGACTGCAAAGGCGTGGTTAGGGTTGATTTTTTGTATGACGAAGAGGCAAAGGAAATTTATGTAAACGAGATAAACTCAATCCCTGGCTCGCTTTCTTGTTATCTTTTCAAAGACCTGCCGTTCAAGGAACTTTTGCGTGCACTGATTGAAGAGAGTTTTTCAGTCAGGGATGAAAGAAGAAGACTTCTCAAAACCTTTGAAAGTGATGCACTGAAAATATTTGAAGAGGTTAAAGTTGAGCCGAAAAAGTGATTGCAATTTTTGTCCTTTTTTGACTAATTTTGCAATCATGGTAGCAATGCAGACTCTATCTACTAAAATATGCTAAAAGGAGCAAATATGATTTTTGAAAATATTTTTGATTCTGATTTTATCTCGAAAAACAATCTCGACAAGTTTAAGGGGAAAAACATTTCGAAACTTGCAAGAAACACCGCCGAAATTGATGACGGAAGCATTTTTTTCTGCCTAACTTCTGATTTTCAAAAGGCGAAAGAAAGGTGTGACGAGGCTTACAGCAAGGGAGCAATGCTTGCCATAAGCAATTTTTCTGGCGTCGGGCTTCAAGTTGAGGACGTGAGAGAATTGTTTGCAAAAAGTTGTGCAAATTTTTATGAGAGGGCGTGTGACGACTTGACGATTGTGGGTGTGACGGGGACAAACGGAAAGACCACGACAACGCATATCATTTCGGAAATTCTCAAAAGGAATGGAAAGTCTGTGGGAGTTATCGGCACAAACGGAGTCTCTTACAATGGAAGGACCTTTGAGTGCCCGCTCACGACCCCTGATGCCGACTTTTTGCACAAGACCTTTTTTGATATGCGAAATGCTGGAGTTGAGTTTGTCATAATGGAAGTCTCCGCTCACGCAATCGACCAAAAGAGAATCGCTGGCATAAATTTTGAAATCGGCGTGCTCACAAACATCACTCAGGACCATTTAGACTATTTCAAAACGATGGACAATTACCAGCGGACAAAACTCTCCTTTTTCACAAGCAAGCACATAAAAAGAGGTGTGGTTTGTGTTGATGATGAAAGGGCAAGGCAGGTTTTGAAGTTTTCCGATGTGCCGATAACCACCTATGGCATAACAAATCCTGCAGATTGTTTTGCCATTGACGCTTGCTATTCGATGTCGGGAACAAGTTTCATCGCAAATGTTTGCGACAGCGTTATGGCAATCAAAACAAACCTTATCGGAGATTACAATGTCTACAACGCTCTTGCTGGACTTTGCGTCTGTCAGGAACTCGGAATTGACGACAAAAATCTTGCACGGGGGCTGAGTTTTGTAAATCCAGTTGAGGGAAGATTTAATGTCTCAAAAATTGGCGGAAAGTATGTTGTGATTGACTTTGCTCACTCGCCAGACGGGCTTATGAATGTTTTGAAGACGGCAAGAAAACTGACGGACAAGAGCGTTAATGTTGTGTTTGGTTGCGGAGGAAACAGAGACAGGAGCAAGCGAGCGCAAATGGGGAAAATTGCTGAAGAATATGCCGATTATGTTTGCCTTACCGACGACAACCCAAGGCTTGAAAAGTCGGAGGATATTGTGGCAGATATTGAAGAGGGAATGACAAGACCGCATATGGTTGAAACGGACAGGAAGAAGGCAATCAAAAAGATGATTGATTTTTCAAAGCCAGGAGACATTCTCATAATTGCGGGCAAAGGTGCGGAGAAATATCAAGAAGTCGGCACAGAAAAGCGCCCTTACAACGATTTTGACACTGTTTATGAGTGTTTCAAGCAGAGCAGTCCATTCCATAAAGAAAACAAGGGGGATTATTATGGCGGTTGTTAAGTATATTTTGTGTGGGCTTTTGAGTCTGATTTTTGCGACTTTAATTGCTCCAGCGGTGCTTTGGTTTTGCAAAAAAATCAAAGCCTCGCAAAGCATTTTGCATTATGTGGACAAGCATAAAAGCAAAGAAGGAACTCCAACAATGGGCGGAATAATCTTTCTGCTCACGCTCTTTTTTGCCACCTGCTTTTTGTTTTCGACGGACACCTTTTTGGCGTGGTTTTGCTTTGCGATAACTCTTTCCTACGGTGTTTTAGGTTTTTTGGATGACTTTTTGAAAGTTCATTTTCATCACAACGAGGGACTTAAACCCTATCAAAAAATAATTGGACAAGTTGGCATAGCACTCATTGTGGCGATTTATCTTTATATGTCTGGCAGGACAAGCTTAACCTTTTTCGCTTGGACTTTTGATATTTCCTGGGGAATAATTCCACTTGCGGTTCTTGTTATGGTCGCCACGACAAACAGCGTAAATCTCACTGACGGGCTTGACGGACTCGCGGGAGGGGTGTCTTTTGTCTACATCCTATTTTTCGGGATAATTTTGGCACTCACGGGAAGCACAGAAGTGCAGAATTTGGCGTTGCAATGCTTTGGAATGTGCGGTGGAATCTTGGGGTTTTTGACACTAAACTGCTACCCTGCGAAGATTTTTATGGGGGACACTGGCTCGCTTGCACTTGGAGGCTTCATTGCGATTGTCTCCGTCTTGAGTGGACTTGAACTTCTTCTTCCGATTATGGGGATAATGTTTGTGCTCTCAGCCCTTTCTGACATCATTCAGGTGCTTCATTTCAAACGCACAAGAAGGAGAGTCTTTCTGATGGCACCGCTCCACCATCATTTTGAACAAAAAGGAGTGAATGAAAACAGAATTGTCGTCGTATATATAGTTATAACGATGGCGGTTTCACTTGCAACTTTGGCGGGGGTCTTGGCTGTCGGAATTTAAAAAGGACAGGCAATGAGATTAAAAAATAAGAAGGTTTTGGTTTATGGTTTGGGAGACAGCGGGCGTGCTGTTGTGAAAATTTTGAGAGAACATCTTGCATATGTCAGTTTTTACGATGACAACCCGCAGTATCTTGAATATGTCGGATTTGAGAGAAATCCTTATGACAAAGACTTTGACCTTGTCATCATAAGCCCAGGAGTGAAGTGTCTTGGAAATCCTCTTTTGGAAAGTTTTTTGCAGAGAAAAATTCCTGTCATTTCCGAACTTGATTTTGCCTTTTCACTGTCAAAAGGAACGATCATTGCCATAACAGGCACAAATGGCAAGACGACCGTCAGTATGCTTACAAACAAAATATTGAAAGAGGCGGGATACCAAACTTTCTTGTGTGGAAATATTGGGCTTCCTTTTTCGGCGATTTGTGAAAAAACTAAAAAAGAGAGTGTTATAGTTTGCGAAGTGAGCAATTTTCAACTGGAGACAAGCAAGATTTTCGCTCCTCATATCGCTTGCATTTTGAATATCAAACCTGACCATTTGGACAGGCACGGAACTTTTGATGAATATGTCAAGACCAAAGCAAAAATTGCACAAAATTTAAAAAGAAGAGATGTTTTGATTTTGAATTTGGATGATCAGGTCGCTCGCTCTTTAAATTTGCATAAAAAAGAGCAGTTTTTCACCAAAAAAGTGCTGAAAAAAGGTGTTTTTGTGTCAAATGGACAAATTTATGTAAACAAAAACAGAATCATAGGCATCGACAAAATACCGCTTAAAGGCGAGAAAAATCTCGAAAATGTGCTTGCAAGTGTGGCAATTTGTTCTCATTTTAAAGTCTCGAATGAAGATTTTCAAAAAGCGATTGAGAGTTTTTCGCTTGCAAGTCACAGAATGGAAATTGTTGGGCGGATTTCTGGCGTCACATATGTCGACGACAGCAAGGCAACAAATGTGTCATCCGTCATTGCGTGTGTGGAAGCGTTTAAAGACGAGAGAATTGTATTGCTTATGGGTGGAAAAAGCAAAAATATTGATTATAACGAATTTTTCAGCCTTGATTTTGACATCAAGGAAGTCGTTTGCTTTGGCGAAGATGGACCAAATATTCAAAAATGTGCAACTGAACATAATTACAATTGTGCAATTTTCAAAAAATTTGATGATGCAACTCTTTATGCAATCAATCAGGCAAAAAGCGGTGATTTTGTCTTGCTCTCTCCAGCGTGTTCAAGTTTTGACGAGTTTTCAAGTTATGCAGAGAGAGGTGACAGATTTAAAACCATCGTGCTTGGAAGTGCGAAATGAAGTGGCTTAAGTTTGGAAAAAGAGAACTCGTCGTCATTTTTTTGACAGTTTTTCTTGTCGGGTTTGGTTGTCTTATGGTGTATTCTGCAAGCAGTTATTCTGCAGAATATAGGTATGGAAATGAATATTTTTTCTTATTTAAACAACTTTTTGGAGTTGCGCTTGGAATTTTTGCACTCATCTTTTTCTCAATGTTTGACTATCACCTTCTGAAAAAGTTTAGATATTGGATTTTGGCGGTTTGCGTGGTTTTGCTCATTTTGGTGTTTGTCCCAGGCTTTGGAGTTCAAAATTATGGAGCAAATCGGTGGATAAACCTCTTTGGAATTTCCATTCAGCCATCTGAAATAACAAAATTTGCACTTGTGCTTTTCCTTGCGTGTTATTTGTCTGAAAATCACGACAAGGTGAAGACATTCAAAGGACTTGTGCTTCCGCTTTGTGTCGCAGGTGGTCTTTGCGTGCTTGTGATTATTGAGCCGAGTATGAGCGTCACGATGTGTCTTGCTTTTGTCACGCTATTTATGCTGATCATTGGCGGAATGAGCAAAAAGCACACAATAATTTTCTCTTCTCTTGCGGGGGTGTGTGTGCCAGTGCTGATTTTGGCAGAGCCATACCGAATGAAAAGATTGTTCGCCTTCCTAAATCCTTGGGCGTCACCTCAAGGAGAGGGGTTTCAACTTATCCAATCTCTTTACAGTCTTGGCAATGGCGGTTGGTTTGGTGTGGGGCTTTTTAACTCAAGGCAAAAATATCTCTTCTTGCCTTTTGCTGAGTCCGATTTCATTTTTTCAATAATAGGTGAGGAGTTGGGTCTTGTGGGTGCGCTTGCGCTCATCGGAGTTTATGTCGCATTGGTTTTCTGTCTTTTCAAAATTGGACTAGGAGCAAAAGATAGGTTTGGTTGCCTTTTGGCTTGCGGTGTGGGAATTGTCATCGCAGTGCAAACACTTTTGAACATCGCTGTTGTCACAGGTTCAATTCCGCCGACTGGACTTCCTCTTCCTTTCATTTCTAGTGGCGGGACATCCGTCGCAGTCTTTATGGCGGGAATTGGGGTCTGTTTGAATGTCGCAAAACAAAGCAAGAAAAAGTGAAAAATTAAGCATAAAAATGAAAATTAATTAAGAAAAAATAAAATACCTCAAAATAATAAAAAATGCAAAAACAATAAAAAGTGCTGTTTTTGCATATTTTTCTTGTTAAAAATATCATTTTTGACGATTTTTTCATTTGGAAATTTGATAATATTTTCATATGTGGCAAAATATTGGATTATTCATATATTGAGATTATGGGAGACAAATTGTTAATAAACGGCGGAAGAAAACTCTTTGGAGAAATTCGTGTTGAAGGTGCAAAAAATGGAATCTTGCCGATTTTGGCGGGAGTTGTTTTGTGCGACGGAGAAATCGAACTTGAAAATTGTGTGGATATCTTGGATGTCAGATGTATGAGAGAGATACTTAAACTTTTGAACATTTCCACTTTTGATTTTGGTTCAACTCTTTACATAAACACAAAAAATATCAAAAATGAAAAAATTACCCACGATTTGACGCAGAAGGTTCGTGCGTCAATTTTTCTGATGGGCGCACTTCTTGGGAGGTTCAGGAAAGTTAGCATTGCCTTTCCAGGAGGTTGTAAGATTGGTGCAAGGCCGATTGATATTCATTTGAAAGGGCTCAAAACGCTCGGTGTAAAAATTGTCGAGCGTCACGGATACATCTATTGCAACGCCAGCGACATAAAGTCGGGGGAGGTGGTGCTTGATTTTCCAAGTGTTGGTGCGACCGAGAGTTTGATGATGTGTGCTTGCCTTGTCAAAGGAAAAACAAAACTCTTTGGAGTTGCAAAAGAACCAGAGATTGTTTGCTTGCAAGATTTTCTAAACAAAATGGGTGCAAAAATTTCTGGTGCGGGCACTGACTGCATTGAGATTGTCGGAGTGAAAAAGTTGCACGGCGGAAGATTTAAGGTTATTCCAGACAGAATTGTCGCGGGGACTTACCTTTTGGCGGTGGCGACCTGTGGTGGAGATGTGACCGTCAAGGGCGCTCTCGCAAAACATAATGAAGCACTTGTTTCCTTTTTGAAGCAAACCGCTTGCAAAATTGATGTTTTTAGTGATAGAATAAGATTGAAAGCAGACAAAAGACTTTTGTCAATAGACAAGATTCAAACTCTGCCATATCCATTTTTTCCGACTGACCTCCAACCTCAAATGATGGTTTTGCAAAGCGTAAGTGAAGGTTCAAGCGCCATTCAAGAAAACATTTTTGAAAGCAGATTTGCACTTGTGCCAGAACTCAATAAAATGGGGGCAAACATTGTTGTTAAAGACAGGACGGCATTTGTGAAGGGGGTGGAAAAGTTGTATGGGGCTGATGTTTCCGCTTCTGATTTGAGGGCTGGTGCTGGGCTTGTGATTGCTGGGATGAAAGCGGAAGGCTACACAACGATTTCAAATGTGCAATATGTGGACAGGGGATATGAGGAGATTGAGAAAAAGTTTTCGTCTTTGGGTGCTGACATAAAAAGGAAAAAAGATTGAAGAAAAAACTCATTATTTCGCTCTCAATAGTTTTTGGAATAATCGCAGTGCTTTTGATTTTGTTTTGGACGCTTTTTGGTCTAAGAAGTATCACTGTTTCTTTTTCCACCACTCTTGAAAACTTGACGGTCTCTGAGGAAGAGATTGTGCAGGCTGGAGAATTTAACAAGGGTGCGTGCGTGCTTTTTGAGGGAAAGAAAAAATCAATCAGAAAGATTGAGCAATATGTGTCGAAAAATGCAAATTTTGCATACATCAGCGTGTTGAACATTGAAACGGTTTTTCCAAATAAATTTGTCATCCACATCGCTGAGAGGGAAGAACTTTTTGCCATTCCGTTTGGAGATGAAACCTTGATTTGCGACAGAGAACTCAGGGTGCTCAGAAGCGTCGAAGATTACATTTCGGACCAATCAAATGCAATGTTTTTGGAGGGCTTGACGATAAAGAATGAGGAAGTCGAAATAGGAGATTTTTTGGATGTTGAGGAGACGGGGATAAAAACACTTTACAGTGCTTTTGTCGAAAACAACAGGAATTTGAATGAGCAGAGGGGAAAGTTTGAAAAAATAACACTTTCGCACTACCAAGATGAGTACACAAAAAAAGAATATGTGAAAGCGGAACTTGTCACATTTTCTGGGAGAATTTTTGAAATTTACAATCTTGATTTTGCTCTCTCAAACAAAATTCAACTTATGTATGCGGTTGAGAGTTCGCTTTTGGGGTATGATGTTGACGAAAGCGGAAATTTGTTGGATAATGAAGGGAATTTGATTTACATCAAAAAATTGGAGACGGGAGAATATTCTTCATTTGTCGAGGGTGTTGATGATGAAGGAGATAAACTTACGCTAAATTTGGAGATTGTCTCCAATTGCAAAATAAGAGTGGACAACCTGACTCTGAGTGATTATGTGCACAGGGATGAAAATGACATTTATTACGCTTTGGTGGCTATGTGAAAATAGCTTCAAAAACACTTTTTTTGGTTGACTTGTTTCAAACAGAATGACGAGAGCAGGAGGTGGAAGCGAGAGAAGTGTGGAAAGATGGCTTGATTTGTCGGGTGAGAACGGTAAATTTTGAGTATAAAGTTTGAAAAACCTGTGATTTTTTGTTAAAACTTTTGGAGAAATGTCTATTTTTGGGTTATAATACTCATATGAAGAAGTTGTTTTTGGCAATTTTGGCAGTGTTTTTGTTTGCTTCCTGCACGGTTGCGGGCAGTGTTCTTCTTACGGGCTGTTCCCAGTCTGTGAGTGAAAAGAGCGAAAGCGAGGAAGAAAACTCTGAGAATATTGAAGATCCAACCGAGACCGAAAATGACAGCGAAGAGTCTGCCGAAGAGGAAGACTCGCCATTTTTTGATTTGGACGAGCCTGAAGAGGATGAAAAAGTTGAAACAAATGTGACGACTTATTACATTCCTGCACAAGAGATTGTTGGGACATCAAACACCTCTGTGTCCTCAAGTTATTCGTGGGGCTGGGACCCAAATGGTGGAGATTATGGCTCGTACGCACCTTGGAACACCTCTGCCACATCTGTCGACTTGGCTGGCTATGTCACTGCGACTTATTATGATGCAAATGACTATGGGTGTGCACAGACCTTTGGTACCAGTTTCAGTGCATCGGGCACGGTGACATTGACGGCACCGAGCATTGGTGGCTATTATTTTGCAGGTTGGTATAGTCTCTATTATTGGTCGGAATCAGATTATGAAGAAGAGACTTGTAAAAGACTTACGACATCTCGCACATACAGTTTTTCTGCATCATCTTTGGGGCTTGATGCAAATTACACTCTTCAAGCGGTGTATTACCGAAAGTCATCGCAAACTTACTGGGGATATTCTACTGGGACCTACGCCTCTTCCTTTGCTGGCGGAAGTGGGACAGAGTCCGATCCGTACCAAATCGCGACAGCGCTGCAACTTGCCAGACTTTCATATCTTTCAAACAGTTCAACATACTATTCCACTTATATTGCTGCATATTATGAAATCACTGCAGATATTGATCTTTCATCATACTTGTGGAGGCCAATTGGACTTGCTCGTCCATTTTATGGTCAAATAGATGGCAATGGTCATATAATTTCTGGGATGTCTTGCTTGCTTTATTCTGGCAATTATTCTTCGACAAGTTATTATTGCCATTTATCAATAAATTACCTTGGTTTTGTTGCTCGAATGTATGCTGGAACAAATGGGCAACTGACAGGGAATGGGACAATAAAAAATATAATATTCAAAGATCCAAATATCAGGGTTGATTCTATGACTCATTCATATAACGCTTATGTGGGTATTGTTGCGGCATATACAAGCGGTTCGAGTTCAAACAATGTCAATATTCAAAATGTTGGAGTGATTATGAGCAATAATTACAGCACTTGCAGAAGCATTAGTATAAATTATACCTCTTTTCGAAAAAGACTATATGTTGGTGGATTAGTTGGTTATGGAGAAGGTTTTAATATGCAGGAGTCTTTTTGTTCTGGACTTGACATTAGCACGAGTGTCACCTCATCATCTTCTACAAATGGATTTTTTGGTGGTTTAGTAGGCCTATTGAATTCAGAAAGCACAATTTCCAATTCTTACTTTTCTGGGACACTTTATTGTGGTGGTTATAATGTAGGAGGGATTGCTGGGAGTTGTGGTGGTGATATTGAAAATTGTTATGCAAAAGGATATGGGACTGCTTATGCTTCAAATACAGGTGGGATTGCTGGATACTTAGGTGGAACTATTCGAAGTTGCTTTACATATTTTAGTATTAATGGCAACGGGACAGAAGGTGGTCTTGTAGGACGGATCGCAGTAGGTGGATATGTTTATGCAAGCAGATATTATTCAGGGTATTCATCCTCTGTTTATGGCACAAGCTCGGGAACAGTCAGCACAAGTGGCTCATACTCCTCTTCCACTCTTCCTGTTTCCTCAAATGGATCTTCGTTTTACACTTCAACATCCTATCTTAAAGCAAGTGGATATGGCACTGCTTGGGATATCCACACAAGTCCAGCGACGTCAAGCTATTATATGTACACTTGGAGTAAGTACAACGGCAATAACACAGATGTCAATGATGGATTTCCAGTGCTCTCGTGGGCATTGAAAAGGGTTCGTCTATCCGCTCGGCCAAGTGGGCAAACTACATTAAATCTTAAAGTGGAATCAAGTGAGAATGTAGATAGTGGGTCCAGTACGAGTACAGCATATGTGTATGCTTTGATTGGTGAAAATATTTGTGTGAGTACTGAAGGATACGAAGTTAGCGAGTGGAAATGGGACAGTACTTCAGGAGATACTTTTGAAACAGATTCCCAAATGGCTGTTGTTGTGCTTAAAGGTGGGGAAAGAACTACGTCGGTTTCCAATATGTATCAATATATTTATGCACTGGGAGAAATGACCGCGACTGTGAAGTATTACAGTGTCACAGGGACGAACACAAGTTCGACATACTCAAATGTGAAAGTCCAACTTTCGACAAGTTCCTCCACCACCACGCTTTCTTCAGGTGGAAAGACTGGAATTTCTGCCACATATTCTTCCACAGTGGTGACAATCACGGTCAGCCGTGCAAGCACAAGTTACAACTGGTTTATTTATGTCGGGACAAGCAGTGGCACGACTGTGACGACAAGTCACAGCAGAAACTCTGCCACTTATTCTTGGACGCCGAAGTCGAGTGGAATAACGATTTATATAAAACTGGCTCAATCATACACAATCACATACAATGCGAATAGTGGCTCGGGAACCTTGCCGTCCACACAATATAAGATTTATGGGACTGCCGTCACACTCGGCTCAAACAACTTGACAAGGACTAATTACACACCAAATGGCTGGAACACAAACTCGAGCGGAACAGGTACTGCATACGCAAATGGTGCAAGTTACACCAGAAATGCAAGTGTAACGCTTTATGCAGCGTGGAAGGCAGCAGAGGTGACAATCACTGTCAATTTGAGAGTTATAAACGAAGCTGGGGGTGGTGGAACATCAAACTCAAATGCTGGCGGACGAGTTTCCGTGTCATACCGCAGACCATCTGGTTCTTCTTCGACATCTGCCACGGCGACTCAAACTTCAGCATCTGTCCAATACACACATCACTCAGGGCAGACATTTAGAATTACCGCGACAGCAAAGTCTGGCTATGTCTTTGCGGGATTTTCGACGAGTTCGACTCCAAGTTCTTCAATCAAGAACCCTTCGGGAACGGTTTCGACAACAAGATCATACACTCCGACCGCTTCAGCAACTTATTATGTTTACTTCAAGGCAGTGAGTGACAATCTTCTCAAATACGATGAGACCTTTGACTATTTCTATTTTGAGGACGGGGAGTATCCACAAAGTTACGCTGGGACTTATTCAAGTATGCAGACATCTCTCACTTCGACTGGAAATACAATAAGATTTGTTGATCCATCTGGAAGAAATTCGAGCGTTCCAGTTTACAGAAATTCTTCTGGAACAAGATATGCTGTTGTGACTGCACCAAAAACTTGCACAATTGAATTGACTGAGTCAGATGGTTCGACGCGGACTGTGTCTTTCACCTCTGGATCAAGATACTGTTTTGAGTTTGAGCCGATCAGGTGGAGAATAACTGATTATGGAATTTCAGGTGCTGTTCCGAGTGATTGGGACTCTTACACGGCATACAACACAAACTTTACTGCTGTCAGTGATTTGATTTTGGGTGCGAGTGCGATGAACAGCACAACAAATGTCTCCGAAGGGACAAGTGTGACCTCAATGGGAGCATACACAAACTTGCGTAACTCTGGGACATATTGTGATTTTGATTTGAATTTTGGCGCAAGTGACAGCATTGATGTGGACAGATACAACCCAGCAACAAGCGGAAATGCGGTTTCAAGCACAACAACGACCTATTCTGCTGGATTGCGATTGGTGTCAAATTCCGATCTTGAGGAAGTCGGTTTTGTAAATTCAGATGCAAGGGCAAGTCATATGGTTGCGATGCTTTTGGGCAAGGACGACACGAAGTGCTCTTATTGGACGAGAAACCTTTCAAATCTTGGCTCAGGGGTTGCGATTTCTGCCTCTGGGACAGAGATAAGACCGTGGCTGGATGAATATCTGGGACTTAGATATGCATATAGATTTAACGAAGGGTCGAATATAGACTATTAAAAAAGAAGACATAAAATTTGTCTTCTTTTTTTTCTTTTTTTATTTTTTTGTTGGCTTTATGACTTCTTTGCCACCCATATACATTTGAAGCGGTTTTGGAATAAGCACACTTCCGTCTTCTTGCAAGTTGTTTTCCAAAAGGGCAATGAGTGCTCTGGTTGACGCAAGGACGGTGTTGTTTAAGGTGTGCAAAAAGTATGTTCCTTTTTCGCCTTTCGCTCTTATTCCAAGACGGCGCGCTTGGGCGTCTCCGAGAGTTGAGCAGGAGCAAACTTCAAAATATTTTTGTTGTCTTGGGCTCCACGCCTCGATGTCACAAGATTTGACTTTCAAATCTGCCAAATCGCCACTGCAACATTCCAAAGTCCTTACAGGAATGTTTAGGCTTCTGAAGAGTTCGACCGAGAAACTCCACATTTTGTTATACCAATCCATACTCTCTTCTGGTTTGCAAAGCACAATCATTTCTTGTTTTTCAAATTGGTGAACTCTATAAATTCCCCTTTCCTCAATTCCGTGTGCTCCGACTTCTTTTCTGAAGCAAGGGCTGTAAGATGTCATCGTGATAGGGAGTTGTTTTTCGTCAATAATCTGACCTTTAAACTTTCCAATCATTGAATGCTCACTTGTTCCGATGAGGTAAAGGTCCTCACCTTCGATTTTATACATCATTGCGTCCATTTCGGCAAAACTCATAACGCCGTTTACGACATCCCCACGAATCATAAATGGTGGGATGCAATATGTGAAACCTTTGTCAATCATAAAGTCTCTGGCATAACTGAGCATTGCACTGACAAGTCTTGCTCCGTCTCCAATCAAATAGTAAAACCCATTTCCGCTTGTTCTTCCTGCACTCTCTTTGTCAAGGGCTGAGAAACTGTTCAGGATGTCGGCGTGGTATGGAATTTCAAAATTTGGAACTTTTGGCTCGCCAAACCTCTCAATCTCGACATTTTCGCTGTCATCTTTGCCGATTGGAACGCTATCGTCGATGATGTTTGGTATGGTCATCATAGTTTTCTTGATTTTTTCATCAAGGGCAGTTGTCTCTTTCTCGATTTCGGAGATTCGCTCGTTGTTTTTCTTGACTTGCTCTTTAATTTTGTTTGCCTCGTCAAGTTTTTTCTCCTTCATCAAAGTCCCAATTTGAGATGAGAGGGTGTTTCTGCTTGCACGAAGATTGTCGCCTTCGACTTTCAATGCCCTGACCTCTTTATCAAGCGCCTCAACCTCATCCACAAGAGGAAGTTTGCTGTCTTGAAATTTTTTTCTGATGTTCTCTTTGACGAGTTCTTTGTTTGTTCTTATAAGATTTATATCAATCATTTTTCATCTCCTCGTTTATGTAAAAAATTTTACATAAATTCAGCACATTTTGTCAAGGTATTTGCAAGTGTTGCAAAATTATTTCGTTTTGCGCTCTGCATAATTATAAAAAAAAGTAAATTTTTATAAATATTTTTAATTTTTATTTGACATTTTGTCGAAATTTCATCTAAAATTATCTTAACAAAGAGGGGAGTATGGCAAAAGATTGTGTCACTGTTGTTGAAATAGGGTCTTCCAAGATTAGTGCTGTTGTTGCACAGAGAGGGGTCAACGGCATTTTCAACCTCAAAGCCAAAGCCACTGTGGAATACGCGGGCTTCTTTGAGGGAGAATTTATTGAAAAGGCTCTTCTTGAAGATGAGGTGAAAAATCTTTTCGTCCAACTTTCCGCAATTTACAAAAAACCAATAGAAAAAATTTACGTCGGAGTGCCTGCGGAGTTTTCCAAGGTTACATCAGTCAAAGAACAATGTATTTTCAGAAGAAAAAGAGAAATAAAGGAAAAGGACCTGCAAAACCTTTCGGAGAGTGCTTCGTCCAAGGTTGATGTTGAGGGAATGGAAATTTTGAGTGTTGACCCAATTTGCTATTCCATTGATGACAACCGCAAGACAAACGACCCTCTCGGAATCAAAGCAAGTGAGGTTGTGTGTGAGTTTTCTGTCATTTTGGCACAGAGTTCCTTCATCCAAACTTTCAATCGCATTTGGTCGAAGATTGGCATTATGCAAGTGGAGTACATAAGCGAACCTTTGTGCGAGGCAATGCTCATTTTGGACAAAGAGGAGAGAGAAAGGACTTGTATTGTCATTGATGTGGGAGCAAGGTCGACAAGTGTCGCATTTGTCAAAGGCGATGGACTGACAAATTTGACCTCATTTTCGATGGGAGGCTCTTATGTGACCAGCGATTTGAGTGAGGCGTGTGGAATCTCTTATAATGACGCAAGAAACCTAAAAAAACAAGTGGTTTTGTCTTTGCAAGGCGGGGCAAATGACTTTTACGAACTCACAACCATCGGCGGAAAGGTCTTGAGAGTGCCGATGAGTTATGCAAACGAGGTGGTGTGCTATCGTTTGGAACTTATTGCAAAGACTGTCAATGAGTGCATAAGACTCTTTGCAAAGGAGTATGTTCCGTATTATCCAATTTATCTGTGTGGCGCGGGCGTAAGCAAAATTAAGTCGGGGAAAGATTTTTTTGCGAAGTGCCTTGGAAGAAATATAAGTTATGGTGTGCCACCGATTCCTGCAATGGACAAGCCAGAATACACGAGTATGCTTGGGCTTGTGAACGCAGTTTTGAATTAAAACGACCAAAATCAACGAATAATTACACAAATTCTCTTGCAAAAATGATGGTTTTGATATAAAATAAGACTAAATAAGGAGATTTTCTGATGGAAAACAACGAAAACAACATCTTAAACAACACAAATGTCGTAAAGATTAAAGTTCTTGGCGTCGGAGGCGGTGGAAACAATGCCATAAACAGAATGATTGAGGCAAATGTCACCTCTGCAGAGTTTATCGCCATAAACACCGACAAACAAGCCCTCTTGATTTCAAAGGCTCCAAAAAGGCTTCAAATTGGAGAAAGATTGACCAAGGGAATGGGTGCTGGTGCAATTCCTGAAATTGGAAGAAAGGCTGCTGAGGAGAGCAAGGCGTCGATTAAAGAGATTTTGGAAGGCTCTGACCTTGTGTTTATCACTGCTGGAATGGGCGGTGGGACTGGCACTGGGGCTGCACCTGTTATTGCACAAATTGCGAAGGAACTTGGCATTTTGACAGTTGGAATTGTCACAAAACCTTTCCAATTTGAAAACAAAAAGAGGATGGAAAATGCCGAAAAGGGAATCGCAGAACTCAAGAAATATGTTGACACGATTGTTGTCATTCCAAACGAAAGACTTTTGACCATTTTGCCTGAAAAGACGACTCTTGTTGAGGCGTTCAGATATGCGGACGATGTTTTGAGACAAGGTATCCAAGGAATTGCAGATTTGATCGTTTTCCCTGGAATGATAAACCTCGATTTCGCGGACATCGGCACTGTTATGAAGAATCGTGGACTTGCACATATGGGCATTGGACACGGCAAGGGCGAAAACAAGACTTTGGAAGCGGTTCGTCAAGCGGTTGCATCTCCACTTATTGAGACAACCATTGAGGGAGCGACTGGAGTTGTGCTCAACATCAAGGGCGGAAATGACATCACCTTGAGAGAGGTTTCCGAGGCTGCAAATATGGTTAAAGAAGTTATTGACCCATCTTGCAACTTGATTTTCGGAAGCAGTATTGACCCAGAGATGAGAGATGAGGTGGAAATCACTATTATTGCAACTGGATTTAAAGCACCAAACAGCGAAGAAGAGGAAGCAGAGGCAGAACCAGAGCAGAAAGAGGAAAAACCTGAGGACAAATTCCAGAGTTTCAATCCTTTTGGATACAATCCTCCTCCAACCCAACCTAAAGATGTGAACATAAACACAAATGAGAATACATCCAGAATTGATGTAAACCCAACGCCTGGAGCAATCCCACCTTGGATTGAGAAAATCAGAAATAAAAACAAAAAATAAGGGCTTTTCAAAACCCTTTTTTGTTTCTCTTGAGAAAAAAACTGGGAAATAACATATAAAGAAATTGTAGGAGAGGTTTATGGAAGAGAAGAAAAATTTGGTGAGCGAAGAGGCATATCAAAAGGGAAAATCCACTTTAAAGAAAATCAGAATCATATTTTTTTGCATAGGCACACCACTTCTCATCGCAGGGATAGTCCTTTTGTGTGTGGACGCATTTCGGTTTACTTTTATGGGAGCAAGTTTTCTTAGTTTTGGTTTTGTTATTGATATGTGGGGAGTGATGACATTTATGCTGTCCCATAGACGAGAGGTTGTGGCGTATAATGCGTCGACAGTTTTGCCAGTTGCGAATGAAGTTGTGACAAAAAGTGCTCCAATAATTCAAAAAGCATCGGAGGCGGTCGGCAAGGGATTGAAAAATGCTGTTGCGGCAACAAAAACTGATGCGACTGACTTGGGAATTGGGATTGTTTGCAGTCGTTGTGGAACAAAAAACAACAAAGAAAACAACTATTGCAAAAATTGTGGAGAAAAACTCAACAAAACAAGAAGTTGTTCTGTTTGCGGGATGATTTTGGGAGACGATGAAAATTTTTGTCCAAATTGTGGGACGCAAGTGGAAAAATAAAATATACTTAAAATGAAAAAATAGTGGCAAAAATTCTGTGGCAAATCTCAAAATTTTTGTCATTTTTCTTTCTTTTCTTGTCATGTAAACTTACTTTTTGATAAAACTTAAAAACAAATTTATTTTGACAAAATGGGAGCAAATTTTGCGAATTCTCCCATTTTTTTCTTATATAACAAAGTATATTCTCCAGTAAAATGATTGTGAGATGAAAATTGTCATAGAGTATGTTTTGCTTGAAAACTTTTTTATCAATTTGATAGTCTTGAAAACTGTCGAACTCTTTCTGAAAGAAAAGGGAAGATTCTTTTGGATTTCGGCTTGCTTAGGTTCGGCATTGACGCTTGCGACTCCACTTTTGGGGTTGAGCACTTTTGGCAATTTTCTTCTGCAGTTTGGTTTCGCGATTTTCTATGTCTGCATTTCCTTCAAATTCTCCACTTTCAAAAAATTTCTGAGCCTCTTTGTTTGCTATTTTGTGAGTTCGTTTTTGTATGGCGGAGCGTGTTATTTTTTCGAGGGGCTGTTTGGCATAACCTCGCTTATAGTTGTGCTTTTTGTGGTGACCATTGTGTTTCTCTTTGTCAAGTTTCTTCTCAGAAAGAGGCAACGCAAGAAAGATTTGGAGAGTTTTTGTTTTGATGTTCAGATTGAAACTGGCGGAAAAAATCACTCTTTCAAAGCATTTTTGGACAGCGGAAACTTTCTTTTTGACCCAATCACCGAAAAGCCAGTTTGCCTAATCAATTTCAAGGCGTTTTCAAAGTTGTTTGAGGAGATTGGGGTGGAGGATATAATTCGCAAAAATGACAAAATCAAAAGTTTGAAGTTTGCTCATTATATAAGTTTCAACACACTAAACAATGCCGACAAAATTCTGGTCTTCCAAGTGGACACGATGAAGATTGGAGAACGGGTGTTTGAAAAACCAATTTTTGGCTTAAGCCTGAAAAATTTCAACCAGACTTTTGGAACGGATGTGATTTTGAATAACGAGTTTGCAAATTAAGGAGGGTGATATGAAAATATTTTTTAAAATCAAACTTATCATTTGGAAATTTTTGCACAAGGGAAGCGTTTTTGGCGCTGAAAATCTGATGTGTTACATTTGCGGAAACAAGGCACTGCCCCAACCTCTTGAGCCAGAGGAGGAGAGCGTGCTTCTTGAGGAGATAAAAAACGGAAATCAAACCGCGAGAGATAAACTCATTGAGCACAATCTCAGATTGGTGGTCTACATCGCGAGGAAATTTGAGAGTTCTGGAATTGACCTTGAAGATTTGGTTTCCATTGGCGCGATTGGGCTGATTAAGGCGGTCAAGACCTACAGTTTGGACAAGAATATCAAACTTGCAACATATGCTTCTCGTTGCATTGAAAATGAGATTTTGATGCAACTTAGGAAAAACACCAGAACAAAAAACGAGGTTTCGCTTGACGAACCGCTTTCAAACGACGGAGAGGGGAACGAACTTTTGCTCGCGGACATAATTTCTATTGACGAGGACAGTGTGTCAAAAAACTTGGAGACATCTTCCGAGAAACAAATTTTGATGAGCATCTTGTCAAAGTTGGACAGTCGAGAGCAGATGATTATGTATTTGCGATTTGGGCTTGTTGGGCACGAAGAAAAGACTCAAAAAGAGGTCGCGGATATGATGGGCATAAGTCAAAGTTACATCTCAAGGATAGAGAAAAAGATTTTGAGTAAGTTGCGTAAAAAATTGGAAAAAACCATCGAAATTTGACTTTTTTTGCAAAATTTCTCCTCTTTTGCATACTTTTGAACCACTAGGAAATCATAACTCTATCAAATTTTGTGAGGTGGCAAATGGCAAATCGAGTTGTGATTTCAGGCGTAAACACGACAAATCTTCCAAAGTTGAAAAACGATGAGATTATGGAACTTTTCAAAAAGGTCAAGGCAGGAGATGAGTTTGCACGAGACAAATTTGTTGTGGCAAACTTGCGACTTGTGCTCTCTGTGGTGCAAAGATTTTATGGCCATTGCGACAAGGCGGATGATATGTTTCAGGTGGGGTGCGTTGGGCTTCTGAAAGCTATTGACAATTTCGACGACACATTGAATGTCAAGTTTTCGACTTATGCTGTGCCGATGATTGTGGGAGAGATAAGAAGGTTTTTGCGAGACAACAATTCCGTCAGGGTGAGCCGTTCCATAAGAGACACCGCGTACAAAGCCTTGCAGGCGAAAGAAAAATACATCAAAGAAAACAATGCAGAACCGACCCTTGAAGAGATTTCAAAGATGATTGATTTGCCACTTAAAGATGTTATCTTTGCACTTGATGCCATAAGCGAAACGGTTTCGCTGAATGAGCCAGTCTACAACGACGGCAGTGAGACAATAAGAATTATGGACCAAATTTGTGATGACAAAAATTGTGATGAAGATTTGCTTGATAAACTTTCTCTGACTGATGCGATAAAAAATTTGAGCGAGAGAGAAAAAGAAATTTTGCTTATGAGATATTATGTTGGCAAGACGCAAATGGAGGTGAGTGAGGAAGTTGGAATTTCTCAAGCACAAGTTTCCAGACTTGAAAAAAATGCCTTAAAAATGATTAAAAATTTTATTGAATAAAAAAATAAAAAAACAAAAAAATTGATTTCGTAATCAATTTTTTTCTATAAAACACAGGGAGAACTGTATTTTTAATAATTATTTTTGTATATTTTTAATATATTTATTTGAATTTTAGCATTTATATTTTTTAAATTTTTTTGAACAGATATTATTCATAATTTGACAAAATGCGACATAGAGTTTTGTATGGATACTTCATTTTTGGAATTGAGATGCAAAGAAGTCGTCAATGTCGTTGACGGGAAAAGGCTTGGGCATATAGTTGATGTGGTCTTCAACTTGGCGAATGGCTGTCTGCTTGGAGTGGTTGTGCCAGGGGAGAAAAGTTTTTGGAATGTTTTTAAGAGCGGAACAGAACTTTTCATTCCTCTTTCACAAATTGTCAAAATTGGTGAGGATGCTGTGCTTGTGGAACTTTTTGCGGGTTCAACCTCGCCATATGTTCTTGGCACTTCAAAGAAAAAGGGCGAATAAAAAACCACCTGTTTGGGTGGTTTGCTTTTTGCTTTCTGAAAACCCAACAATCAAGAGGTGGGCTTTTTGGAATTTTACATCTCTGTGATGAGTTTTATGAAATTTGTGACATCTTTAAATTGGCGATAAACTGACGCAAATCTGACATATGCGATTTCGTCAACCGCTTTAAGTTTTGCCATAACCATTTCACCAACTTCCTGTGATGAAATTTCTTGTTTGAGAGAATTTTGAATTTCTTTTTCAATCTCCTCTGACATCTGGTCGATTTGAGCAATTGAAACTGGGCGTTTTTCGCACGCTTTAATCATTCCATTTCTTATTTTTTCAATGTTGAAAGCCTGACGACTTCCGTCTTTTTTTACGACCAAGATAGGAACAGTCTCAATGGTCTCATAAGTGGTGAATCTTTTTCCGCAGTTTAAGCACTCTCTTCTTCTTCTGATTGAGTTTGTCTCTTCAGTGCTTCTTGAATCCAAAACTTTGCTATCTTCGCAACCGCAATAAATACATTTCATTTGTCCTTTCTCCTTACATTTGATATTTTACCACAACATTTTGTATTTCAACAAGCATTTTGACACAAAATTTTCAAGAAATGGACTCTTTTAGAATATTTGCTTTTTGGCGCTCGTATTTTAAAATATGAAAACTTTGGACAGGGCGAAAAAAGGTGAAGTTTGCAAAATTGTCGGCTTCAATGGGCAATTTGACAGAATTTTGAGACGATTTTTAGAACTTGGACTTTCAAGAGGTGAGAAAGTGAAAATTGTCTCAACTTCGCTTCAAAACAAAGTGGTCTTGATTGAGATAAGAGGATATGTTTTGAGCGTGAGAAAAAATCTTTTGGACAGGGTGGTTGTGGAATGAAAGAAGTGCTTCTTGTAGGGAATCCGAACACGGGGAAAACGACTCTTTTCAACAATCTGACAAAATCTGACGAACACATTGGAAACTGGCACGGCGTCACGGTGGAAAACAAGGAAAAGAGTTTTTTTGTAGGCGAAGAAGAATATGTTTTGGTTGACACGCCAGGAATATATTCGCTTTGTCCTCTTTCGTTTGAGGAGGAGGTGGCGGTTGGGACAATCTCTTCGCACAAAAGTTCAAAAATCATAAACATTTGTGACCGAAACAATCTTCAAAGAAACCTGTATTTGACGCTGTGCCTGCTTGAGCAGGGGTGTGATGTTGTCCTCGCGGTGAATGAAATAGATAAAAATGTCATCTTCAAGGTCGATTACAAGAGATTGGGAGAAGAACTTGGAGTCTCGGTCGTGGGGCTCGACGCAGAGAAGAAAGAGACAGTTCAATCGCTCAAAAATGAATTGCAAAAGAGTGAAAAACCAAAAGCAAATTTGCCTTACCTGAAAGAACTTCACTGGGAGAAATCGGTCCCGAACTGCAAGGGGCAGGACGAAGATGTCATCCTTCTCAAAGCCTATGAGAAAGATGAAAAGTTTTTTGATGCCATTGGGGTTGAGCCGAAGCAGTATTTTGAGGCAGTGCCGAGCGACAGCGTGCTTATCTTGAGTGAGTTGAGATACAAACACATTGACTCGCTTATTGAAAAATGCGCAAAAAGGACAACAAAAGTCTATGGAGAGAGCAAGTTTGATAGGTTTGCACTAAGCAAAATATTTGCTCTTCCGATTTTTTTCTCCATTTTGGCGGTGATATTTTATTTGACATTCTTCTCGCTTGGGGCTTTTTTGTCTGACTGTCTTTCTGCATTTCTAAATATCTTGACAAGTCCAATTTTGCGTTTTTTGGAGAAAAATTTTGCAGGTTCGTTTGTTTATGACCTTTTTAATGTCGCCATTTTCGGCGGAATTGGGACGGTTTTGTCCTTTTTGCCACAAGTTGTGCTGCTGTTTTTCTTCCTCTCGGTCTTGGAAGACAGCGGTTATATGTCGAGAATTGCATTTATTTTTGAGGATATACTTGGCAGAATTGGACTTTCGGGGAAGAGTGTTTACACGCTTTTGATGGGGTTTGGGTGTTCCACAACTGCTATTATGACTGCTCGAAATATGGATGACAAAAACGCGAAAATCAAAACTGCAATGCTCTGCCCTTATATGAGTTGTTCGGCAAAAATTCCAATTTACACAGTCATTGGGGGAGCGTTTTTTGGTGCAAAAAATATCTTTGTCATCTTTGGACTCTATCTTCTGGGAGTGGTGGTCGCAATTTGCGTGTCGAAGATTTTTGATATGACCGTGCTCAAAAGCAAGGAGCAGAGTTTTATCTTGGAATTTCCGCCTTACCGAATGACATCATTGAAGAGGGTGGGAAAAATTCTTTGGAAAAATGTCAAAGAATTTATCGTCAGAATTGGCACGATTATGGTGGCGATGAATATCATAATTTGGACACTTTCCTCTTTCTCTTTCAAATTCCAATATGTTGCGATGGATGGCGGAGAAAGTATGCTGGAGACACTTGGCAAACTCATTGCACCAATTTTCTCTCCACTCGGATTTGAGAATTGGGCGATTGTCGCATCGCTTCTTGCTGGGCTTGTGGCAAAGGAAGTGGTCGTAAGTTCCATTGCGATGTTCAACGGCATTGACGCGGGAGCAACAAAACTCATTTCAAGTTCCATTCTTCTTTCTTCAAGTGTGGTATACTTTTCAAGTAAAGCAAGTGTTTTGTCATTTTTGGTGTTCTGCCTTCTTTACACGCCTTGCACCGCGTCAATGGCTATGCTTTCTGCAGAAATTGGCAAAAAATGGACGACGATATGCATTTTTGTGCAATTGTTCTCTGCATACATTGTTTCATTTTTGGTCTTTAATGTTGCGTTCGCGATTGAAATTTTCGGATTCTGGGAAATTTTTGGCACTTTAAGTGCATTTGTGTTGCTGGCTTTTTCTATTTTGTTTATTTGCAAAAAAATAAAGAAAAAAGAGTGCGATAGTTGCCAAAGTTGCAAGAAAAAGTGCAAGCGTAATCAAAAATCTTGAAATTTTGTTTGTTTGGAGAAATTAAAAATTGCATTTTTTAAATTTTTTGGAGAAAAAACAATCAAAATCTAAAACGACTTAAATTTTTGTTTTTTTGCGACAATTTCTTGCCGTTTGTTGAATTTTAAATTGTTCGACTAAACATTTGCATTAAAATGGGTTTATATGATAATATTTTAATATATGAGTAAGCCTATAGTTGCGATTGTTGGAAGAGCGAATGTTGGAAAGTCAACATTTTTCAATAAGATATGCGGGAAAAGATTGAGTATTGTCGATGATGTTGCGGGAGTCACCCGTGACAGACTTTATGCTGACGCTGAATGGTGTGGAAAGAGTTTCACGCTTGTTGACACGGGCGGTGTGGAACTTCAATCTGACGACATTTTCCAAAAAGAGATTTTTGAACAGGTTATGCTTGCGATTGAAAACGCCACCGTCATAGTCTTTTTGGTGGACGGGAAAACTGGCATAACGCAAGCCGATGAAGATGTTGCAAAACTTCTGAGAAAACAAAAAGTGCCAGTTGTGCTGGTTGTGAACAAACTCGACAACTTTGACCTTTCGCTTTTGTATGAATTTTACAGCTTGGGGCTTGGCGAGCCAATGCCGATTTCTTGTGTTCAGGGCAGGGGAATAGGTGATGTTTTGGATGCCATTGTTTCGCATTTTCCGACAGACACTAAAGAGGACAATTTGGACGGAATAAAAATTTCTCTTATAGGCAGACCAAATGTTGGGAAAAGTTCGCTCATAAACAGATTGCTCGGCAAAAAGAGGGTGGTGGTCAGTGACATTGAGGGCACGACTCGTGACAGTGTGACCATTCCGTTTAGGTGTAACAAAAAAGACTATTATTTGATTGACACTGCGGGACTGCGTAGACAACGCTCCGTCGAAAAACAATCGGTGGAAGGATATTCCGTTTTGCGAAGTATGGACGCAATCGAAAGAAGCGATGTGGTGCTTATTGTCTTGGATGCCACAAAAGAAATCTCCGAGCAGGATGTCAGAATTGCAGGTTTCGTCCACGAAGCGAAGAAAGCAAATGTGGTTGTTGTCAACAAATGGGATGAAAAGACGATGACAAAAGATGAGTTTTTGGCAATTTTGAAAGAGAAACTCTCGTTTATGTCATATTTTAAGGCTATTTTTGTCTCCGCACTTGTGGGGACTGGGCTTTCGGAGATTATGAAAAGCGTTGACGAGGTCTATGAAAATGCTTCAAGAAGAATCTCGACGGGAATTTTAAACGACATTGTGCACGACGCCATACTCAATTTTGAACCACCATCAAAAAATGGAAAGAAAAGCAAAATTTTGTATGCCACACAACCGAGCACAAATCCACCAAAATTTGTCTTTTTCTGCAAAGAGCCAACACTTATAAACTTTTCTTACGAAAGATATTTGGAGAACAGACTTAGGGAAAGAATTGATTTTTCTGGAACGCCGATTGAACTTGTTTTTAAAGGAAAGGAGGAGGAATGATTGCGTTATATTTGGTGCTTGCGTTTTTCGTGGGCTACCTCTTTGGGAATATTAGTTTTTCGAGAATCTTTGCTCGCATTTTTTGGAAAGAGGACATCACAAAAGAGGGAAGCGGAAACCCAGGGACAATAAATGTCCTTCGCACGAAGGGGTTTGGTGAAGCGATTTTGACACTTGTCTTTGACGCAATAAAAGCAGGAGGTCCAGCACTTGGCGGATATTTCTTGTTTGAGCATTTCTTTGAGGGTTATGGAAATCTTGCATACTTTTTGATTGCGTTTGGAGCAATTTTGGGGCATTGCTTCCCAGTTTTCCTCAAATTTAAAGGCGGAAAGGGCGTCGCTTGCACTTTTGGTATGTTTTTGTTCCACCCAGTGTTTTGGTGGGGTGCGTTGATTGTCTTTGCGTGTGGATTTGTTGTGTTTTTGTTTGTTAGATATGCCTTTGTCGTGACCGTTTCGGCGATGCTCGCACTCACTATCTACGCGACGGTCTACTTCTCTTTGAATGTCTCGACCACAATGCTTATCCCACTATTAGTCATCCTTTGGGTGAATATGGCACTTCTTGTCTTTATGCACCGAGGGAATATAAAAAGATTGTGTGAGGGGACTGAAAACAAAGTCAACTTGCTTGAAAAGTTGAAGAGCAAGAAAAAACCAAAACTTGAAATGTCTGTTGAAACCTCGAAGGAAGAAGTGAAGAAAAACGAGGAAACAAATTCTGCAGAAGAGGAAAATGGAAAAGATGAAAATTGAGGACTTGCACAAATACATCCAAGAAGAGTATGGAGTGGAAGCAGATTATCCGTTTTCAAATGAATGGGCACCAACTCCAATTTTTAGGCATAAGGACAACAGAAAATGGTTTGCGGCTGCGATGTTTGTGCCAAAATGCAGAGTTTGCACAAATTCAAACGAGCCTGTTTGGATTTTGGATGTCAAGTGCGACCCGCTTTTGAAAACAGCATTGCTTGAGAAAAAGGGAATTTACCCTGCATACCATATGAACAAGGAACATTGGCTGACGATTATGCTTGACGAGGTCGATGAGGAAGATTTGGAATTTGTGATTGGGTTGAGTTTTGACTTGACCAAGTCAAAATATAAGAAAAGAGGCTGATTGCCTCTTTTTTGTTGTGTCTTTGTAAAGTGGCTATTGAAAGTAAAAATTTTTTACAAGAAGAATAAGTAAATAAAAACAACTTGACTGCTTCGAAATAAAAAACATGTCTATTTTGTCATCTGTGTTTCCTATAATTGAAAATTATCTTTATCAAAAAGTGGACTATCAAGAAATTCGCTCACTGTCATATCAAATCCGCCTGCTGTGAATATGATTGTAGAGAGTTTATAGCCTTTGATAGAACCTTGCATTAAGTTCGTCAGCGTTGAATGTGTAATTCCGCTGTCCATTGTGAGTTGATATCTCGTCATTTTGTGCTTTTTCAAAAGTTATTCAATCCGAAGTTTAAGTGCCTTACTTGTGTTCATTAAATCTGCTTTTATAAATGTGTTTGTATACGGATGTATTTTACAACAAAAAATATTTTCCAAATGGCTTTTCTGAATTGTTCTAAACCTCTTGGATTGGGCATAAATTAAGGTATCTTGGAGGTTTTATATGGAAAAATATCAAGTTTACGAAGATATTAAAACTCGCACCAATGGTGATATATATGTCGGAGTTGTTGGACCTGTCAGAGTTGGCAAATCCACATTTATCTCCGAATTTATGAAAAAATTGGTCCTGCCAAATATCGAAAACAAAAATGTCAGAGAAAGGGCTACGGATGAACTTCCTCAAAGTGCTGACGGAAAGACTGTTATGACGACCCAACCGAAGTTTGTTCCAAGTGAGGCGGTGAAAATCTCTGTCGCTGGAAACGTCAATTTGAAGGTCAGAATGATTGACTGTGTCGGCTATCTTGTCAGCGGAGCGATGGGCACAACCGAAAACGACAAGCCTAGACTTGTCAAAACTCCTTGGTCAGACGAGGAAATGCCTTTTGAAAAGGCTGCCGAGATTGGCACGAAGAAGGTCATTGAGGAGCATTCTACAATCGGTGTTGTGCTCACAACTGACGGAAGCGTGACGGACATTGAGAGGGCAAACTATGTCGAGGCGGAAGAGAGGGTGATTGACGAGATGAAAGTGTGCGGAAAGCCTTTTGTTGTTGTTTTAAACTGCAAAAACCCAAACTCAAATGACAGCAAAAAACTTGCTCAAAGTTTGAGTGAGAAATATGAGTGCCAAGTGCTTGCAATGAATGTTGCGGAACTTAAAGAGGCTGACATCGACAAAATCTTCGAGCGTGTGCTTATGGAATTTCCTGTCAGAAGCATCAAGGTGAATATGCCAAAGTGGCTTCAAGCACTAAATTATGCAAATCCAATCATCTCGGAGATTGTCGGCGAGATAAGAAAGTTTGCGGGCGGAATAACCAAAGTGGGCGATGCAAAAAAGGACACAGTTGTGTTTACTGAGAGCGAAAGTTTTGACCCAATCACTTTCTCAAACATTGAAATGGGCGACGGCATAATCAAATTTAATGTTGTTCCAAAAGAAGGGCTTTTCTACAAAGTTCTTTCTGACGAGTGCGGTTTTGCAATCAAAGATGACTATGAACTTGTCTCTTATATCAAAAACCTTGCCATTGCAAAAATTGAGTACGACAAACTCAAAAACGCTTTGGATGAGGTTGAGCAGACGGGATATGGAATTGTTGTGCCAAATAAGAGTGAATACACCCTTGAGCAACCTGAGGTTGTCAAACAAGGAAGCAAGTTTGGTGTCAAAATCAAGGCTTCCGCTCCAAGTTTGCATATAATCAAAGTTGATGTCGAGACGGAAGTCACTCCTCTTGTTGGAAGTGAACAACAAAGTCAAGATTTGGTGGAATATTTAAGCGAGAAATTTGAAAATTCTCCAGAGGATATTTGGGAGACAAATCTGCTCGGAAAGAGCCTTTCTTCACTTGTTGATGAGAACATAAGTGCAAAGATTGTTATGATGCCAGAAGATGCTCAAAGAAAGATGAAAAAGACGCTCGGAAGAATTATCAACGAAGGAAAAGGCGGAGTACTTTGCATTTTACTGTAAAAATCCTATCATTTTTGAAAAATCTTGCAAAAAATTCTGATTATTTTCTCAATTTTCTTGACGAAATGTGCAGCATTGTGATATTTAAATTCTAGGAGGAGGATAATATGGCAGAAAAAAAGTCAGTCTTTAAGACAATCTTGGATGCTGTGACGGTGTTGCTTGCTGTTTTGCTTGTGGCCTTTGTGGCTTTGCCTTATATAGGCTATAAGCTTGCAGGAGAGTCGGTGGGAGATATGAATGTGTCAGGTTTTGACTGCATCTCATTCGATGAAGGTGCTCCTGTTGGGACAGCAGTTGTGTTGATTTTGCTCTTGATTTTTGCTTCACTGCTCATCATCTCAGGTCTTGCAAAAATTCTTGTGGACTTTGGCGTTATCAAAAGCGAAAAAGCAGTCAAGGCAGTCAAAGTAGTGATGATTTTGTCGGCAGTTCTTTCAGCAATTCTTGCAATCGCAAGCATTTTCACAGTTGCTATTTACTGTGGTGACCACTACAGTTCAGAATTTAACACAGGCCTTGTTCCAATGTATGCGACACTTGTCATCAATGCAATCATTGCAATTGTTACAATTGCCACAACAGCAATATCTGCAAAGAAGCAATAAAAAAGCACGTTAGTCAAGCAATCTTGAAACTAATAAAAAGGGGTTTACTAAAAATGTATAACCCTTTTTTATTTTGCTAGTTTTAAAATTTTGTATACTTTTAGTCTGATTTTTCAATCACACCGCAAGTTAAAAGCAAAAATTGGTATTCCTCAAATTTATGCTTCCTAATTGGATAGATTTTCCCGTCATCGCAATAAATCAGAAGGCAGGGGCTGATTTTGTGATAACTTTCCACAAACTTAAACCCCACGCATCGCCCATCACGGACCAATCTTTTGACCTTTGCGTGATAATTGAAATACATTTGTCTTAGTTTGTGAAAAAATTCTATTTTGTATTCTATTTTTTTATTTTGAGAGGTTACTCCACTTCTTGTTTAGGTTGTTCCATCGTGGTTGCATTATCTGGACTCTCAAAAATTTCTTCTTTCGCCCTTTTGTTCTTTTCAATAAACACACAGCAAATTGCTGCAATCAAACTTCCACCCAAATCACAGATTATGTCAATCATCGTGTCAACGAGAGCATCTTGCCCGGCAAATCCTTCGTAAATTTGCATATTTGTGCCCGTGAGGCTGTCTGCCATAAACTCATAAATCTCCCAAACTCCGCCACAAAGCATTGTGAAAGCAATGATGAAAATGAAGAGCCAGAAATATTCTAATTTTGTCTTTGTGTTTTGCGTGAATAATGAGTAGCCGACAAAGCCAATCAAAACACCGCTGAAAAGGTGAATTACTGTGTCATACCACAGCCAAATTGCAAAAATATTCCAAACCGACCCCACCATTGTTGAGAGAAAGATAAAGACGAGATAAACAATCAAAGTTGAAAAATCAAATTTTATCTTTACCACACTCAAAATGTAAGGAATCCAAATCATAAGAAGCACGGAAACAAGTGCAAAATATTTGTTAAATCCACCGACAACTTTTCCAGTGTAAGCCAAAGGGATGAACACCACCGCACAAACAAACCAAACTGCAGTTGCCACAAGAGAGGCAATTAAAATTTTTCTTCTCATAGAAACTCCTTGAGTAATTATAGCAAAAATTATTCAATTTCGACAACAAAATTGAAAAATTATCTCTCTACGATTTTATTCATAATGTCGAAAATTAGCGACAAAAATGCTCCAAGGGCTATAACTTTGAAACTAAATGATGTGAACTTAAGATTAACTATTACTCTTTAATTTTGACATAAAGTTTAAAATATTGAGTCTCACAATTAAAACAAAAAATCAAGTTGTTGAAACAAAAATATCTTTGTTTTTTGTTGTTGGACTGCGATATTCCAATTTTAAATTCTTAGAAAAGTTTTTCACTCTATTAAGTCTCAAGAAAAAAACTCTAAAAATGAATCTCTCTTAATTATTACGCTAGTTTCAAAATTTTGTAACCTGTTTGTTTTTTTTGTATAAGGTTTGAAAGGAGCGCAATATGGAAAAATTATTTTTTTGGCACTTGACATTTTCACGTGTAAGTATTATAATAATTTTGATTATATTTTTGTGCAGAATTGTAAATTTTGAGGTTTTAGGGCGTATGAGACGGTTTTTGAAAAACAACTTAATTGTTTGGACTTTTGTGGTTTGTTGTGTGTTGATCGAATATCTTTCGGTTTGCTTTACTGCCGGATTTCCTTTTTTGATGAAACCATATTATTTTTTGCTTATTGTGATTATCTTTGCATCAATTTTGATTTTGGTCAAAAACAAGATTGCACAAACTGTCCTTGGTGGACTTGTTTTGATTGGGCAAAGCGTCTTGGAAGTTGGAATGGTCTTTTTGTATGACTCAAATGGCACTTTTTTTGAGTGGAGCATGATGAGCCAAAGAAATGATGCAGCGGGAGCACTTCAAAAAATTGACTTAAATGTTTGGCTTGTTTTGATTTGTGTCGCACTTGTTGCATTATTCATTGCACTGAGCGTGGTTTTTATTGTTAAATCTCCACTTTACAAAGCAATGAAAGAATTTTCAAAAGTTGAAAGAAAAGAATTTAAGAGAATTTTGAAAAATAGAGAAAAAATTAAATGGCAAAAAAGACGAAAAATTATCACAAATTCGGTGACGAGCGGAGTTTTAAGCCTTTCAATTTTGGTTGCGTTCTTTGTCCCTTTTTTATCTGGTGTTGAGCAAAGTCATGCATCATATGTCGAAAAACTCTATGGCTCGACCTACAACACTTATCAGCAATACGGAATCACTGGAAATGCGGTTTATCAGGCAATAAGCGGGATTTATTCAAACAAAGTGGACACCTCAAATATGGAAAAGGTGACAAGTGCGATTTATGGTGACGGCTCAGATGAAGAGAAATTGGAGATATCTGAGTATTTTGGTGTGAGTGAAGGGAACAATTTGGTTTACATCCTTGTGGAATCATTTGAGTGGTATGCGTGGCTCAATGAGTGGTATGATGCTGAGACCTTGCAAACTCTTTATCCAAATCTCTACAAATTTATGGGCGAGAGTGTGGTTCTTGACAATTTTTATGCAAGAGAAAAAACGGACACAAGCGAGATTTTGTCCTTGCTGGGCTCAAATCCGACGGGAGAGTATGTCAATTATGGTTTTCCAGAAAATGAATATCCATGGTCATTACCGAATATGTTTAGATCGGCGGTGGAGAACAGCGAAAACACGCTGTATGGTGTAAATTCTTTCCACCACAACTATGGCAGTTTTTACAACAGAAAGACATTACATAATTCTCTTGGTTTTGATTATTTTTATTCCATTGAGGATATGGAAGAGCACGGGGTTGTTGGCACAGTTGACAAAGGAGAATGGTGCAAAGATGAGTGGACGCTTGATTCGCTTGCTTGGGATAAAATGAGAGATTTTATGTTTCCTTCAGTTAAGGAAAATGAGCAGTTTATGACTTTTGCCATAACATTTGTTATGCACGGGCTTTATGTTGAAAGAGAAAATCTGAAGAATGGATACAATGGTGAAAATTATTATGCAAGTCTTGACTCCTATGGGCTCTATCCGGCTGGAAATGGTGAAAAGAGTGATTATTTGAGAAACTATGCTGCTGCTGTGATGGATTTTGATAGGGCTATTGGGATTATGATGAACACCTTGGAAGAGAAGGATTTGCTAGACCGAACGACCATCGTAATGTTTGCTGACCACAATACATATTATAACAACTTGGCTTATTATGCCAAAGGTATTGATGAAACATACAATTCTGAATTATATCGAATTCCTTGTATGATTTATGACCAAAAACTGACTGCAAAAATGGAAGAAAATGGCGATAGCACGACAATTTCGAAGTTTACCACAACCGCCGACCTTATTCCAACGATTTTGGATTTGTTTGGAATTCATGGATGGAAAAATTTATATTTTGGAACCTCGGTGTTTGTGCCTGAAGTTGAAAGCATAATCTATTCAAGAGCATATGGAATTTTCGTGACAGACAAATTGATTTGTTATTCGGCAAACAAACTTCTCTACACTTGTGAAGGGTTCGCTCAGGAAGATAAGGAAGATTTCATCGAAAGAGCGACTATACATTTAAACAAACTTGAGATTCTTGACAAAATTTTTTATGGTAATTATTTCAAGACACATGAATATATAAGTGCTTGAAAATAATTGTGATACAACAAAAGAAGGAGACCTAGTTGTGGGGGCATTGGAGATAATTCTGACAATTTTGAGTGCAATCGGCACTTTTTACTCTGTTTTGAAGTTTTATAGAAAATTTTATTATGCTGGAGTTTTGTATAACCAAAAGTTTAGAAAGACAAATAATTTTCACAAATATGGCATTTGCATTCCGGGAAGAAATGAAGAAAAAGTTATCAGAAATTTGCTGGACAGCATACAAAACCAAGACTTTCCACATGAAAAATTGACAATTTTTGTCTGTGCCGACAACTGCACTGACAAAACGGCGGAGATTGCAAAGCAGTTTGCAAAAGAAAGTGACATTGAAACGATTGTTTTTGAGCACAAAAATCCAGATGAAAGAACAAAGGGGTTTGCGCTACGTTACCTCTTTGACCAAATAAAACAAACCGTACCGGGCGGGGTGAAAAGTTGTGAGGCGTATTTCATTTTTGATGCGGACAATGTTTTGGCTCCCGATTATTTCACAAGAATGAACGAAGCATATGATGAAGGAAATGAGGTTATCACATCGTTCAGAAATTCCAAAAACATCGACCAAAATTGGATTTCTTTTTCCTACGCAACTCACTGGCTCCGAACTTGTTTGGGAGAACATAGAGGCAAAAATCTCTTGGGGCTTTCTTGTAGAATTCAGGGGACAGGTTTTTGTTTTTCAAATAAATATGTCGAAAACGGCTGGAGATACACCAGTTTAACCGAAGACAGGGCCTTTTGCACCGATGTGGTTGTGCAAGGCGGAAGAGTTGTCTATTGTGAGGCGGCAAGATTTTATGATGAGCAACCGTATAAACTTAAAGTGGCCCTCAAACAAAGGTTGCGTTGGGCAAAAGGTCACTTGCAATCATCTGTTGAAAACGAACCAAAACTTCTTAAAAACATCTTCAAATTCAACAAAAATTCCATTCGCTCTTTTGATACTTTTTGGCTTAATTTCCCAACAGCAATTGAAAGTGGTTGCAGAAGGCTTGTTAGGTGGACAATTCAAATTATTATTGGTATTTTGGTGGCGAATGCATGGAATGTTGTTGCAGGGATTTTGATTTCTGTTTTGACGAGTTATTTAAACCACTGGATAAAGAAAATGCTGGAAGCGACTTTTGTGTATTGCTTTTACCACAAATATATGCCAAAAATAAATGTTTTCAAACTGTTTCATTACATCTTTATGTTTCCATTTTTCGACAAAATTGGCACATGGTCGTCCTATTTTGCACTTTTCAAAAAAGTTGAATGGAAACCAATTCCACATGACTACACAGTGGATGTCCATAAGTTGAAATAGAAAAATGCAAGCAAAAAAATTAATTGCTTGCTTTTATTTTTGACGGATTTGGGGAAGCACTGTGAAAGACTGCTCAAATTTTTGACCAAGATTGCGTTTTGCCATTCTAAGCCTGTTTGCTTATACGGACAGTGTCGAAGAATCCAACGCCTTGCCCACCACACCTGTCATTCTGCATCGCGAAGCAATCTCACGCATTGTTTTACCATATCTGTCATTCTGAGCCGACTTTTGAGATTTGCTGTTCATCAAAATTTCGTTATTTAAAAGTCGTGTCGAAGAATCTAACGAGACCCTTCGACTCCGCCACGCTGACCGTGGAGCAAAGCAAGGCGTGAGATTGCTTCGCAATGCAGGGTGACAGAGTATTTCGACACCGCTCAATATGACAAGAGAGCACAAAAAACGAGCAACCGCGACCGCTGTCGAAGAATCTAGATGTTTCGACTTCGCTCAACCTGACAATGAGATGTTTCGACGGCGAACACTTCGTGTTCTTGCTCAACCTGACAAAATCAAACAAAAAAGCATGCCCGTTCGAGTCCCATAAAACATCGTATATCTTAATTAAAAAACAAAACCTTATTTAATTTAAGTCACGACAAAATCGCAGAGATAGCGAGATTTTAGTTTGGTCGTGAATAAAAAAACAAGCAAAAAGCGATACTTTTTAAACCTGTTTAAAAACGAGCCAAGAGCACTGTTTTTTATTTGTGGTGACCCCGCCGGGACTCGCTCCGCTCATTGCATTCGCTATCACGCCGGGGCTTGTCGCTTCATCGAGCCACTGGCTCCGCGACTATGCCCGTTCAAGTCCCTAAAAACAAAAAGATACAAAAAAAAGAGTCTTATCAACTCTCTAAATTTTCTTGGTGACCCCGCCGGGACTCGAACCCAGAACAAAGCCTTAGGAGGGCTCCGTAATATCCTGTTTTACTACGAGGTCAGGACTTTGACTTCTGTTTTATACCACAATTTTTATAACATTGTCAAGTTTATTGCGTGGTCTTGGAAATTTTTCTCATTATTTTCAAAAATGGCAAATTTTTTCAGTCCAATAATGTTGAAAAAATTTCGAATTTTTCTTTCGTTTGTCAAATTTTTTTGTCTTGCCAAAATTTGCTCACAGCACCTTTTCGCATATTCCTTTTCAAAACAAATTTCACAAAATTTTTGCAATCTTATTGACAAGATATGAGTGGTGTTGTAAAATGAAATCATCAAAAAAAGGGGAGGAGAAAATGAAAGGAAAGAAGAAATTTTTGGGCTTCATTGCACTGTCCTTTGTGGCTGCTGCGTTTGGAGTGTGCTGTTTGGCGGGATGTGGGAGCAACACGACCATTGCAGATGTTGAGAAATTTGTCGAGAAGTCGACCACGCAAACTGAGATGACAGAAGGTTTTAAGTCCGAACTGATTGTTGGCGATGCGGTTGTCACTCAACATATTTTATTTGGCGAAAGTGGCGTTGAGGCGAAGGTTGTTATGGACGTGCCGGAAGATGTGCCATATTATGGAGGCACACTGAGTGCTGGCTATGTGGAAATATACATCAAAGACGGATATATTTATTACAGAGCGAGCAAGACGGACAAATACACAAGATTTTCCACAGACAGCACCTCCGCAGAGGAATATGTCGACATAACTGGAATTTTGGAAAGTGGAGAGATGTCTATGACGATTCAAACCTTTCTTTCGCTTTTTAAAGAAATGGAAGGGAATGGACTCAAAATCACAGAGACCGAGAAAGGAAGTCGTTTGACTTACAATCTTTCTTACAAAGACACCACCGGAGAAGTTGCATTCGCTCTTGTTTTTGAGAAGATTTCGGGAGGATACAAAATTTCAAATATTTCACTTGATATGCACGCAATGGATGTTATTTTGCATGCGAGTTTTGTTGCCACAAGCGAAGAGATTGATTTCCCAGCGGACCTTGAAACAAATGTTGAAGAGGGCACAGAAAGCGGAAATGGAAACGAAGGTGGCACTGAGCTTGGGGCTGGAGAAACAGCCGCTGAGACAATCTAAAATAAATGTTTAGAATTTACAGATTTTGAAAAGACCTTGCGAAGTCTTTTTTGATAATCGCAATCTTTCGCCAGTCATTTCGAAATTTTATCCAAAATTTTTTTGGTTTTTTATTGACAAACGGGGGGGGGATTTTGATATCCTACAAAAAAACAAAGAGGAATTTATGAAAAAATTTGGAAAAATATTTGGGATTTCGGCACTAGCCGTTGCAACATTGACCGCTGGAGCACTTGGACTTTCGGGATGCGGTGACAAAGCAAAGTCGGAAAAGCTCACAATGGATGATGTCAGGGCTTATGTTACGTCCGAAGAAGTTGTGTCTACTTTCGATGGCATTAAGGTCACAGGAGCGAGCAGTTTGCAAGAGAGCATGGTTCTTTATATGCTCAAAGACGGAGAGAATCTTATCATCAAAAGTTCGCAAAACACTGGAACGCTTGAGGTTAATGCATATTATCCAGGTGATGGGTATCTTTATCAGGAATATTTGTATTTGGACGACACACGAGAAGATGAGAAAATTAAGCAAACAGACGAGGCCCTGATTGAAGGAAACTGTAGTTTATACGAATCGATGTTTGCGGATTATTCTTCAGCGGAAGGAATTTTCACTAGTGTTTTAAACGAAGGAGCAATTCGCAACCTAACCAAAACCACTCAAGGAAATAAAATCATCTTCACAATTGAAGTTTCTTCCACTGCAACAACACCAGGCGAAGAAAGTGGAGCGGGGAATGAAGGAGAGACTGGAATTGAAGAAAGTTATTCGGGCTCAATTAAGCTGGAGTATGTGGACGATGTCATTCAAAAAGTGGTTGCTGATGGGATAAGAGTGGAAGGTGGAGAAGCATTTACATCCACTATGACAATTGAGAGAATCACTGAAATTGATTTCCCAAGTTTTGACGATTTTGTCGAAGAGGCTTAATTTGCTTTGACACCAAAAAATACAAATTAAAAAAAGACCTCCAAGGTCAGTACCTTTTGAAACTAGCAAAAAAAACTCAAAATAAACTTGAGTCCTTTTTATATTATACTACTAACGTTTAGATAATCTTATAGTTTATCACCATTAAAGATAATGTCATTTCCAACATTTATTTCTTCAATTAAGTTCTTTTTTTTATAAAACCAATCTTTTTCATTTGTATATCTATCAGAAATATAATTGATATTTTGATTTAATGAACCAACTAATGCTCTATCGTTATCAATTTTCTGCTCATCAAAATAACCATCAATGATGATATCACATTGACTTTTTAAATTATCTTCAATTTCATTTAATTGATATCCCGTAAAAAGAATTATGCCTAATTCCAAATTTTTTACTTCTTCAAGTAGTTTAACTAAACCGGTTTGTAAGAGTGGTTCCCCTCCTGATAGTGTTATTCCTTCTATTTTGTTCTCTATTTTACTTTTTCTTATTATTTCAAGTAAATCTCCAAGAGAAATGATATTAGCTGGTTTTAAAGGTTGTAATGTCTTATTACAACAACCTCTGCAATTTCTATTACAACCTTGAAACCATATACACAATCTTTTAAATGGACCTTCTACTTCTGTGCATGTATTTATAAGTGCAACATTAAACTTAATCATTAAAACTAAACTCTAATCCTTTGTCTGATGTTTTAACAAGCAATTTTGAACCTTTATATAGTCCTAAATCTTGTTTATTGTTAAACAAGAACATTGATAATTCATCAAGTAAAATATCATTAATTGCATTAAGAATATCTCTACCACCTTTTGATTTATCAACTCTCTTTAAAATATATCTGATAAAATTAAGTTCACTTTCAAACTCTAAATCAAGTCTGTATTTTTCTTGAATTCCTTTCTTAATTGGATTTAATTTACTCTTTGCAATTTGGATAGCAAACTCATCATCAAGAATAAAATTAAATGGAATAATATTACTATAACCAATTCTTCCAAGAATTTCTGGTCTTTTTATTTCGTTATCAAAATAATTCTTAACAATCTTAATAAATTCTTCCGCTGTTTCTTCTTTATTATCAGACGGTTTAACTTCACTTGCACCAAGATTTGATGTAAAGATTATTATACTTTCGCTAAAATATACTGTTTCGCCTTTACTATCGGTTAATCTTCCATCTTCAAGTATTTGTAAGAAAATATCAAGTATTCTTGGATTTGGTTTAGCTGCTTTTTCAATCTCATCAAATAAAATTACACTAAATGGTTTTTCTTTTATAGCATTTGTTAATTGTCCACCTTGCTCGTATCCAACATATCCCGGTGGAGCACCAATTAATTTTTGGTCTGAATTCTCTTGTGCATACTCACTCATATCAAATCTAATACAAGCCTGCTCATCACCAAATAAGAATTTAGCAAGTGCTTTTGAAAGTTCTGTTTTACCAACACCAGTTGGTCCTACAAAGAAGAACACCCCTTTTGGCATGGACCTACTTGATGTCTTATGTAAACCTGTTAAACCCATATATGCTTTAACAACTGTTTTCTCAATCTTTTCAATTGCTTCATCTTGTCCTACAACTCTTTCAGATAATTTCTTCTTGATGTTTTTAACATCTTCATAAGCAAGTTTTTCCCAAGGATTATCCTTTTCGCCATACTTGAATAATAAGTATAGTTTATCAAATGTTAACTTTTCTTCCTTTCTTGAAAGTTTTGCCATTTGTATTATTTCTCTATTGGTAAAATCTTCCAAAACATCAATATATTCATTTGTTCTACTGCTATTTAACAAAGTTTCGCCCGGATTGAATTTAAGTTCAAATCCTGCTTCAATTTTTTCCAATAATCTACGTCTTTCCAATCTGTCTGGTTTAGACAATGTTATTGTTGAGACTTCTGGGTTTGCTTGATAAAAAGACAATGGGAAATTTGACAACTTGTTTGTGATAAGTATAATTGTGCTTTCATTTACATCTGTTGATAGATAATTAACTTTTTTATCTTTAATTGATTTGCCCAACAATGTTAAATTTTGTCTTTCTTCATTATCGTGTTGACCACCATTTGAGAAAAGATAATCTGACCAATTTAATATAAATACTGTTTTTCTATTTTTATTTGTTAAGTTTTTAAAAACCAAATTAAAGATTTCACTTGGTTCTTTAAAGTTTCCATTTGATATAGTTGTATTTTGGTTTTCACCTTCATCATCAAGCGAGTATTCTTCACCTTCAACTTCTTTTTCTTCGGTTATTTTAAGACTACTTATATCACCCTCAATTCCATTTACTCTATCCCAATAAACAATATCGTCATACTTTAAATCTTCAAGCATTTCTGTTAAATACTTTTTTAAGTCAACAATTTGATTTTTGTCATCAAGGTAAACATCACCGACATTGCCGTCAATGATAACGCACCTTTTAATACCGACTTCTCTTTTTATTCTTTTAAAACCAATTTCTAATGCCATATAAGTTCACCTCCTATTTTTTATCCTTATTTGTATTATATGTCTGATACTTCATTGTGGAAATTTTATCTGGGTTACTCCATAATGTTTCTGATTTTGTAACTTTAATTCCATAAATTTTTTCTAAATCCTCTAAAAATGGATTTATATCTTTCTGACAAGCTTGGCCTTCATATCCATCAAATTTATATATAAATCTTCCATCAAGGAAAACTTGAAATTCTGCTGTTTGACCATTAACCTTTTGTGCTATTAAAACCACTTGATTTTTATCTCGTTGTAATTTTATATTTTTCTTGTCAACAATAAAACCTCTTTGTTCAATTGATTTTATGATACATTTTAAAGCTTCTTTTCTTACATGCTCATCAACAATTTCTTTATTGGTTTGTTCTTGAATTTTTTGTAATGAAGAACTATCAAACTTTTCTACCTTAACTATCTTATCAATCTCATTTTGTTCCAGATTGATATCTTTAAGTTGTTTTGTAATTTTTTCAATAATGTTTTCTTTATTATCACTAATAGTTTTATTGACTTCACTATCCAATATTATCTGTGCTTGTTTTACGATTTCATCAAAACTCTTACCAATATTGTTTTCTTTGATTAATTCTAAATAAACATAATCTTTTAGCACAACATCTTCAATCTTATTAAATTGTTCATATAGTTCTTTACTAAAAGCGACTGTCCCACTGATTTGTTTTTGTAATAATTTATTTCTATCACTAACACTTGTTGCAAGAATTCTCTTTAAAAGTGTTTCATATTCGTATATCCTTTGAGAACTAAAGCTATTACATCTACTTAATAATAAATTCGCTTTATTAACGATTTCACGACTTGTATCTACTTCACCATATACAACACCTTTTTGCTTTTGTTCCTCTGCTAATTGTTTTAGACTATTAATCTCTTTATTAAGATTATCTTTTTCTTTCAGTAGTTGTTCTCTTAATTTTTTACTATCTTCATTTAACAACAATGATGAGTTATCTTCTATTTTTTTTAGGATAGTATCAATGTCAGACAATGTATTTTCAGCAGTTTTACAAATGCTACAACACTGTATTGCTTGACCTTCAAAATCAATTCTTGCTTGATGGCTCATTGTTTACCTCGCTTTTGAAAATATATTCATTCCATTTATTTAACTCATCAATGTTAAAATGTATTTCATCTTTGCTTGGGTGTAATAACTTATTTCTACATATTCTTAATGTATGTAATAAACTTGCTTCGTTTGGTTTTATTAATTTGTTATTTTCTGCTAACATTATTTTATCATAAAAATCCATTTCATTACTATCATTTAATGACAATTCCTTTGTTAGGTCATAATCAACTTTTATGACCATATCTGCAACTGCCGATTTAAAATCACCTCTTTTAATTTTATTATCAATAAAATCAAATGTAATTTTCTCTGGTTTATATGATGATTGTTGCTCAATAATTGCATACTCATAAATAGGTTTAATTATGCTGTTATAATTTTCAATTTCACTAAATTTATCAATTGAAAATTCCTTATACTTAACTAAATAGTTATAAGATTTTTCAAATTCAACATAGTTGTTTACCAAATCTAGCATATTATAATTTCCATCAATTACATAATCAGTAATAGATTTTATACCTAATAATTGTTTAAGGTATTCTAATCTGTTTCTTGTTTTTTCAGATTCCAATGCTAGTTCGTTATCATCACTAATTTTTATATTCTCTATGATGTCATTCAAATATATATCATACAAATTAATTATTGATAATGCTTCTATCATCTTATAATTACCATTTAATATACTCTTAAATAATTTTTCATCTTTGTCAATATTTTGAGTTACTTTCATTAAGAATTCATGTGAAGATAATCCCAATATTTTTTGAATTGGTTTTATAAAGTCAATATATGTAGCAAAATTTGATACATCGATTTCCTTTATTGTCTTTTCCAAAATTTGTTCAGCAATCAGTTGAACTACATTATCACTTTCTGTTAAAATTTTGCTCAATACATTCAAGTTTAATATTTGCTGTGACAACTCATTCTTTTCAAGAATATGTTTCGTTAAATACTGTGATAAATAATTATTATCATCACTAGAAATTAATTTTGCAATTAATATATTTCTATCTGTAAAGTCTAAACTTATTTCATTATATACTTCTTTATAGAAATATTCTTTTTCATTAGAGTTTAATTCTTTTTCAAGAATTAAATTAAGTGATATTGTTTTATCAATGCTCTCAACATAAAAGTCAACACAAGCTGGAATATATGCTTTCATAATGCCATTACTTAAAGTTAAATAATCTGCTCCATAATCTTCTTTTTTTAATGTTAAACCGGTTTTATACTTTCTTTTAAAAACATAGTATTTCCCTGTTTGAATTAATAATTCTGGTGTTTCTTGTGGTGCAGTTTGGATTTGAGATGGCAAGAAAATTGATGTTAAATTTGATATATCGCTTAAATTTTTCACTTTAACAATTTTCATATCATTTGCAAACTTAAATTTTTCTTTATAGGCAAATATGGCTGTAATATTTTCACTTGTGTAATATTTCTTTACAAAATTCTCTAATCTATCATCAGTAAATGTCAAAGTTAATTTATTATCTTCTAATTTCAAAATGACACAATCTTCATATTTAGCACTTTGCATTTTCATTTCTTCATTTTGAACAGAAATTATTTCTTCTTGTTCTTTAAAATTAAAATTCTTTTTGTTTTCTTGAACAATATCTAAAAGTGATGAAAAGTCGTATTTATAATCTTCAAACATCTCTTCTGAAATTTTATTTTCATTATCATTAGGTTTCATTTTTAAATTAACAGATGTGAGAATTTTATTGTTTAGCAAATCATAGTATAATGGCACTATTTTTACCAATTCTTTACCAGTTGGAACAGCTCCATTTTTAAAAATCTTGTTTCCTTTTTCTGTAAATTCAAAATCTTTAACCAAATATTCTTTAAAATAGTCAGCATTAAATTTTAATCTTCCAAGTTTAATAATATCTAGTTGTATCATATTTTCAATTTCATCAATAAACATAAATATTAAATCATTTGGAACTCCGAATTTTCTCAATACATCATATAGTTTTTCATCATTTTTAGAATTATTATTTATTAGTGCTAATAAAATATATTGTATGCCTGACGCTTGTTTTACTTCTGTATAATTTACCTTTGAACGCATAACTTGAATTGGTATAGAAAATGATGTCTTAAATCTTAAAAATTCCATATTATCTATCCTCCTTTATTATGTCGTCTGATTGCAATATTTTTCCATATACATCTATTGTATTGATTATTTCCTTATAGACCGGATACGCTTGTCTATCCAATGCTTTATTGCCATCGATATCTGGTAAATTTATTACTCCACAATTAGATAAGAAATCTTTATTACCAACAACAATCAATAATTTCCTTGCTCTACTCAAAGCAACATTAATTCTTTCAAATTTCTTAATAAACTCATAATTACCTGTTCGTTTTATAGGGTTTCTAACCATTGACAAGATAATAATATCTCTTTCATCACCTTGGAAATCATCAACTGTGCTTATTACTAATTTATTGTCATTATTCTGACTAAATCCTTCGTATGATTTAAACTTACCTTTTAGTTTTCTTTTTATTAGTCCTGCTTGGTCTCCATAAGTGCAAATAACGCCAATACTTGGTCTTGTATCAATGTTCCTTTCATTGTCAATTTCAACCTTGATTTTGTTTGATTTAATCATACTTGCATATTCATTGTTAATTCTATTAAGCAACTCGCAAACAACATCTGCCTCTTGTGGATTTTGAACAGATGTGCTTCCATTATCGTTAAAGTCATGTTTATCACAATTAACAAAGTAAATATGTTTGTCTTGTTCAATTACATTTTTACCATTTATAACGACATTAAGGAAATGTTGCTTCTCATCATTTTGTTTTTTGTATCCGAGCATTAACCCCTTATTATCTTTTCCACCGTAAAAATGATTAAATACTCTCATAATGTCTTCATGACACCTATATTGTTGATTTAACATGATTTTATTACTTTGTGGGACTTGCTCATATAATGTTTTAAAGAAACATTCTTCATACAATTCTGTGTATGCTTTATTGGTATCTAAATCAATAAAATCAAGCCCCTCAATATCTGATTGTTTTAAATTTCTCAAATCATACATTGGTGGTAATTGTCTATGGTCACCAACTAAAATAATAGTTTTGCCATACAAAATTGGAATTAATAAATCAAGGAAACTTGATTTACTTACCTCATCAATAATAACAACATCTATTCCTTGTGTTCTTACATCAAGGTCGCCAAGATTATATTTGGATAGTTCTTCCAAATCTTTTTCTTTAAATCTATCTCTACTTGTGCATGTTATTCCAAAAACATTAGCATTGTCATACAATTGTTTTGTGTAGAATACCCTATCTTCTTCTATGACATCTTTCTGTCTTAAAAACTTACATATCTTTTTATACATCGGAATAAGTGTCTTATTCTCTTTTTCCTTTTTATCAAAGTTATTTTCAAGTTCTTTCCACTCTTTTTTTATAATTTCCAAAGCTTCCGAAATATCATGATAATCTTTAACAATATTGAAATCTTTAAAGAATTTATTAATTCTTTGTTTTAGATTAGATTGCAAATCGTTAAAATTAACAAATTCACTTTTTTCTCTCAATGCTGAAATATTTTCATCAATCTGCATTATATCAAGTTTTATATTGTTTATTTTAGATGTTACTTCGTTGATTTGGTTTTGTATTGGTGTTAACTCGTTATTTAACTTGATAGTAGTATTGCTTACTAAACTACCAATTTCACTTCTAATATTAGAAATAATTGTTGGCAAATCTTTTATTGCATTTTCATTTAGCAATTTAACATCTATTATTCTTGATACTTGCAAATCGGAATAATCATAATCAATGCCATTTTTTGTTTGTGTAATTTTTTCTTTTATCTCATTAAGTTTCTTTCTTAATTCCTTAACAACAGTTTCCTTTCCGGCAATAATCTCACCAGAATCCTCATCAAGATTTTCTCTTATTTGTTTAGATATTTCTTTCTTCTCATTTTCAAGTTCTATAAGTTCTGGATTAAACTGAATTTGGTTTAATTCATCAATAATATTTCCCAAATCCATTCTCATAATTCCATTAATGTTTGATGTTTTGAAATATGTTTTCTTTCTAATTATGTCATTAATATCACTACTTAATTTTTCTAAAACATCTTTCTTAAACTCATTCTCATCAATAGTAAAATTATAGTTTCCAATCTTTTTAATCAAAAACTCATAATCATTTTTATTATTCTCTATTATAGAAATTTCTTTTCTGTAATTGCTGATTTGTTCATTCAATAATTTCTTATTGTTTTCATGAGACGATATCTGATTTTTTACACTATCAATTTGAACTTGCTCTTTCAATAGTTTTTGATAATCCAATTTTAACTTTTGGAATTCTTCATCAAAGTTTTCTTTTGTCGCTGTGAAATTTTCAAATGATATTATTTGCTTATCAATTTTCTGTGAAATATTTATGTAAAAATTATCCACAAGTCTTTCTGGATTATAATCTGTATTTTTACCATTGATATTAGGTATTAATCTCAACGGCCTTATTTCTGGGATTTTTGGCAATCTATCAAAGACATTATCAATAGCTTTATGAGTTTCGCTTGATACCAATATCTTTTTGCCTTTTTTTGTTAATTGAGCAATTATTTCAGCAATAACTTGTGTCTTACCCGTTCCCGGTGGACCTTGCAATAAGAAAATACTTTCACTAACGACTGCTTTTTTAACAGCTTCCTTTTGTCTATCATTTAAACTTTGCAAATTCCATTCAATATCATCTTCTATATTGTGGTTAAGATTTTGTAATGACTTTGGCTCAAACAAATACCTTGACAAATAAGGATTTTTAACAAAACCTTTGAAGAATGCGTCCAAAGATTTTTCTTGTCTTTCAATCTTCATTTTTTCTGCTATATTGTTATAAATCATAAAACAAGGTTTAATGTTTTCAAGTGATTTTCTTACTTCTTCAACACTATCTTTTTCAATTTTGAACAATATATTAAATCTTCTAATCGTT
>CALWKD010000013.1 GCA_944381175.1 uncultured Clostridia bacterium | reverse complement strand
GCTCCACGAGGGATTCTAACCCCCAACCCTTGGTTCCGAAGACCAATGCTCTATACAGTTGAGCTAGTGGAGCATAAACGATATTTTTTTATGGGGATTATCGAACCCCAAAATATGTGTTCCGAAGTCGATTGTGATATCCATTTCACCATGGGAGCATAATTTTGTTTTTATTTTGGTTTTGCTTTTCAAAGAACTCTGAGGAACCATTTGTTCTTTGGGGTCCCCGAAACAATTTTTTGTTTTGGGGTGCGAAGCCTGCAAGTGATTATGCCTTGAAGGGCGAATTTTGTTCGGCCTGATTGGCAGTGAACTTGCAAACTCGTCGCTCCGAAGACCATTGTGCTATCCATGGTCGCCACGAGAGCGTGTTTTCATTCATATATTGGCTCTGCTTTTTTCTTGCAATCACTGACACACCTTGTTTCCCAAATGACTGACCTTTCTATTCTATCACTGAGATTTTGTTTTGTCAATTTAATATTTGGCAAATACCGCATTTTTCTCTTCGACCTATCTCCCTTTTTTGCTGATTTGCCTCAAGAGTTATATATTTTGATAAAACCTCTTGTTTGCTTGATTTTTTTTACATTAACGATTAAAATAAAACTAACGAGGTGTTTGTTTTATGAAAAAAATTAAACCATTTCTTATCGCTTTAATTATTTTGGTTATTATTGGTTATATTGCTGGCGGACTGCTCGCTCACTTTATGGAAAATATGCAATGGGCTGACGCATTCACCGCAATGGATTACACTTTGACAGGTACTGCAGTGGGCGTTGTGCTTGCGATTGTGTATGCCGTTATGTCCAAGCCTAAAAAGAAAGAGTCAACTGCAAAGGACAAGGGAAAGACTGCTGAAGGACAAGAGATGAAATTGTCCTACGACTCCAAGTGGCTCACTCCAAAGGAACTTCCAAGTCAATTCGGCTTGATTGTGACAAACTGGGCATCACTCCCATCTTTGAAAAACACTGGAATCGTCTTTAGGAACACGGTTGAAAACGGAAAATATCAGATTGCGATGAAGGATGAATATCACTGCCTGATGATTGGAACAACCGCTTCTGGTAAAAGTTCCCTTTGCATCATCCCTACAATAAGAATTTTGGCTCACTCGGGCGAAAAACCTTGTATGGTTGTCTCCGACCCAAAGGGAGAACTTTTCACCAAGACAAGCAGGATTATGGAAGATGAGGGGTATCGCGTCATAACGCTTGACCTCCGCGATCCATTCTCTTCGACAAGATGGAATCCTATGGAGCACGCTTTTGATGTTTATCACAAGGGCAAAAACTGCAAAAACACAATAAAAAAATGCACAAACGGCATAAAACCAAAAGACGCGGGCTTCAAGGAACTTCCAGGAGTCAAATATGGCAATGAGTGGTTTGGTTTTGAGGGTGTGGCCTACCCAGACGAAATGCAATTGCGTGTCGCGGTTTCGAGTGCGGAACAAGTATACACCGACTTGGCACAGAACGAACTCAAAGAGGTCTGCAACACCATTTCGCCAAAGACCAAAAACTCAAACGACCCAACTTGGGAAGAAGGTGCACAGGACTATTTGTATGGTTGTGCACTTGCAATGCTTGAGGACAGTTTGAACCCAGAACTTGGGATGACGAGGGAAAAGTTCAACTTCTTCAATCTTTACAAAATTGCCACTTTCCGTGATCCTGATGCAGATGCTCCATTTGAGACCGTCAGACAATATCTTCTTCAAGGTCGTGACGATGCAACATCAAATGTTCCAAACCTCACCTCAGCCGTTATCAACAACGCTCCAAACACAACAAAATCTTACATCGGCGTCTTGAATGGTAAGATTTCGTTTATGAACGACATCGGTATTTCCTACTTGACAAGCAAGAGCGACATTGATTTTGAGGACTTCACAAGCAAACCGACGATTATGTATTTGATTATTCCAGACGACAGAGAGGAAAGACACAACCTTGCAATTCTTTGCATCTCCCAACTTTACAAAAGGTTGGTGGACAAGGCAAATTCCTATCACAACCAAAAACTGCCTAAACACGTTTACTTTATTTTGGATGAGTTTGGAAATATGCCACCAATCCCAAAGTTTGACAGTATGATAACCGTCTCTCGTGGAAGAAATATTCTTTACGAAATGGCAGTTCAGTCCTATACCCAACTTGAGACAAAATACGGTCAAGAGGCAGCAAAGACAATCATTGGAAACTGCAACGCCCAAATTTTCCTCGGAACAGATGACCAACCAACTCTTGAAGCGTTCTCCAAAAAATGTGGTGATGTGCAGTTGACACACGAGGAGACCAGCACTTCGACTTCCAAAAACGAAAAGAAGGATGATGAAAAGAGCACAAGCACAAGCACACAAACTCAGAGAACAACTAGACCGCTTATCACTCCTTACGAACTTGGACAAATTCCATTTGGAACTGTCATTGTCAAATTGTTTAGATACAACCCAATGAAGTTGCAACTCACAAGAAACGACCAAGTGCCAGTGTTCTATGTCAAAGAGGCGCACAAAGAAATTGGACAGACCAAGAGTCTTGACACTGCGGCAGTTTATTATGATATCAAAATGAGAAACAGAAAAATTTTGAAGTCGTCCAGTCCGTTCAACTTCTAAACTTTCTCACTTTACCAAATCTCAAAAGCACACTCCCAAAATGTAGAGTGTGTTTTTTTACACCAATTCCGCCTTTTTACGCTTGCAAGATTTGCCTCTTAAGCGTTTTTTCAAAAAAATAAATTTGCAATGAAATTTGACAATTTGTTTCTTCGTTTCATATTAGAATATATGGAAAATGTGTATGATGACGAACTTCTTCCAAACGATTTTGAGGAAATGGCAAAAGCGTATTCAAAGAGTTTGAAGAAGAAAGGTTTTGTGTTTGTAAGGCTTGAGGAAGAGGAATTTAATCTCCTCGTCGATGAGGTTTTGGTGCTTATTGCAAAAATGAAAGCGTCCTTGGTGCGACTCAACAAACAAATGGAGTCAAAAAAATTGATGGATAGGCTTGAGTCCTTTGAAATCAGAATAATGGAAAAATTCGGAAAGAAAAAACCACACATTTTCAGATGCGTGGAAAATGAAAATCAAGCATTTTTGAGCCTGGTTGCAATTGAAAATATGTTGATTTTAAAACTTCTGTGTCTCTCGCTGAAAAGTGGAGAACTAGAACTATGCAATGAGTGTATTGTCGGAATCTCAAGTGTGTTTGCCGAAAGTTTTGACATCCAAGGCTTCATCGTGAACTAACTCACCAAAAACTCAATAACCCTTGGCACTGATTTTTCCATTGCTTTGACAAATTTGTTGTAAACCGCCGCCGAGTATCTCTCACCCTGCTTTGTGACATCTGTGAGATTTTTGGGGTCAAGTCCGAGTTCGTCGACGATTCCCTCGCAAATTAAATTGCTTATGACTGCAATGGCATTGTCTTTATTTAGATTTTTCTTTATCATTGCAGTTTTGAGGACCTCGTTGTCATAGATGATTGTGTTCAGCCCTACATCAAGGAAAAACTGCAATTTTTCAATGGCAAACTCGTTTCCGTTTGCCGCAGCAAGCACTTCCCAAGACATATAATACTCATAATTCGGTTTGAAATCATCAAACCCTCTCCCAAAAAAATACGCAATGCAATCTTGTGCCACGCAATCGCCATCAATCGCCTTTGCGGCAATATCAAGAAAGGAATCGTTAAACTCTCCATTGTCCGCATCGTCAATGATTTGTTTTCTATATTTCAGAAAGCCCTTGTAGGCTTTGTCTCTTGGTGTGAAATCTTTGTAATCCAATTTTTCTCTCCTATGGAAAATTATATCAAATAAAAAGAAAAAAACAAACTAAATTTTCGCTTTTCAAAATAGAAATCACCTTCCCTTTGTGTGAGTTGATTTGGAATTTAGATAAATTTGTTCAATATATTTTTCCCAAAGCGGAATACAAACGCAAAATAAAGTCATAAGCGACACAAAAATCAAGCAAACCAGCATACTGATTTGCGAGATTTCCACAAAATTTTGTGCGACGAGAAGTCCCAGAAATGTGGCAATCACCGCCAAACATAACAACGCCAGCAAAAAAATCATATGGCGGAACAGTTTGAGTCGGTTTCCTTTTGCCAGTGTTCCACTCAAAATAAGCACACCTTTGAAGTCAAGATCCTCGCACTCGCTCAAAATGTAACTTGTGAAAGGCAGAGAAAAAATTGGAAAAATGAAAATGCATCCGAAAATCTTTACAATAAATATGCAAAATGACCTGAAATATCTCCTTGCGGAAGGCAAAAAGTCATTTTTTTTGAGTTTATTTTGATTTGTCTGGGCCAAGAGTATTTTCTTTTCGAGCACAAGAAAATATGGAAGAAAAAAGAGTGGTATCAAAAAACCAAACGGAAACGCACAACAAAACAAAGATGCAAAAACAAAAAAAGAAGACAACAATGATTTTTCATACCACGAAAACTTCTTGCTGAAACAATCTCCAATCAAATTTTTTATTCCATACGAATCAAGCAAATACATACAAAAATTATTTCATTGTTTCGGTTTTTTAAACAAAAAAGCGGAAATTCACGCTTTTGTTTATTAAGTCAATAAAAAAAGATAGTGAAAATTTTGCTTATCACTATCTTTTTTAGTTTTAAAAATTTAAAAGTCTCGTTTCGATTTTTTTCGTATTTTTTGATAATTTTTCCAGTAAAACCTTTTGCTGTAAAATTTCCACTTTATAAAATTGGTGAGAACAACCTGAAAATAGATTGCAAAAATTTTGTCAGCCACCTTTTCTTTTTGAAATAAACAATATCCGCATATGTTGAATTTTTGATATCCTGTGAGAAATACTCTTTATACTCTTTTGCGACCTTCTCCGAATACATCAAAACGGTGTCCTCGAAATTGAGGTTGAAAGAACGATTGTCAAAATTGCAAGTGCCGACAGAGAGTTTGTTTTCGTCTATGATGAGTGCTTTGCTGTGCAAAAATCCATTATAAATAAAGACATCCGCTCCGAAATTTGCTATATCCTTCAAGTAGGACAATGTCACCCAATACACAGTGATGTGGTCGGCTTTCTTTGGCACCATAATCTTCACTTTCACTCCGCTTTGAAGGGCAATCCTGAGTGCCTCCATAAGAGTGTCGTCTGGAACAAAGTAAGGTGTTTGAATAATTATCTCCTTCTTCGCTTCCAAAATGAGTTTGAGATATGCCTCTTTTATTGTTTTTATCTGCTCATTCGGTCCAGAGGTGAGCACCTGAAGCCAAACATCTCCAAAACTTTCAGGCGTTTGAAAAAATCCCTGCTCCACATATTCACTGAAGGTAGATTTTTCTTTTTTCACGTAACGCCAATCATTCAAGAATATGTTCTGCAACGAATAAACACCAGCCCCCACAATTCGCAAATGGGTATCCCGCCAAGGTGAGAGTTTTTTCTCCTCTCCCATATGGTCATCTCGGATATTTATCCCGCCAGTGTAGCCAATCTTTCCGTCAATCACAACAATTTTCTTGTGATTTCGGTAGTTCATTTTGAGGTTTATCATTCTGATTCCCATGAAAGGAGGGAAAAACTCCGCAATTTCTCCGCCAGCCTTCTTCAATTTCCAAAAGAAACGCCTTGGTGCTTTCAACGACCCAATCGAGTCGTATATCAACCTCACTCGCACTCCCTCTTTGGCTTTTTTGATGAGTGCGTTCATCACGAGTTTTCCTGTCTTGTCGTCGGCGAAAATGTAATACTCAATGTTGATTGTCTCTTTTGCATTCTCAATGTCTGCAAGAAGCATTTCCAGTTTTTCCTTTCCGTTTGTGAAAATCCTCACATCGTTTTTTGGACATAAAACACTTCCGCTGTTGGAGCAAAATTTTATGATCCCCTCATCGCCTGCAAGAGATGTCTTGTCCGCCTTCTCAGATGTCAAATATTCCTTAAATTCCTTGTCAACCTCTGGCTCGTAAATTTTGTATTTTGATATGAGCCTCCTCACTCTGATTGAAAGTCCGCTTCCAAAAACAAGATAAATGATAAAGCCAAGCCCTGGAAGCAATGAGACAACTGTCAGCCAACTTATCACGCTGGTCAACTTTCGTCTCTCCACAAAAATCATCGAGACCATAATCAAAAAGTTTAAAGAAATGTAGGCGATAAACACCCAAAACCAAGCACTCATAGATTTCCCTTCGTATCTTTATTTCATATCATCTTGCTTCAAACTTAATTATGATGCGTTTTTTTTGCTTAATTTTTCATTTTTATTTGGAAATTTTTCAATTTTTTGCAATATCTAATAATGACTAATTGAAAAAATCTTTACACCTTGCCGAGAACTGCCCCAACTTGATTGTCTTATCTATGGTGCTGACTGAAGTCAGTTTCAGGTCAGCACCTTTTGATAAAAACAATTTATGAAACTGCCCGTTCTTTCGTTAAATTGCAAGCGAAAACGTAAGGTCAACGAGATAATTGTAATAGTTTGTGCCGTCGAAGACTCTGACAAAGTATTGTGCTTCAACATCTTCCGTAAGGTCTGCCAAATTGATAACTGTCGTCGGACGAAGAGTTCCGTTTGACAAAACATAATAATTTATCGAAACATTTTCATCAAACTCTGAGCCGTCTGGCTTTCTGAGTTCTCCGATAACAAATGGATTTGCAGAAGTCAAAGCGTATGCGCTGTTTTCTGTTGTCTCAATGTTTACGCTTGCCGAACTTGTGTAAACAAAGAAGTCAAATGTGTATCTGTAATATGTTGTCTTTCCGTCGTTTTCGTAAACAACAAGGAATCTCTTTCCACTAATTCGATAATCTGAACCACTGACAGTTGCGTTTGCAGTCGTCTTTGTCAAGACATTTGTGTCGGAGATGTCATAAACAGTCACTGTTCCACCTGAAAGGCTGTGATCCGCCCTAACCTCTTCTTCAACTTCACTTGCCAAACTTGCTCCATTTTGAACATAAATGTGTTTTTGAGTTGGAGAAGCGGCTGAGGTAAAGTGATATCTTACGGTAAGTTTAAAGTATGTTCCGTCTGGATCCCTTACGATATAATTCTTCTCCACGTCTTCATTTGCAGAGGCTGTGAAACCAGTTTCGACTGATATCTCAGATGCCGTAATTTCTGAACCGCTGGAGAAATTGCTTCCTGTCACACTATAGAACCTGTAACCGCTCTCTTCATACAAATTGGACAAAGTGTAGTTTGAACTCTCCGTAAGCACAACTTCTTCTATCTCTGTCGTTTTATTCGCAACAACATAGAAGGTGTAGGAATAAACTGTCGTCTGCCCCGAGGCGTCTTTTGCGACAAAACTCTCATAGTAAATCCCTGTGGTGACTGGAGCGGTGTAGGTGTTTGTCGTCAATTCTTCGATGCTTCCGTCATCCTGGAATTGATACCAATTTCCACTGCCAAGAGCATACGAACTTCCTGCGTTCAACATAACAACCTTATCTTCCCTTGAGGTGACATCATAAGCCATCACGGTCACAGTGATTGTCTTGTAACTGTATGATGACGATGTGTTGCTTGTTCGGTATGATGCAATCAGCGTCAAGGTGCGTGTGCCCGCTGAAGTTATGGTGTAAGTGTTGAGGTTGTTGTAGTGGACAATACCATCCACACCGTTCACTCTGTCATTCACAATATGATAAGTGATGTTGTGGGCATCTTGTGTTGCTTTCAAATCTAACAAATCGTCAATATTCCCGTCGAGAATTTCGTGGAAGTCAAGAGTGTCTCCGACTTCACAAGCAACCGTTGTTGAAGAAGCACTTGACACTGCGGAAATGCTTGTTTCATCACTTAATGAACCCATATATTCCAAAGTGTATCCTGTTGGCACAGAAACCACACCCACATCTGATATAGTTCCATAGCGGTTTGTTGTGGTGACAGTTGTGCCTGACGAAACATTTTCAAGCATCATTCTGAATGTGCAAAGTTTAAGCTTCATTGTGTCTTCATCAAAGAAACCGTTTTGCCCAGAAATCTTCATATAGACATTGACAGTGATTGTGCTTTCTTCAAGGTTGAAGTTCTTTTCAGTGACAATTGTTCCGTTTTCATCAATAAACGCACCACCAGCACCGCCGACGATGTCTTGGCTTATCTCATAAGTAAACTTGTAAGAATTTGCTCCGCTGAAGAGTGGTTTCGTTGTTCCAACATTCTGCTCCAAATTCAATTTTGCTCCCCAAACAGTCTTTGGAATGATGTAATAATAATCACTTGATGAGGTCGCTTTGTAATACGCGTCAACCTTAAACTCAATGTTTCCGCTTGTGTCAATGTGGTCCGAAGTTGCAGATTTGTATTCTGGGAAGACTGAGAAGGTCTGCACCATTTGATAGGTTTCATTTGTGCTTATTCCAGTGCCCTTATACAAGAAGTAAAGTGTTTCGCTCTTGCTTGAACTTGGACTGCTTACTTCGCTGTCATCGTTGATGTGAAGCGTAATATTATTGTTGTAAGTTGAAATGTTGTTAGCCACGCTAGATTTTGCATCCACTTGCTCATAGTAAGATGAGATTGCATTGTCAGTAGGCGAAGAAACTCTGTTGAAACTTGAACCGCTCTTGATGTAATAAGTCTTGCCCTCAGTCACGGTCACATCGCTCGTTTGCTCATACAAAGTCTTGCTTGATGTGGTAATCGGTGTGCCATCATAGACAAATTGAACTCCAGCACCATCCGATTGCTCAAGCACGGTGATGTAGAATCTGTTATCCTCTCCTGCATCTTCCTTTTCTTTACTCATAAAGTTGTGTGCGAGTCCCTCAATGTTTGCAGAAATTCCAACATATTCTGTCACAGTGAATGCTCTGCTGTTTGTCAAGGTGATTATTCCAGTTTTAGGAACTTCTGAAAGGCTTGCTTCTGTGATCACAAAGGACACGCTTGCTCCACTTTCAAGCACAACTTCCAAGGTGTCATTATAAACCGTTCTTCCGCTTGGTGCTGAGACCGCTTTGTTGTCGGTGATGTTTGTTGTGAATGTTGGATCTTGTGCTGCTTTTTGGAGTGAAACATACCTGCTCAATGTGCAAGAGTTTCCTCCTTCCTTTAGCGTGATTCTCATCTCAACATTTGAAAGAGTGTTTCCCGTGCCAAACAAAATTCCGTCAATCACAGGCACTGTGAAGTTTGCCGAATCGTCGTAATCAACACCATTTACAAGACTTCCTAATGCTGTGTAGAATTTGTATTCGGAATTGGTGATCAAGGTTTTCAAAGAGCCACCACTTGCCGTTCCGATTGGTTGTCCTTGATAGTAGAATTCTATTTTTTCCACTTTGATGTCGTTCACCCTTGAGGTGTATTCGCTTGCTGCATCTGTGTTTATCGCGTTGATTGTCCCGACATCGCTGTCTGTCGCTGTGGATGCAGGGAAAGCATATGCAGAAATTCCTCTAAGCGAAACAAGCACTGCTTCATCGTCTGAAGAATCGTCACCGCCATTTGAGATGACTGGAGATTCATATCCGCTCGCTGTCGAATACACTTGTTCAATCACAACATCTTCAAGTTTGCCAGCAGAACCACCTGCCTTATTGTATATCAAGTTTTTGAAAGTCGTTTTCCCTGTGGCAAAGTTTGAACTAAACACACCATAGACAGAAATTGTCTGCCCATTCAAATCCTCCTGGGTCATATTGATTGGTGGAAGATCCTCACCCTCTTGCTCAATGCTTGCAGGTTTGTCGTCAGTGGTCTTCCAGTTTTCCCAATCGTCTGCTCCGCCCCAGATCTGAATACTTTCTCCAACAGATGTAAACTCTTTTGTCACAACGCCAAATCCTGAGGTTTGCACAGAGAGATAAATCTTGCTGAGCATTTCACTTGGGATATTGCTGATTGTGTTTGCATATTTTTCGCCTGGTTGGTTACCCTCTGTCGTGTAGACAAGTGTTCCCAAAAGTTGTCGCTCTTCTGCAGAGCCACCCTCGCCATAGGAGACGATTGTTGGAGTGACTGGCAAATATTGTGCTCCGACAACGATTTGTTGTCCTTCCACAAGCAGTCCTGTGCCCGTCATTTCCGCAATTTGTGGATTTTCGGTCGCTGTGAGAGTGAAGTAGAATTTGAGTTTGAAACCATAACTATCTTCAGCGGTCACATAGAAATGTTTTTGTCCAAGAGACAAACTTGCAATTCCAAATTCCAATTGTGTTCCAGTTGAGCCAACATTGGATGTGTAAACACCTTTGCTATTACTCCATCCAGTAGGCAAGCTTACCGTGTAATCATTGTATCCGCTTGTGCCAGGTTTATATGTGTATGTGAAGGTGTTTGCGTTGTTGAGAGTTCTGTTTCCATACAAGTATGCTTGAACTGCAGAATCAGAAACAGAATTGGAATTCCACAAGAAGAAACTGTTGCCAGAGGTCTCATCTTGCAATGCAAATGGTGATTCCTGATTGCTTGCAACTGTTTGACCGTTTATTATTTCCGTTCCTGCAGAACTTGATGATGTGCTTCCGTCTCTAAGCAAGAAGTTTACGCTTGCGTTTGGCAAAACTTTCAAAAGCAAGTTGTGTGAAATTGTGATTGGAGTTGTGCTGTCGCCAAATGTGACAGTGTAAGTGATTCTGAACATCACATGATTTCCGTCGTTGTTTGCGCCACGGGCACGAATTGAGAAGTCAACCTGTTTTCCGTTTTCCACAACCGCAGAATGGGTGACATAGTTGTCATCAATCGAACCGCCAACAATTCCGCCAGACAATTTCGCTCCCGCTCTTGGGATAAGCCCAGTATAGTAATAAATTTCACTACTCAAATCTTTGTTTGTCGTGGATATGAGGCTTTGGTGAATTTGATAAGCCACATTTTGCAATGCGTCACCACCTGATGCAATTGGCAAACTGCTGTCAATGCCGTAGAGTTGGATGTTCACCGAGCCTGCAGAATTTGCAAGGTTGTCAGTGTTTGCCAAGCCAGAATTGCTGTATTTGTGACCTGTTCTTGTGTTGTAGATGTCAAAGCCGAGTTCGTCAAGCAAACTCTTCTCCTCTCCAGCATTTATGGTGATTGTGCTGTAAGAAGTTGCACTGTCGGCAGTGTTTGAAACTCCAAATTCTGCCTCGAGATAGAGGTTGTATGTCCAGTTTGTCGAGACCTCCACTCCCTCGACCATAACAGAAATTGAGTACTGCTTTTCATTGTGATAATCTGCTGTGGTCAATTTGACAGAATCCGCTCTCTGGCTACCCAATTTAATATAGTTGAGTGCGTCAAGCGTGATTGCTCTGCCGTCATAATATGTCACAACAATTCTGCTTGTGATTCTTGGAGCAGAAAGGAAAATCGAATCGTCTTCAACCTTGCGAAGAGGGTCGTTGTTTTGAGCACCCTCCAAAGTTGAGAATGTGCCAGCATATGTGTAGCCCGAATAACTTTGTCCAAGATCAACATTTGTCACAAGCCCTTGATTTGCAACAGTTATTGTCTGAATTTTGTTTCCACCGTCGCTTTCCAGTCTGACATAATAGTCTGTTCCTGTCACTGCAGAGGACCTGAATGTGTAATTTAAGAGTCTGTTTTGTCCAAACAATGTCTGTTCTTCATATCCAGCCAAATCTTCAGCATAAACCATTTCTCTGTTGAGATTGTAATTTGGTGAGTTGGTTGTGACTGTGACGATTGGGCTGTTTATGACTGTCACTTTGTATTGCAACAAGACTTCATTCACTCTGATGTCAAAGGTAATGTCTGCGTTTGAGCCAGTGTTCAGAAGAACAAATCTCAAATTCACAGCATTTCCACCAATTACATCTGAAATGATTGTCCTGTCGGCTGTCTCTGAATTTATATAATTTGAATATGAATAATCTGTCCCCACACTGAAGTAAACTGCAACATTGCTTGACATCGAAGAAATGGAGATATCCCAATTCATTTCAATATCCGCAGTTATCTCAGCAAGTTTTGTGGCAACAACTCTATTTCCGCTTGCAAATGTCGCACTTGTGCCAAAGAAGTTTGCGAAATTGCTTGAAATTCTCTCCCCTTCTCCAACGCCCTTAGTGCCGGTCGCAGAGATGTATTCGTATTGATAATTTGCAAGTTCTTCAGAATTGGTGTTGTCATCTGGGTTTGGATAGTTTGCAACAAGAGTTACATTCGGTCTGACTGAATATCTGTATCTGACAACAAAACTCAAAATCTGGTTGCCATTGAACTTGCCTATCACATTCAATGTCTTGACAAGCCCTTCCTCAGTCTCACTCACATTGTCTGGAGTGATTTGAACCTGTCCTTCACTGAGGTCATATCCGTCACCCTCAACAAATTCGTATGTGGTGTTTTCAGTCTTGACAAGAGTCACTGGCGTGCTGTCTCCAACTTCTGGCTTGATTGTCGCCAAATTGTCGCCATTGTCAATCAAAACATCAAAGGAAACGCTTCCGTACCTATAAGAATTGTCTTGAACTTGTCTTGTCAAACTTTCGTCAAAACAAGCAAGTGCTTCCAATGTCAAATTGAATGTGTAATCTGCTCCGTCTGCAGTGACAACAACTTCAAAATCAAGATTTACATCACTGACAAGAGGAGCGATCTCAAATGTGATTGTGCTTAAATCGGCTGAATCATCAATTACTCCAGAAACGATGATTATATCTGAAATATTGAGAGTCCTGTCGAGTTCGTAATAGGTTGTCCCTTCCGCAAACTCTTCTCCTTCCTCAAATGCAACCTCTGTGTAAACTCCATTTTCAAGAGTGTAATAGGTCTTTGTTTCCTCAGGAGTTTCGTCACTTGTCTGAACATAATATTCTCTGTAAACTTCATCGCCATTTGTGAGATTGAACTGAATTTGCTCAATTGGGTGATCGTCATTTTTTGAAGTTATGCTTGAAATGACATCTCCAAAGGTGTAAGTTTTTCCGCTGTCAAATGAGAGTTTGTTTATTGTCCACTCGAAGTAACTTTGTGCGTGCAAGTTTATGTTGAACACAACCCCCTCATTTGTGTAAATTCCAATCGCAAAATTGCTGTCTTTTGAAATGGTGTCTTTTGCGTTTAAGGTAATTGTTGTGTATGGAGAGCGGTATTTTTCATAATAAGTAACACCCTCTTCAAACGCTGGAGTCTCACCAAATTCAACTGCCGTGTAAACTCCGTCTGCAAAAGTGTAATAAGTCTTTGTCGTGTTTGGAGTCTCATCGCTTGTCTCAAAATACTCAAGCGTTCCCGTTTCAATAAAGTCAACAAGCAAATCGTCAATGCTGAGGCTGACATTTGCATCCTCACCACTATATTGCATTAATGCCGTCACAATTCCGTCGGAAATGTTGAGCGTCAACTGAGGTTCGTCAAGGCTATTGAAAATTTCAACAGTCTCGCCTGTCACAGTTGCATAGTACCATTCATCATCAACAAAGACAAAATCTTCCGTCAACAATTCGTCCGAAGGCTCGCCTCCGCCAACATATTCAATATGGAGATTTGCTCCCGCTGGAGCCCAGAGCCTCTTAAACTTGAGGGCATCAAGAAGTTCAAACATATCACCCTTAATAAACGCCCCAAATGATGTCGCAACCTCGGTCGACGAATCAGAAACGCTTACTGTTGGAATAAGAGTTGTTAATCCTTCTCCAGCAACTATGTCCACATCATAAGAGCCATCCTCATTCTTCTCAAGTTCGTTTTGAACTCTCTCAAGATAGAGATGTGTGCTGTATGCCTTTGACTGATTGAGTTTGAAGATGTATTGCATTGCAGAGCCAATCACCTCAACATTGTCAACACACCAGTATTTTTCAACTATCACCGTCTCTGCACTTCCAACAGCATCTGAATCCTTGTATGAGATGTTGATTTTTCCGCCGTCGAACGAAACCGAAACATTGTCCGAAGAAACTGAAACCAATCGGAAGTTTTCGGTTATTTTCCCCTCTGGCTTTCCGTTTTCTGTCCAAACAATATCTCCAAAACGATAACCTATGCTGTGCATACTGTTTGTCGGGTTCAACCTCTCAGACGGATCAATTGTGTATGTCAAATTTTCACTGTTGTAATACTCGGAATTTGTATCCAAAAACTCTCCATCCTCTTCACTTGCTGTGTCAGTGTATGGATAAGTAACCTTTCCTGCGGTGAAGTTTGGCTCAACCTTGATTCGATAATACCAAGAATAACTTGTGACACTTGAGCCTGTCGTGGAAATTGTGAATTTCAAGACGATGAACGCATCTGTGTAGATTTTTTCAAGACTGTTTATGGTCAAAATTCCGCTTTCGTTTGAGTATTGTGCTATGTTTTCAATGTAACCAGCCGTTCCGTTTGTCACAATCTCAACAGAAACGCTTCTTCCGACACTGTTGTAAATTTGTGAGTTGTAATAGAACCCAGCCTCTGGCAAATTTTTCTCATAGTATTCTGCAATATCCTCAACCACAGGGCTTTCGACAACTTCAAAGTTTCCAGCAACATTTCTGTAATAAACCTTGCCTTCCTCGAGTTCTGTGTCAGCCGTGATTGTGTATTCCTGGCTTATGTCGTGCAAAATCTTGTAAGATTTTCCAGCAACAAGAGTTTCATAGACATCATTTTCTTCCAAATCGGCAAAATTGCTTGAGATAAGTTTGTCAAATTCAACATCTTTGTAGACATTAAATTCTTGCTCGTCATTTGTGTAATAAACAAATTCTCTGCCCACATTTGAAACAATAACATCAAGAGAAACATTGATTCTAAGTTCTGTGCCGTCTCCGTCTCTAACCGTTGAGTAGACATTCACTGAGTTTTCCGCGTCAATGAAAGTCGGAGTTCTTGTCGTAAATCTTGTGCCTGCATTGTTTTTGTAGATACTTTCACCTGTCACACTTTCAATAGTGTAAACACTTTCGCCGTCAGCACCAACCGCAACATCATAACTTGTTCCGCCAGCGTCAACAAGCAGTTTGTATTCTCCACCATAATAAACCACAGTCGCATCTGGGAAAATTGAAGAGACAAGTCCCTCAAGTCCTCCTGCGTTGTATGAAACGGTGAAACCAATGGTGATTCTGTTCTTTTCGCTGTAAGTGATATACAATTTTTCTCCAGACTCAGTCTCTTGGACTTTCAACGCGTCAATTTGAGAGCCATTTTGGCTTCCGTCCGCACTGTAAATATTGAACGCTTGCAGATAAGCACTCAAAATGTCCACTTGTTTTCCTTCTGCAAACTTAAATGTTGTTCCTTCAATGTTCACAAAGCCGTTACTCGTCTCTCTCTTTTCATAATATGTTTCCAAGTCGTCAGAGTTTGGACTTTCCACCAATTCGTATCCATTTTCAACTTTGATATAATATGCCTTGTTTGCATCCACGTCTTCATCAGAGGTCAAGATATATTCAACACCTTTATAAGTCAGTCCGCCAAGAGTCAGCGTTGAACTTTCTGTTCCGCCAGATATATAAGAGGTTGCCTTGTAGATTTGATAATAATCTGAGAGGTCTTTCCCCTCAATATTATTTAGGTCTAAATTCGGAATACTTCCCAATTCGTCAACTTTTTCGACAATCACCACATTTGGATTTACAAAGAGTGCGATTTGGGTGTTGAACGCGTAAACCGACCTCACCCCATAATACAAAGTGATTGTGATTGTTGTGTATCTTGTCACCGCACCAACAACCAAGTCTATCTCTGGGTCTGCACCAGTAACTTTGGTAAGCGTCGCGATATTTTGCTGTTCATAGAAAACACCGTTGACATTCGATGAAACATCGACATTTTCTGGCATCAAAGCATCTGCCCAAGAATATTTGTCAGAGGTGAAGGAAAGATACCTATCCAAATCATAAGTCTCTTCCGCAAAAATGCTTACAGCACTCTCTGAGGATGTCGCCAAATAATCTTGATACTCTGTTTGATAATCTTCAAACGATTTATCTATCTCAATATCTGAGAAGAGGGTCAATCGCATTGTCAAACTATAGAGGTTGTTTTTGCTGTTTATCCTAAGCACCAGCGTGGTCTCTTCACCAAATGGTGCGTTGATTTTCAATGTGGAAATCGCCACCCCTTGATAGTCCGAAATGCTTTCAAGTGCAGTTTCACTGTCCTCAAAGTCGCTTGAGCCCTCTCTTGTAAACTGCAACATCTTCTTCAAATCTCTTCCTCTGTCACCTTGGAAGCCTTGAAGCCAAGTTCCGTCGAAATAGATTGAATAGTTTGCATCAGGCGTGTCGCTTCCTGTTGTGTAGATTTCAAACAGACTACTTAAAATGATGTTGTCGTCAGCATTGACTGATTTACTCACTTGAATTTCTGTCTTTGAATCCGTGTCCGCAAGTTCTGTGCTTCCAATTTCAGTGCTTCTGTCATATCTGACATATTCAATTCCTTCGCTTGTGATTTCAAATGAGAAGAGTTCTGACTGCATCTCAACATTTCCCAAAACGCCCGTCTCTTCGTCCGCAACCATAACCCTTTCATTGTCGTTTCTCTTGTCGACAACATAAACCTTCAAGCCCGTGTCAACACTTGTTCCGTTTGTCGAAACAAAGTCCGCGATTTTCGTCAAAGTCTCATCCAAAGTCAAAACATAATTTGAGTCTTCTCTTGTCTCAACAAATTGAATTCCATAAACTCCGTCGACAGACCTTATCTCTCTGCCATATATATCAGTGACTGTGAAAGTCAAAAGTTCGTTCAAGTTTGAAATCGTGGTCTGATAATCAGTGGCAGTCAAAGTTCTGTCACCCCAACTTATTTGAAGTCCGTTTGCTCCAGCAGAAATCTCAACTTTGATTGGATCTTCTGCGGACAAACCTTGAACTTGGTACACAGCCGTCATCGACACTGGTTGTTGATAATAAACATAGAAATAATCGATTTCTCCCTCTGCTGACGCCTCATCAAGTCCAACAAACTTGCTCCTCACTTCTTTCCCGTCATCATAGACAAGTTTGAGAGAAATTGCCCTTCCAAAGTCAACCGTCGTCAATCCTGCAGAGAAGAATGCTTCCTCAATCGTGAAATTTCCAGTGAATACAGCCATATTTGCAGTCCTTTGATCTGGGTCTTCTTGAATACTGTGCAAAGTCAAATATTGGTCTGGATATTCATTCCCGTCTCTGTCGCAACAAACGACTTTCAAAGTGTTTCCAAAAGCGGCGCTAAGTTTGTCGACATCTTTTGAGATGTCCTCACTTGAAAGCACAAGATTGAAAGAGACAACATCTTTCACTGAGCCGTCATCGTTTCTGTTTATTGCTGGAAGATAATATTGCCCATCTTCTTCATTCCTGTCCAAACCTTCGATGAACGAGAATGTCGGGGTCATTTTTGAGATTGACAAGGTGCTGTCCACATTGATAACCCTTGCTGTGCTGAAAGCAATGAGTTGATATTTTCCGTCTCGATATAAAGTGTCGCCGTCAGCATTTGTCCTCACCAAAGCAGCAAAGACAACAATTGATCCTGTGTAACTCTTCTTTGCAATCAATCTTGTCCCTGAAATTTCATAGAAATTGTAATTATCTTGAAGCGAAATTCCAGAAATGTTTATCTGATTTCCTTTGTAATCTTCTGAATATGTCACATAATCAGCACACTCAAAAATGTCACTGACATCGTTTGTGTCATCTCCGTTGTTGTAAAGGAAATAAACGACTTTTGTGTAAACATTGTTTCCCGTTGTATCTGAAGACAATGAGAGCTCCGCTGGAATTGGCTCTCCCTCGTCGTTGTAATTTATGACCATATCAAAATTGGAGGTTGTCAAAGACACTGAGTCGGTGAGACTTTCCTTGACTTGAACTTGAATCGTCTCCTCTTGACTTGCCTCAAAGAAAGTCACCCAATCCCCTGCTTCGTCTGTGTAGAAAAAGTTTACGCTCAACTCAAATTGTGGAACAATCTCACTCGCAGACAAACTCCAACGATAGTTGTTGTAATCAATGCTTGAACCTGCGTATGGCAAAATGTAATACTCAACATTTTCCTCTGCACCCGCATAATCAAAGTCCGCTTGATAATCTTCTTCCTTGATTGTTACGACAGAGTCTTCCGTCGTCACCTTCATAACTCTTCCTCCAACAATGGAGAAATTTGTTTGCCCTTTCGGAATCTTAATTCCAACTCTTCCCAAAAGCGAAGATGCAACGCGATTTCCGCTGTCATAGATTGTCACGCCCAAACTCATATCATTTGGAGCACTTGTTGAGTTTGTGGAGAGCGTGAAGTATTTGTCAACATAAACCTCAGCAGTTGAGGCAGACGGCTCAACCACAACATCTTGCACCTCAATGTCCAAGACTTTCAAATTTATTGTTGCCGTAACTGCCATATTGAAATTTCGTTCGTTTTGCAAAAATGCAATAACCTCATCGGTTGTTGCCTCTGGGTTTTGTGCAAAATAGGTTTTTTCGTAATAAGAATTTGAAAAAGCATAAGCGTTTACAATTGCAAATCTTGAATCACTCACCTGGTTTGCATAGAAAGTGTCGGAACTCTCGTCATATGTAACATAATTGACTCCGTCACTTCCCAAAACTTGATAGAAAACTCTTTTGCTTGTCGATTTGTCATTGAACAAATACTGGCTGTTTGAAGGTAAAAATTGTGGTGTGATTCTGAACACAGATCCCACAACCACATTTTGTGTTGTCTCGGTACGCAAAGCAGTTCCGTCGCCAATGCCGAGTTCCATTGTGGCAACAGGTGTGTCAACGGCAATCTCAATTGTCTGAGAGCCGAGCAAAATGTTTTCTGACCTTGCAGTGAGTCTTGAGTTTCCGTCAACACTTCCGACAATCCAATCTCCGTTCAATTCTGTGTTGTTTTGTTTCACCAACTCCACTGTAAACGCCTGTCCAAGTTCCACCTCAATCGGAACAATGATAACTCCGTCACTTGTGTATCCATTTCTTGTCCAAATAGCGTTGTCGAGTGACAAGGTGATTTTCGATTCGGTAACATCTTCTGTTGTTGAGACAATCGTAAGATTTGAGTCACTTGAGAGTTTGTAGATGCCGTCTTCATAGATTCCTTCTCCGTCAATCGTCTGCGTGAAAGCCAAATCATCTGGCGGAACAACTTTCTCATCAAAAGTTCCCATAAAATACAACACCAAAGCGGTTGCTCCAGCGATGCCTATAAATCCGACAAAGATCAAAATTATCACTTTCCAGACGGGAAGAACTTTCCTCTTTTTTAAACCTTTCATAAAAACCTCAAATCGTCTTATTTTTGTCCCAACTAAACAATCACAAAATATTAAAAATATTTTATCAAATTTATTGTTTACATTTTACGACAAAATAATTATACAATTTTTCCCTTATTTTCGCAAGTGATTAAAGATATTTTTTATTTAAAATAAAATAGGCAAAAATCCCACTCAAAATAAGCGTTTAGGTTGACACAAAAAATTATTTGTTTTATAATGGGTCTATGAGTGGAAATTTTGAAATTTACAATTATCTAAACCTCATAAACAGGCGGGTCGCAAAAGCCTTCAGACAGACAGGAAAAAATCCTCTTCCTGCTGATTTTGTCGTAAACAAAGAGGCAATCAAAGAGAGGTTGTATCTAAATCAAATGCAATCGGACATCTCGTTTCCAGCGTTTTTGTTTGAGGACAACAAAGATGTGAAGAAAAGATTTAAAGCATCTGTGAAGCAAATAAAACAACTTCAATCTATGCTTAAATATGAGAAATTTACATCAAAAATGTCAAAGAAATTTGTGCAAAAATTTGATACGTATCTAAAAATTAGGCTTTTTGTGACACAATCAATCTTGAAAGAGTTTAAGAGATATTATTTCAATGAATGTGACGCTTATGAGGAAATTCGTGCAATCGACACCATCTTTTTTGACCTTCTCGACGGAACTTTTGAGCCAGATTTTGATGTCAGAAAGTATCTTGATGATTTGGAAAACAAATACAAACTCTACTATCAGGAAAGAGTCAATCGTTTGCCAGAAAAAATTTCTGAAAAGACGAAACAGAAAAGAGAGAAAGAAAAAATCGCCCAAAGACAAGAGTTGGCTTTAAACGAAAAAACACTCAAACAAAATGTGAAAAAAATCAAATCAGAAATCAAAAAAGAGAAAAAAGCGGAAAAAATAATAAAAAATAAAGAAATTTCTCAGTTTAAACAAGAAAAAGAAAGAAAATTAAATCAAAAAAATAAGGAGAAATAATGATACAAGCAGTGAATATCTCCCTTGCATTTGGTGGGAGAACGCTCTACAAAGATGTAAACTTGAAGTTTACAAAAGGAAATTGCTATGGCATAATCGGTGCAAATGGTGCTGGAAAATCGACTTTCTTGAAAATTTTGACAGGCGAGATTGAACCAAACACAGGCGAAATTCTCATCACTCCAGGTGAGAGAATGTCGGTTTTGGAGCAAAATCAAAACAAATACGATGACGAAACCGTGCTTGACACCGTTCTTTTGGGACATAAAAGACTTATGGAAATCCAGAAGGAAAAAGACGAACTTTATGCAAAAGAAGATTTTTCGGATGAGGACGGCATCCGTGCTGGCGAACTTGAAACAGAGTATGCCGAACTTGGCGGTTGGGAAGCGGACGGAGAGGCAAAGACCCTTCTCCAAAATCTTGGCGTGACCGAGGATCTTTTTTATGAGAAAATGTCATCTCTTGACGGAAAAATCAAGGTTAAAGTCTTGCTCGCGCAAGCACTTTTTGGAAATCCAGACATCTTGATTTTGGATGAACCAACAAACAACCTTGACTTCAAGACAATTCGTTGGCTTGAAAATTTTTTGCTTGACTTTGAAAACATCGTCATCATCGTCTCCCACAACAGACACTTTTTAAACAAAGTTTGCACGCATATTTGCGATGTTGACTTTGGCGAAATCAATATGTATCTCGGAAACTATGATTTTTGGTATGAAACGAGCCAACTTCTTGCACGCCAAGCAAAAGACCAAAACAAAAAGGCTGAACAAAGAGCGAAAGAACTTAAGGAATTTATTGCAAGATTCTCCGCAAATGCCTCAAAATCAAAACAAGCAACAAGCAGAAAGAAGGAACTTGAGAAACTCACCATTGATGATTTCAAGCCTTCCTCAAGAAAATACCCTTATGTAGATTTCAAATACGAACAAGAAATCGGAAAAGAAATCTTGAAAGTGGAAAAACTTTCAAAGGCGGGAATGTTTAAAAACCTCTCTTTCACAGTTGAAAGAGATCAAAAAATCGTATTTTTATCTCAAAACAGCCTTGTTTTGACCACTTTGTTCAATATATTGGCGGGCAAAGAAGAGGCAGACAGCGGAACAATTCATTGGGGAAAAACAATCAAATTTTCCTATCTTCCACAAGACAACAGAGAATATTTTGATGGCTGTCACTTAAGCATCGTGGACTGGCTCAGACAATATTCAAAAGACAAGACAGAAAGTTATGTCAGAGGCTGGCTCGGAAGAATGTTGTTCTCGGGCGAAGAGAGTTTGAAAGAAGTCAATGTCCTCTCTGGTGGCGAAAAGGTGAGATGTATGCTCGCAAAAATTATGCTTGAAGCAGGGAATTTTCTTATTTTGGACGAACCTACAAACCACCTCGACCTTGAAAGCATAACATCACTTAATAAAGGAATGATAAATTTCAAAGGTCCAATGCTTTTTGCCACTGGCGACCAAGAGATAATCGAAACGGTCGCAAACAGAATCATTGATATTGTCGATGAAAACACAATAATTGATAAACAAATGACATATGAAGAATATATGGAAAAATATAAAAATTAGCAAAAAAAATGCTAATTTTTTTATTTTTATTTGATTTTTCTTAATTTTTAACATTTTTTATTTAAAAATAATATAAAAAATTAAAAAATGCTAGAAATACGCATTTTTAAGGCAAAAAAATTTATTCAAAATTTAATATTATTTTTTAAAAAACTTATTTTTTACATATTTTCACATTTTTCATTTATTTTTTATAAATTTTATAATCTAATTTATAATTTTTAGGAAAAAACGTTAATTTTTCATTGTTTTTTATTAAAAATATCAAATTTTAAGTTTTTTTCAATTTAAACTTTTTGAAGAAAATTGAAAAAATAAATTGACATTTTGAGTAAAGTGCTTTACAATATACTCAGCAATGACGGAATTGGCAACTCCCGAGCAAACGCTTGTCGGCGTAAAGACTTTCAAATGAGGCAAGTTTATCTTGTGAATTAGGGTGGAACAGCGGTCAGATAATCGCCCCTATGCTTTCGAGGCATAGGGTTTTATTTTTTTACAACACCCGCCTTAAAAATGCAAAAAAAATAAAAAGGAGAATATTATGGAAGAAAGAAAAGTTACTATGGACAAAATCATAAATCTTTGCAAAAATCGTGGTTTTGTTTTTCCAGGAAGTGAAATTTACGGAGGGTTTGCAAACACTTGGGACTTTGGACCTGTCGGAGTTGAACTCGAAAACAACATCAAAAAGGCTTGGTGGAAACGCTTTGTGCAAGAAAGTCCAAACACATATGGCGTCGATGCTTCAATTTTGATGAATCCAAGAGTTTGGGAAGCAAGTGGTCACGCACAAGGTTTTTCAGATCCAAAGATGGACTGCAAGTCTTGCAAACAAAGATTCCGTGCTGACAATTTGATTGAAGAATATTCAAAGGGAACTGTTGCTGCCGAAGGAATGACAAATGAGCAAATGGAGGCTTACATCGAAGAGCACAAAATCAAATGCCCTCACTGTGGAAATCACAACTGGACGCCAATCAGACAGTTCAAACTTATGTTTGAGACAAGCCGTGGAACTGTTGAAGGTGAGAAAGATGTTGTTTATCTTCGCCCTGAGACTTGTCAAGGTGAATATGTGAATTTCTTGAATGTTCAAAGAACAACTCGTGCAAAAGTGCCTTTTGCAATCGCTCAAATTGGAAAATCTTTCAGGAATGAAATCACTCCAGGAAACTTCCTTTTCAGAACAATCGAGTTTGAGCAAATGGAACTTCAGTGCTTCTGTCGCGACGAAAACGCTTTCGACCAGTATGCAGATTACAAAAAACAAGCGTTGAAATTTGCGGAAGATTTGGGCTTGAATGGCGAAAGACTTCGCTTCCACGACCACGACAAACTCGCTTTCTATGCAAAAGCCGCTTGTGATATTCAATACAAATTTCCTATCGGCTGGGAAGAACTCAATGGTATTCACCACAGGTCAACTCACGATTTGTCAAGACATTCGGAGTATAGTGGCAAAAATATGTTCTATCTTGACCCGGTCACAAATGAAAAATTCATCCCAACAGTCATCGAATACTCAATCGGTGTAGGGCGTCTTGCTCTTGCGCTTCTTTGCGAAGCATATGATGAAGAGACTCTTGAAAATGGAGAGACAAGGGTTGTGCTCCACTTAAACCCAGCAATCGCGCCATATAAAGTGGCAATTCTTCCTCTTCAAAAGAATTTGAGTGAAAAGGCGAAAGAAGTCTATGCTCTTCTTTCAAAAGAGTTTATGTGTGACTATGACGAGGCTGGTTCAATCGGCAAGAGATATCGTAGGGAGGACGAAATCGGAACTCCTTTCTGTGTCACCATTGACTTTGACACCCTTGAAGACCAGACAGTCACAATAAGAGACCGTGACACGATGCAACAAATCAGACTCCCAATCTCAGAACTCACCTCTTACATCGCAAAAGCGACCAAATTTTAGTTTTTTGATGTTTGATTTTTGTGCAAATTAAATCAAAAAACGCAAACTTTGTTTGATTTCTGTCTGTTTTTGACTTAATCAACAAGAATTTTCAGCATCCTAACAAAAATTTTTAACATCCTTCTATATAAAGAAAAAACAACTCCATTTCAGAGTTGTTTTTTTTGAGTTTTAGACATTCAAAAGTCTCAAGATTTTTTTGTTTACAATCATACATACAAGGTCGCAAAGCCAAATGATGTTCCAACCGAACAGAATTCTGAGAAGTCCAGCAACAATCTTTCCTTCCATAATTCTTGTCACAGCACCGCAAATGAACGATGTGACTGGTATGATTGCGAGAATCAAACTCACAACATAACTAAGTCCAAAATAATCTGATTTTCCTGCCATAACACCCTCCTTTTTTTATTTGTAATTTGTTACATTCTCATTTTACTTTTTTTTGACGAGAATTGTCAACAATTTCCATTCAATAAAATATATGTTGTTTCATATTTTTTTATAACTTGCATTTCATAAATACTTTCACTTGTTTTGCTCACAATAAAAGTGGAGGAATTTATGAATAATTGTATAAACAAATGTATCTCTTGTGATGTCAACGATTGTATTTTCAATTTGAATGGCGCTCACTGCACAAGATCAGAAATCGAAGTGTCAAAAGGCGACTCGACAAACAAAAAATCGCCTCATTTTTGCAAGAGTTATCTCAAAAAAGACGACAATTTTTCTTTCCTGCCTTAAACCCCATTATCTAAACATTTTGTCTTTTCCTGTGAGAAATGTCCAACTGAGAAGAGTCTTAAACAAAACCGCCCAATAGGTCAGCCTTGCACTGTTCAAAAATTCTTCGCACGACTTGCACTCTTGCGGTGTCAACAACTCACGCAAATATTCCATTGCGTATTTTGACGCCTCTTTTTCAATTTGAATTTCTTTATATTTCAGGTAGACCGCGAAAATAAAAATCAACACACCAAGTCCAAGAAGAGCAAGTCCCGCAATAAGCACCGCCGTTTGTGGCAAGATCTCCAAAAGATAGAGCACACTCAAAACAATTCCGCAAAGGACAACAGGCATAAAAAACAGCCCGCATATTCTTCCCGCCTTTTTTCTTCTCCAATGCTTCTTGAGTTTATCTCCTTCCGCGTCTTGCTTTGCGTGACCAAGTTCGTGAGAAACAGTTGCAAGAGAGGCAAGGCTGTCCGAACTCATCGTCTCTGCACTGAGTGCAACCACTCCTGTGCTGTAATGGTCCTGATATTGCTCACATCTGGCAAGTTTGAGTCTGCCGTCAAAAAACTGGTTGTTTATTGCTCTGACATAGTCGAGAGTTGAGATTCCATAAGAGTTTCTTCGCTGTCTGTTTTCCTCAAGTTTTTCATAAAAATTGTCTGAGGAGAAACTCGCAACCGCCAAACAAAAACAAAGAAGCACCCCAACAAGCGCCACAGCACCGATAATTATATACGTCATCATAGGAATATTATATAATTTTTCCTCATTTTAATCAACTATTTCAGTTTGTTTGTCCAATTTTAATTTGTTTACTTAGTTCCACAAATAAAAAAGCCTTGATAGCCTTTATTTTTGAATCTCTTTATTTTCGGCTGGTTTTGGCGTTTCTGTTTCTTTTGTTTTTGCTTTTAATTCAATGAAACTATCTTCGCCATATTCGTTTTTGTAAAAATTGTTGAAAATCTCTGCAAGAAATTCGGACGTGTCAATTCCTCTGTGTTTGATAAGTTCTCCAATCGCAATGGCTACCACAGACACCGCACCAACTGCCGTCGCTGATGCACCAATGGTGTCACCATATTCATTCCAGTTCTGTTGCTTTCCCACCAAATTGTCATAATTTTGCTTATCTTCATCAGAAAAATTCTCTTCAACAAATTCTTCTTGCGAAATTTCAGCATTGTTTTCAGAATAGTTGTAAGTTTCAAACATCTGGTTTATTTGTTTTTGACAATTTGATTTCTCAACTTGACTGACAATCAAAGTTGCTCCTCCGCCAATCAAAACCGCTCCGCATATAGATGTCACAATCGCATTTTTAAGTTTTCCCATAATTTCTTCTCCGTTTTTCTATTTTAAATCTTTTCTCGCGATCTGTCAATACAAGGTTTTTCTATTTTTCCTTTTCTGTCGGAGGCCAAGAAAAAATCGCTCCCGCTCCGCCTGCAACAGTGGCAATCGTTCCCAAGGTTGTGCCAACATTTTTCCAAACTGCTCTCTCGCTGTTTAAATCTTCATATTCTTGAGCATCCTCTTTCTTGAAATACTCTTGAACAAATTCTTCCTTTTCTATTCCCTCGACGGATGCGCTTTCGAGAATGTATTGTTCTGAAGTAATTTCTTCATTTTTGAATTGTTCTGAAAGAGCCAACAACTTCTCCGTCTTCAAATTTTTGTCCACTTGCTCATACTTATACCTTTCAAACCTCCCGTCGATTTTATTGTCAATCTGCCCAATATTTTGCTCAGAAACCACCGCAATTGCAACCCCTCCACTGAAAACAAGGACGCTTGCAACAAGAGTCAATAATTTTGATTTTTTCAAATTTTTCATATTCATAAATGCCTCGCTGGGTCATTATAAATCACTGCCAGAATTTTGTCAATATAAATTTTTATTTAAAAATTTTTCTCAACAGGACTTTGAGTTGGGTTTTTTGACCAATCTTTTTTCTCTTTTCTTTTTTCCGAAAAATTAAGTCACCAAAAGCACTGTTTGTCCTTTGTAGAGAATTGTTCCAGCGGGCGGAAGTTGTCTTTTTATCACCCCGCCGTCGCCGTCTATCTCATAGTAAATTCCAAGTTTTTTGAGTTCTGCAACCGCATTTGCAAGACTGTATCCCGTAAGTTCGGGCATAATCACCTCCTCCAAAACTATGTTTGGGTCATCCTTTGGCAAATCATAAAACTCAAAAAATGAAGAAAAAAACTCTTTGCCATAAGGCGCTGCAACCATTGACCCATAATACGCCCCAGCACTCGGCTCATCCACCATAATCATCATAAGATATTCTGGGTCGTCCGCAGGATAAGTGCCGATGAAACTTGAGATGTATTTTCCTTGTGCGATTCCACCAGTTTCGTTGTATTTTTGGGCTGTTCCTGTTTTTCCTCCGACATTGTAACCTTCCACAAAAGAATATTCCTGCGTTTTGTTTTCCGCCTTTTGCAACAATTGATTTACGATTTGTCTTGTGTTTTCAGAGACGACTTTTGTCTCCTTCACCTCAGGCTCATAGATCGTTTTTCCATTTACATCAACAATTTTTTCAATCACTGTCGGAGTCTTGAGGCTTCCACTCGTGACCCCAGCAACAGCGGTCAGAAGTTGGATAGGAGTGACAGCGACCGCGTGACCAAAACCCATTCTTGCAAGGTCAACCGTCTTGACACTGCTCTTGTTCATCAAAATTCCACCACTTTCGCCCTGAATTGTTATCCCAGTCTTCTGCCCGAGTCCAAATTTCTGCATATAATCATAGAATTTATCCACCCCGAGTCGCAACGCCAAGTCCATAAAACAGCAGTTGCAAGAGTTTGAAAACGCCTCGGTGAGAGTTTGTTTTCCGTGCCCTATTGTCTTCCAGCATTTTATTCTTTGTCCGTCTATTATTCTGTATCCTGGGCAATAAAATGTGTCATCAAGAGTGACAACCCCCTCCTCAAGAGCCGCCGCAAGCGTCAAAATCTTGAAAGTTGAACCTGGCTCATAGGTGTCAGTCACCGCTTTCATTTTTGACTGCTCAAAAAGTGTGGACAAATCGTTTCTCGGGACATCGTTTAGGTCAAAACTTGGCTTTGATGAAATCGCCAGAATCTCGCTTGTTTTGGCGTTCATAACAATTCCCGTGACAGCCTTTGCTTTCTGCTCTTCATAGGCTTTGGACAAGATTTGTTCGAGCAAGATTTGAATTTTGCTGTTTATTGTAAGCGTCACATCACTGCCAGAAATGCCATTTACATAATACCTTATGCTTCCGCCTATTTCCTTGCCTTGCAAGTCGCTCTGCACATAACTGTATCCGTCAACTCCCGTCAGAAATTCGTCCAAATAGGCTTCAAGCCCCGCCTGTCCGACATTGTCAATTGATGTGAAGCCAAGAAGTTGGGTGAGCAGATTTCCGTACACATAATATCTCCCGACATTTTCAGTCAGATAAATTCCGTCAAGTTTTTCATTGTAAATTTCTTCCGCAACCTCAGCCTCAACTTGCATCTTCAAAAGCACTTCCGAGACATTTTTTCTTGAGACTTTTTCAAGCGTGTTTTCATAGTCAAGGTCAAGAATTTCTGCTAAAGTGGAGGCGGTTTTTTCAGCATCTGTCACCTGTCTTCCACGCACATAAACGTCATAGGTCGTGTAACTCACCGCCAAAGTGTCCCCAGTTGCGTCAAAAAAAGAACCCCTCGGAGCAGTGAGTGCCAAGTCTCTTGTCCATTGGTCCGTTGCTCTTTGCTGAAGTTCTTTCCCATTTATTATTTGCACAACAAAAAGCCTTACACCGAGACTGCAAAAGATAATCACCATTATTAAAAATATCACCTTGATTCTCTTTTGCAACGAATGTAATGTGTAAGGTTTTTGCAAGTTTAACCTCCAAACAACCCACTCAAGAAATCACAAACTTTGTCAAACCAATTCGTCTTTTGTCCTTCTTCGCCAGCGTCGTAGACCTCTTCTGGATATGTCTCAATAAAATCCATTCCCTTTTTTGTTGTGTCGAGATTTGCAATGTCATTCAAGTATTTTGGCAAATTAACCTCATAGAGTTCATACTCCAGCCCAGCCAAATCTGACGACATTTGGTCGATTGCAATGATGTTTGACACGCAGATAATCGACGCAATGCCCAGTGTTATTGAAAGAATCAAACTGAGTTTCTTTTTGTTTGGCGACTTTTTTTCTTTTTGTCTTTTCTTCAATCTGACAATCTTTTTGTTTTCTTGAATTAAATCATAATTGGGTTTTTCTATGATATTTTGACTGACTGCTTTTTCTTTTTGAGGTTTTTCCTCTCGGGTCTCTTCCTTTTCATACTGCTTTTGGATGAGGTCTTCCTTTTCTTTTTCAAACTCCTTAAGTTTCTTCTCTTCCTCTTTTTTCAGATAGTCCGCAACGGTGATATCCTCCAAAGAAGCAAGATATTCCGTCTTGCCGTCAGAAACATCACTTGGCAAAACTTGAGAAGTCTCTTTCTCCTTAGACTTTTCTTCTCTTTTTGCCTCAGTTTCAACCGCAATTTTTTCTTCTTTTTGCTTTTCTGTTTGAACAATCAGTCTGTCCATATATCTTACTTTTCTCCTTTGCAAATTATGATTTTTCTGCCAATTTTTCCACAATTCTCAGTTTTGCACTGGTGCTTCTGCTGTTTCGCTTTTGCTCCTCTTCACTTGCGACGATTGGTTTTCGGTTTACGAGTTTAACACTCGCCTTATGTCCGCAAATGCAAATTGGAGTCTTTGGTGGGCAAATGCAATCTGTGCTGTAAAGTTTGAAGACATTTTTGACGATTCTGTCCTCCAAACTGTGAAAGGTCAACACACAGCCCCTTCCGCCAGCGTTAAGAAGCGAGATAAGTTCCTCCAAAACCTTGTCAAGCCCCTCCAATTCGCCATTGACATAGATTCTGAGTGCCTGAAAGACCTTTTTTGACGCACCGCCTCTTGAAAAAACAACTTTCTTTGGGAGACTGCTTTCGATTATGTCACGAAGTTCAAAAGTGGTTTCAATCGGTTTTTTCTCCCTCTGTTCAACAATTTTCTTTGCAATATTTTTTGAAAATTCCTCTTCGCCATAAGAATAAAAAATTTTCATCAAATCTTCATACGAAAAGTTGTTTACAATATCCCTTGCCGTCAGTGAATTGTCACTTCTGTCCATTCTCATATCAAGTGGGCCGTCGTGAACAAAACTGAAACCCCTTTCTCCCTCGTCGATTTGGTGTGAACTCACTCCCAAATCAATCAAGAATCCGTCTATTTTCTCCACGCCCAAACTTCTCAAAATGCTTGAAGCGTCTTTGAAATTTGATTTAATGATTGTCACTTTCTCAGAAAATGGCGCAAGCGTCTCTGTGCTTTTTTGAATTGCTTCCTCGTCTCTATCGAAAGCATACAAATGCCCAGAGCCCAGTCTCTTTGCGATTTCAAAAGAATGTCCACCGCCACCCACCGTGCAATCGACATATATGCCATTTTCCTTTATGTTTAATCCCTCGATAACCTCGTCCAGCATAACTGGAATATGAACAAATTCCATATCAATCCTTATACATTATAAGAATAGCACAAAAATTTCAAGTTGTAAAACGATTTTAAAATAATAAAAACCTCCCAGATATTTTGAGAGGTTTTTATTTTGTGAGATTAAATTCCAAAGAGCGTCTCAAGTTTTTCGATAAGAGTTGGGCTGTCTGCAAAAGCCGACGCGATTTCCGACCTCAATGTCTCTCCAAACTGACTCTTTTCTTCTTCATCCAAGAGAGTTTCGTTTTTGTTTTCAAGAAGAGTGGTGAGATTTTCAACAATCGAAATCTTTTCTTCTTCCGTCTTGTCTGCAAATGTGTCCGCAATTCCTTGAATCACATCTGCTGGCGTGTTTGTCTCGGAAATTGTGAAATCAACATTTTGTTGAAGTTCCAAAACTGAATCAATCTCCGCCATAAGACTTTCATAACTTACATCTTCCGCATAATAATCTGAGATGTCGAGATATGCCTTTATATCTTCCGCATTTTCGTGAGGTGTCAGTCCTGAGAAGACTTTCTCTTTTGTCAAGTCGTCTCCTGTGAGATACCAAATCACGTTGACAAAGATGTTGTTTAATACGCCGTTTTTCTGCCCACCGTTTGAAGCGTTTGTCTTGAGAAGGTCGAGAATTGTTCCATAATTTTGAAGAGTGAGTTCTTCATTGTTCCACATCAAATCCAAAACTGAAATCAATGTGTCAATGGTGTTTTGTTTTTGACTGCTTAAATTTGTCAAATCTGTCGAAAGTTCCACTGTCGTCGTGCCTGTCAAATCTTTCACAGCGTCATCCAAAACAGTGAACAAATCACTTGTCATATTTCCAAACACCCTCGCCGAGAACACTTCGTCAAGCACCGCTTCCATTCTGTTATTTTCAAGAAGTGCTTTCATTGCGATCTCAAGGTCAGCGGAGTCGCTTATCAAATATTTGATGTATGTTTCACTCGAGCCCTCAATTTCTCCTGCACCAGAATTTAAAAGGTTTAAGGTTTGAGCAATGTTGTTGAACTCCTCAACCCAAACAAAATAATCATCTTCTGCTTTCACACTGTCAAAATTCAAAATTGAAACATTTGTTTGAAGTTGGTTTATTATCTCGTCAAAGACAGAGGCCTTGAGGTCCATAACTGAAAGTTGATAGAATGGAGTGATAATTCTTGAAAGAGATGTCTCGTCGATTGCTGTGTAAATCAAAACATTGTCAAGCACCGAATCAAAATCTGTCCCCTCTTTTCCTATGTCCAAAAGTCCCATTTCGCTTGCCAAGTCAATCGGCTCTGCAATATAAGTGAAGAATTTTTCGTAAGTGTCGAGTTTGGTTTTTTCGTCTGCAGTGGTCGACAAATAAACCTCATCTCCCAAAAGTTCGATGTCAAAAGTTTTCAAAATGTTGTCAAAAACGTAAGTTGGTTGAGTTGATTCTTCCTGTGCTGGCAAAACGAGAATGTCCAAGTTTCTTATCTCGTCAAAAACTTTCCCAAGTTTTATCAAAGTCCCGTCAATATCAGTCGCAGAGGTGAGAACGTCAAGAATATCAGTGTTTTCAAAGAGTTTTGACAAATCAATGTCTTCACTTATCACTGTCACATCATCCACAACTGCAAGAATGTCATCTATTGTCTCTGACTTGTCTCCGATTTCTTTGTTTAAAGCAATAACCAACCCCTCAGTATTTTCAAACAAACCTTCAAATTTGGTCGATGCATAATCTAAGAGATAATCGAAAGCGTCATCAACAAGATTCAATGAAACGACATTAGTCGCCACTGTCCCGACTGCAGAGTTGTTTTGACTTATAAATTCCATAATTGTGGTAAATTTTTTGTCTTCAAGATTGTTGTATTTTGTGATAAGGTCGTTTGTGAAAACAACATCAAATGTGTCCAAAACTCTGTTTATGTCTTGCTTCAGGTATCGAGCGGTGTCAACCTCCTTTTGTGAGAAAGACAAACTCATCTCTTTAAACAAATCGTCAATTTCTTGCGAAAAATTCAAGTTTAATTGTGTCTTAACCGTCTCGTAATCGGTGATAAATGTCTCAAACGAATCTGCAATCACCGTCCTGAAGAAGTTTCCGTCCATAACCTCATTCAAACTTGCACGCAAATTGCTGAAATTTATTTCTGAATATTGGTTGCTTCTTGCGAGGTTGTAGACGACAGCAACATCGTCGTATGCGTAAAGAATATTTGTAAGTTCTTTTCGGAACTGAATATTTTCTCCGTCTATTTTGAAACTTGAAAGATAATCAAACATTCCGTTGTCAAGTCCAAAAACTTCAGTAAGTTTCCCAAGCACACTCTTGTCCCAAGCAATGATTGCGTCGTTGACCTCTTTTGGAACAATGTCCGAGACCACTTCCGAAACATATCTCATATTGTTTGAATTTTCTTGAGTGGAAATTGACACATCGCTTATGTGGGTGATTTCATTGTAGGTGCTTGTGAGTGAAGAAAGTGGTGCAAAGAGCAACACAATCATAAATATTCCCTCAACCATTCCGATAAGTCCGCCATATGCCCTGTATGGCTTGTTCTCTTGGAAATCTTCCTTTTTCTTCCCAAATGTAAGTCTTGCGGTGATAAGATAAGCAATATCAAACAATAGGAAGAAAACAAGTGTCAGCACAATAAAAATTATTGGTGTAACAATGGCGTTTGGAATATTTTCGATAAAAATTCCCGCCGTTTCAAAAGAGGAAATGTCCACCTCTCTCTCAATCAGATACATTATATATTCGCTTATGGTATACTTACCGTTGTCGATAGGAAGCGTTATGCCAAGCACGGCGTTTGTGATTGTTTTTGTCAAAAGAAAAGACACGACAATGCTCACCGCGAAAAACAACAGGTGAAGAGCCGACCTCTTAAGTCCTCTGCTCAACCCCACAACAAGTCCAATCAAAACCGCCAACGCAAAAAGTCCAACGCTGACCCACAAAATTATACTTTCCATACAAATCCTTCCTAATTTTTATTATTTGCTGAAATCGAAAAATAAGTATATTATCTGAGACTATTCTAATTTCTTTTTACATCCCCGTCAACAATATTAAACACTTTTCCTGCAATTTTTTTCTCGTCTGTGCAAGTTATAAAGGTTTGTGTCCTGTCAACAAACCTCAAAAGTCTGTTTTGTCTTTCGGTGTCAAGTTCCGAAAAGACATCATCAAGAAGCAAAATCGGATATTCTCCATTTATATTGAACATATTCTCAAGTTCGGCAAGTTTCAACGAAAGCCCAACTGTTCGTTGTTGCCCTTGTGAACCAAAACTCTTCACTTCGACATCATTTAAGAAAATGTCAATATCATCTCTGTGAGGTCCAACCGAGGTGTAACCTAGTTTGAAGTCTTTTTCAAGGTTCTTTTTGAGTAACTTGTCAAGATTTTTCTCAAAATTCTCATCAATGGCAATTTTGCAACCACTTTTATACACAAGCGACAAATTTTCCTTTCCACCACTTATATAAGAATGTGCCTTCTGTGCGTAAGGGGTGATTTCTTTGACAAACTTCTCCCTCTCTTCTGTTATAAGTTTTGCACTTGCAACAAGTGCCCTGTCCCAAATGTCAATCGTCTCTTTGACAACCTCAAGATTTTGGCTGTTTTTCAAGAGTTTGTTTCTGTTTGCAAGTATCTTTTCGTATCTTCCAAGTTGATAAAAATATCTTTTGTTGTTTTGCGAGATGTCTATATCCATAAATCTTCTTCTCTCATCTGGACTCTCTCTGACAAGTCTGAGTTCCTGCGGAGAGAAAAAGACGATGTTAACCTCTCCAATAAGTTCTCCAATCTTTCGTATTGGAAGTGAATTTATGAGAATTGTTTTCTTTTGGGTCTGGCTGAGTTTTATCTCAATATCAGTCTCTCTGTATTTTTTTTCGGCTTTGAGTTTGATAAAAGAGTTCTCCTCTCCCCATTTAATCAAATCTTTATCCTTGCAAGATTTGAAACTCTTCCCAATGCAACAATAATAAATGCTTTCAAGGAGATTTGTCTTTCCTTGAGCATTCTTTCCAATGAAAACATTTACCTTTTCGTCAAACTTGACTGAGAGGTTTTTGTAATTTCTGAAATTCTTTATGGAGAGAGATTGTATCTTCATATGTTGTATTGTAGCATAATCCTTTTTATATTTCAAACTTGCTTGACAATTTATTTTTTTCCAAATATAATTTTTTTGTTTAAAAAGGAGACGTTTATGCAAGATATTGAATTGATATGGCAACAAATTTTGGAAAAATTGCAAATCAGAATTTCCTCTGTTTCGTTTATGCTTTGGATAAAGACAATCAAGCCACTCGAAATCGACGACAATGGAAATTTTGTTATTGCCGCACAGTCGGTCTCTGCAAAAAATCAAATTTTGAGAAATTTTGCCGACAAAATAACCGATTGTGCATTTGAAGTGCTTCAAAAACCAATCAAACTTGTAGTTCTTGACCAAAACGAAGAGATTGAGTATCTCAAAAACAGCAAAGTTGAAGAGCAAAATGTGATCGAAAAGCAGGATAAAAATCCATTTAAAGAGGAATTTACTTTCGATAACTTCGTCGTTGGGAAAAGTAACCAATTTGTCTACACTGCCGCACAAGCAGTCGCCCAAAATCCTGGAAGTAACTTCAATCCGCTTTTTATCTACGGAAATTCTGGACTTGGTAAGACTCACCTTTTGCACGCAATAGGAAATTATGTCAGACAATACTCACCAGAACTTAAAATCAAGTATGTGACTTGTGAACAATTTACAAATTCCTACATCTCATCTCTTCTCTCTCCGTCAAAAAACAAATCTATAATGGAGTTTAGGGAGATTTACAGAAATCTTGATGTTTTGATGGTGGATGATATTCAGTTTTTGTCAAGAGGCAAGGAAATTCAAGAGGAGTTTTTCCACACTTTCAACGAACTTATTATGAACGGAAAACAAATCATCCTATGCTCAGATAGACCACCAAAGGAAATCGCAACATTAGAGGACCGTCTGCGAACGAGATTTTCAAGCGGTCTCATTCACGACATATCAAAACCTGACCTCGAAACGAGAATTGCAATATTACATAAGAAAAGCCAAGTGGAAAAATATTTTGTCGATGACGAAGTGATAAACTTCATTGCGGAGCACATCGACACAAATGTCAGAGAGCTGACTGGGAAACTTAAAGAGGTTTATTTCTTGGCAAAGATTTCTGGAAAAAAGAGTGCAACAATTGAAGATGTCAAAGAGATTTTTGAAAACCAAAAGGAAGAACTTAAAAATGACCTGACTGCCGACAAAGTGATTGATGTGGTTTGCGATTACTTCAACATCACAAAAGAGGACATAACTGGTAAGAAGAAAAACAAAGAAATTGTTGAGCCGAGAATGATTGCAATCTACCTGATAAGCGAACTTCTGAGTCTTCCACTTGTCAACATTGGCAAAATCTTTGGAGGAAGAGACCACACAACGATTATGCATTCAAGAGACAAAATTTCTCAAGATTTGAAGGTTAATCGAAAAACTCAAACTCTTGTCAATGAAATAAAAAATTTGCTTTCGACTGAGAGTAGTCTGTAAAATTATTTTGAAAATTTAATTTCAAAAAAAATTAAAAAAAATTACAAAATAAATTGTGTGAAAAAGTGTATAAAAAAACTCGTATATCCACAAAGTTGTCCACAAAATCAACATCAAGAAAAATGGAATATTTAGTGAAAACTTTTCGTCAAAACCACAACATCTTGTGAAAAAATTTCAAAAAATAAGAGTTATGCACATTTCCACAGCGAGTAATTAAGAGAAATAATATTTAAATAAAAAATTAAATAATAATCATTTGCGTGGGCGCGTGCAAGTGTGATATAATCTAACTAGAAAAAGAAAAATAAGGAGATGAAAAATGTTAGTAAGTTGTCATGGAGTTGATCTTTCAGATGCTTTTTTGAGTGTAAGTAAAGCAATTTCAAACAAAATCACAAATCCAATTCTTGAAGGTATCAAAATCGTTGCAGAAGATGACACCCTCACATTAAGTGCGACCGACACCGACCTTTCAATTGAGAGAAAAATCAAAGCAAACATCAAAAGCGAAGGTGAGGCTGTTGTTCCAGGGAAGTTTATTACTGAGTTTATCAAAAAACTCACAAATGAGATGATTGAACTTGAACTCACTGACAAAAACCAAATGATTATAAAATACGACGACAGCCAAAGTATCATTCAATGCTATAATGTTTTGGAATATCCAACTTTCAAATCTATCGAGACAATGCAATATTTTGGAATTTCAAAGAAAGATTTGAAGACTGTCATAAACAAAACAATCTTTTCCGTTGCTGTCGATGATTCAAGACCTATACTCAAAGGAGTGCTTTTTGATATTGAAGGAAACACTTTGAATGCAATCGCTCTTGACGGATACAGACTTGCAAAGGTTAAGAAAAATATTGTCTCTGATTTGAAAATCAACATCGTCATCCCAGCAAGGAGTTTGTCTGAAATTTCAAGACTTCTTGATGACAGTGATGACATCATAAATGTCTATGTGGACAAATCAACTTTGATGGTTGATTTTGGAGATACAAAACTCACGACAAGACTTATCGAAGGCGATTTCGTAAATTACAAACAAATCATCGCTGCAAACTATGAGACGGTTTGTGTTGTGAACAAGAGCCAGTTTGAAGACGCATTGGAAAGAGCATCACTTCTTTCAAAAGTTGGACAAGGAAATTGTGTCAAATTTGAAGTTAAAGAGAAAAATCTTTGCATAACCTCGAACTCAGAACTTGGAAATGTCAAGGAAAATGTGCCTATCAATATGACAGGGAAAGAACTCTTGATTGCCTTCAACGCAAGATATTTCATTGAAAACCTGAAAGCAAACAATGAAGAATTTGTCAAACTTTGCTTCAATGCCCCTGCAAATCCTTGCGTAATTGTGCCAGTTGAGGGAGATGAATTTTTGTATTTGATTTTGCCTGTTCGTATGATTGGTTAAAATTTGAAACAAAAAAAAGGCGCCATAAAATTTGGTGTCTTTTATTTTTTCAATTCTATTTTTGAAACTTGAGTGCCAGTTTCCTTAGATACTTGCCTGTTTTCTGAAATCGACTGTGATGTTTTCTTAATTGTGTTATTTTGAAAAGTTATATGTGAATAATATTGTGAGATTCGCTCTTCCAAATCAATCAAATTGTTTAAAGATTTTTTCTCAGCCATTTTCAGTTTATGCTTAAAAATTGAAAAACATTTTTCTTGAGAAGAAAGTTTTCCAACATAATGAGTCTTTAGATGACCATTGAAACGCCTCTTGCATTTGATTTCTTCCCTTCTTGATTTTCTGTCAATACTGTCCTCGTCATATTTTTGATATAGAATTTGACCAATTTCAGAATTTAAGTCAAGATTTTTTATTATTTTCATATCCCCTTCCTTAAGTTAAGGATAGCAATTTTTGAAATGATTGTCAATACCTAATTTTGTGTTAGATTTTCTCAATCAAAAAAATATTTAAAAAATTTGAGGAAATTTCCAGATTACGACAAAAAAATGAGGGCATTTGCAGTTGACAAAATGATTTTTATCTTTTATAATAAGTCGTAACCCAATTTACAATAGGATTTTATTAAAGGAGAAAAAAATGAAAAGAACATACCAACCTAAAAAAAGACAAAAACAAAAAGTTCACGGTTTTCGTGAGAGAATGAGAACAAACGGCGGACGAAATGTCTTGAAGAGAAGAAGAAACAGAGGCAGAAAAAATATTGCTGCCTAAAAGAAGTGAAAATGGAGCATAGATTAAGAAAACACAACCAATTCAATTATGTCTATAAAAAGGGAGAAAGATTTCACACAGAGCACTTCACTTTGTTTGTGGTGAAGAGTAAATTTCAAAGTTATAGGATTGGTTTTTCTGTTAACAAGAAAATTGGGAAAGCCAACAAACGAAATTTGCTTAAAAGAAGATTGAAAGAAATCACCAGAAGAGAAATAAAAATTTCTCCTTTCTGCAATTATGTGGTTTTGGCAAAAGAAGGTGCGGAAAGCCTTGATTTTGATGGACTTAGGAAAGAAGTAAAAAGATTGTTTGAAAAGTTTGAAAGCAAAAAAAATTTTTAAAAGAATTTTGATTTTTCCTGTCTATCTCTTCAAGTGGTGCATCTCACCACTGCTTCCACACAGTTGCATTTTCACTCCCACTTGTTCAAATTATATGATTCAAGCAGTCGACGAATTTGGAGTTTTCAAAGGAGTTTGGATTGGACTTAAAAGACTTTTTAGATGTGTTCCGTGGCAAAAGAAAAGAGGGTATGACCCAGTTCCAATAAACATAAAAGGAGATAACTTATGGATTTTATAAGTACCACTCTTGTCACTCTTAGCCAGCCCACAGGTTTTTGGGAAAGTATCTTAAATGCTTTCAAAAACGGAACGGGCTCTTATATTGTCGCCGTAATTTTGATTGCACTTATTGTGAGAGTTTTGTTTTCTCTTGTTGATATCGTAAACAAAAAAGTCAATATGAAAAATATGGACTTAAACAACAAAATGAGACCAGAACTTGAGGCAATTCAAAAAAAATATGGGAATGACCCCAATGTCTTGAGACAAAAGCAAAATGAAATCTACAAGAAATACCAATTTAATATGATGGGCACTTGCCTGCCGATGCTTATAACTCTGATTTTGCAATTTGTTGTGTTTTTGACTCTTTGGAACTCTCTTCAATCTGTTGCAAACTACAACATTGCAGAACAGTATGAAAATATGAAAAATGTTTATGTTTCGGTCATAACTTTAAATGATGATGTCGCTGGCTATGAAAATATGAAACTCGAACTTCAAGATGCCATCGACAATGAAAAGTCTTATGAATTCGAAACTGAGATTGATATTGAAAATTCCGTTTTGAAAATAACTTTGAAAGTTGATGGAGAAGCAGGCTCGCCAGTGCAAATTGAAATAAACGACAACCTCAAACTTGACGAGACTTACAATATTCTCAAAAAATATGTAATAGTTCCAGAAGAGCCTGAAGAGCCAACTGAGGAAGAACCAGGTGTTGTTGAGACAAATCCAACTGAGGAAGTTGAGGGAACAAATCTTGTTGTAATTTACGCCGAAAACTCCGAGAACACAGAAACTGGAGAAGGAAATGAAGGTGAAACAGACGACGGGGATGTGATAGAAGAAGTTCAATATGTTGACACTGGATTTAATGAGATTTTCAAAACTCTCGCCGAAGATGTGGCGGAACAATATTATCTTGACAGCCAAGAAGGATTTTTGTGGATAAAGAATATTTACAAAGCAGACTCTCCAACAAGTCCACTCTTTTCAAAGAAGGAAATAAAAAATTATCTTTCTGATTATTATTCTGATGAAGAGGCAGCACTTCAAAAAGATTTCGATTATGAGGGAGAAATTTTTGATTATGTTGTAACTGCAGGAATCGGACAGAGAGACCTTGGCGAAAATGGATATTATATTTTGACAATTTTGGCTGTTGTCATTTCCTTCCTTTCAATGTGGCTTTCAAACAGACTTATGAGAGGAAAAGATAAAAACAACACTCAAAAACAATCAAAACTTATGTATTTCATTATGCCAATCATCTTCGGCATCTTCACATTTATGTACACAAGTTTGTTTGCAATTTACATTATCGTCGGACAACTTGTTATGATGGCACTCTCTCCACTTGTAACATTGATAGTGAGAAAATGGATTGAGCACGACAGCAAAAAGAAAAAAGACAAAGATGTGATTGAAGTTGATTACAGAAGAAAAGATATTTAAAAAAAGAGTAAATTTTTACTCTTTTTTTATTTTATTTATTAAATTTTATTATATTTAAAAATTAAAATTAAAAAATGTCAAAAATTCGTAATTATAGTATTTTAAATTATTTTGCAAATATTTTTTATTATTTAATTTTATTTTAATTTTAAATATTTTTATTAAATTTCAATTTTCATTATTTATTGCGGGATTTGAGTGAGAATTGCCCAGGTGTTTGGACCAACAATACCATCAACTGTTAGGTTGTTGTAAGATTGGAAAGTTTCAACCGCCTGCCTTGTTTTTGAGCCAAATATTCCGTCTATTCCTCCCACTGGAATCAACTGACTTTCCAGAAGTTGTTGCATAAATTTGACATAACTTCCGCGATTTCCTTGTCTTAAAGTTGGATAAGACGGCAAAGTCAAAAGATACTTCCAAGTTGTTGAACCAACAATTCCGTCGACAGAAATAGAATTGTTGTTTTGGAATTGTCTGACTGCATTTTCGGTGTTTGCTCCAAAAATTCCGTCAACAGCAATGTTGTAGCCATATTGAGTTAAGAGAAATTGGAGTAAGTAGACAAAATTTCCTCTTGACCCTCTCCGCAAAAGTGGGTAGTTTGACAAATTGTCTCTGCCAATATATGTTGTGTTTAAATAATTACATACACCTTGGCAACTCTCCTCTCCCACTTCGGTTTGATAAAGCGGGTTTATCATAAGGCGTGCTTCACGCAAATTTGTCATAAATCCTGACTCAATGAGTGACGAAACACAATTCACATTTGAAAGTACCGCGATATCAAGATTTTTGACTCCCCTGCCATTTTGCGGTGTGCCTTGAATTAAACTGTTGTACAAATCAGTCGCCAAAGTTTGACTTTGAGAGGCTTTTGGATTTAGACTTGAATAGAAAGTTTCCAAACCCGAGATGGAATTGAAAGTTGTTCCGTCGCCAAAAGCATTGTAGGCAAAGGTTACAAGCAGTGTGAGATTTTGACTGTTTATTCTTCGGACTCTTTCATTGATTGAAATATCCTGCTCCTCTGGTTTGACATCATACACCGAAAAACTGTTACGCAGACACGCTTCAATAAATTTGTTTTTTGCGGCACGATTAAATTCGTTTTCATAGATTGCTCGGTTTAAGCCTGGAACAATTGGAGTTCTTTTTCCGATTGTTGGAGGATTTACTCCGTGCTCATCATTTGCGCCAATATAAAAATCGTCGTTTGCCATATTTTCTCCTTATCTTCCTTTTTATATATGAAAAAATTTCTAATATGTTTATAAAAAGATATTAAATTTTTCTGTAGTAAATAAAAAGAATAAATAAGAAAAAATAAAAAATATTTACAAAATATTACAAAATTGTTTGTGTTTATTTGGGTGGTGTGGTATAATAACAATGTGTTTCTTCCAAAGAGTTTGATTGGATGTTTAGGCAAGGGCGAAGAGCATAATTTTGATATAGATTGTTTTTGGCTTTTTATTAAAAGATAAGTATATTTGTTTTGGGTTTGTTTTGTTATGCAGGTTCTGTATATCTTTTTTCAACGCCA
>CALWKD010000012.1 GCA_944381175.1 uncultured Clostridia bacterium | reverse complement strand
TTATAAACTTTGCTTTTAAAATTGATAATTTTTGATTTTAGATGATTTTAGGCAATTTTATATGGTAAAACAGGTGCATTTTACCCCTAAAAAATAGGCATTTGTTGTCAACTGTTGTCAATTTAGTCTTTTTTTGACAACAATTTACACTTTAATCAATTCTTCAATCCCTTTATTTATAGGGCTTTTAATAATATTAAGTTCAAGTCCTTATCTTAAATATTCAAAACTTGGTAAAATAAACAAACGATTGGCATTGTTTTTTATTGCCATTTGATTTTAGATGTAGGGCGAAATTCAATTTGGACATTTTTGGCCTTAAGCATTTACTCCTATCTTGTTTCCTAAGGGTTTTATTCAAAATTTCCTATGTAACAATCACTTTGCTTGACAACCTAAACCCCATATGCTACTATGTTTTGGAAAGTTGTTTTGGGAGAAAAAATGGCAGTTGGAATGGATATTATTGAAATTCGGAGATTTGAGAGGGTCAATAAAAACCCAAGCCTTTTGTCCGCCATTTTCACAAAAGAGGAAATCTTATATATTCAGCAAAATGATTGGAACACTTCGGTTTTGTCAAATATTTTCGCAATTAAAGAGGCTGTTTCAAAGGCACTTGGTTGTGGATTTTCTCAAGGTGTAAGCCCGCTGGACATCGAGGTCTCATTTTGTGATAAAGTCGTGAAAGTAAACCTATTGAGAAACGCGAAAAAAATTTTTGAGCAAAAAGGCTTCGAGAAGATTGATGTAAGCGTTTCAAACGGTTTTGTATCTATCGCAATTTGTCAAATCTTATAATGCTTAAAATTTCTCAATAAAAAAAGAAGTTTGGTCGATTCTCTTTCAAACTAATATAAAAAATAGTGGGAAAAATTTATTCCACTATCTTTTTTCCTGCTAGTTTCAAAGGCTACAAACCTTTCTCCCTTTTTTATTTAAACTCAATATACAAAATCAAAAAAATTTACTGTTCGTTTAAGTATGATTGAATAACATTCCAAATGGCATCAGCACTGTTGAAATTTTCTGGGACCAAATCTCCAACATTGATGTTGATATCAAAAGTGCTGTTTATATCGCCGACAATGGTAATAATATCAAAACTGTCCAAAACATTGTCATCAATAAGTTTATCCTCTTTGCTGAAATCCAAATCAGGTCTAGCATCGTTTAAAATTTTCATCAACTCTTCCATTTTTAACTCCTTTAAAAATAAATTGGCAATTATGACGCCCATCTGGCACAAATCCAAACTTCTTATGGAAATTTTGTGCAGATATATTGTCATCAATAGTATACAACAAAAGGTTTTTCAAACCTAACATTTTGCACATATTTATATAAAATATTTCCATAAACGAGCCGATTCCCTTGCTTTGAAGAGATTTATCAACCGCAATTTTTTGAATCCAACCATTGTTGCCTTCGCAAACAATCTCCATTGCTCCCAAAATCTCATTTTCGCTATTTTTACAAACATAAATGTTCGACATTGCTTGAATTTCGCTTTCGGAATATAACAAATTTTTAATTGGGTCAAAATTGTCAATCCAAATCTTATTGATTGCATTGACATCACTTTTTCCCATTTTTGTTATGGTGTAACCTTCAAAGAGGTGCTCATTTAAAGGGATGTCAAAATTGGTTTTAATCATACGCGAACTTTCGCAATTTACGACAAAACCTTGCTTAGTAATTAAATCTGCGTTTTTGATTTGCTTTTCGGACATTTTGATATTATACGGCAAATCGGTGATTATTGGCAAAACCGAATCAAACTTTATGAACGAAAAACTTTCATTTGCATACCAACATACCTTGAAAAAATAATATTCTTTAATCATTATCTGCAAAACATTGTCAGATTTGACATAAAACAATTTATTCTGATTGATTAAATCTTTAATTTCATTTGGCATAAGATAGCAATTAAAATTTTTCAGATTTTTTTGTTGGACTTCCTTAATTAAGTTGTTGTAAACATCAAAACTCTCTATTATTTCCATATCTACAACCCCAACTGAGCCTTCAATGATTGCCTATCAATTTTCCCATTATAAAGTTTTGGCAAACTCTCCAATGAGATAAATTTTCTCGGTATCATAAATGAAGGCAAACTTTCTCGCAAGAAAATACTTATTTCTCTTGCACTCGCCTCACCCGAATAAAACAAGACAAGGACTGAATTTTTGGTGTCATAAATACAGCAAGTCTCATTGATTCCCTTGCACGAATTTGCAAGCCCCTCAATGTCTCCAAGTTCAATTTTATGTCCCATATACTTTATTTGGTTGTCAAGTCGCCCAGCGAAATACAAATTCCCATCATCACCCAAATATCCCAAATCGCCCGTCTTATACATCAATTCAGGAAAGCAATCATTAAGCGGATTTTGAACAAAACACTCTTTTGTTTTTTGTGGATTTTTATAATATCCCGAAGCAAGACATCTGCCCGTAACGCAAATTTCTCCGACTTGATTTTCCTTTGCAAGTTTGTTATTTTCATCCAAAACGAACACTTTTCTGTTTGCAAAAGCCTTTCCAATTGGAATTTTTTTGTAGTTTAAAGAATTGTCAACAATGTAGAAAGTGCAACTTGCTGTTATCTCCGTTGGCCCATAATGATTTACAAACAGAGCATTTGGGAGTTCCTCTTTCCATTTGTTTAAGCACTCGCAATCCAAGACCGAGCCAGTGAAGAATATTTTTTTGAGATACAAAGGTTTCACTTCATCAAAAACACCAAAATGACAACACAATGCCAAGGCTGGACTCACCCAACAGATTGTTGAGACCTTTTCTTGATTTAACTTTTCAAACAAAATTTTTGGAGTGGAAAACAGATTTTTTTGCAAAAACACAGTCTTGCAACCCACCAACATTGGAATATAAATATCTCTTATTCCCGCTATGTAGTCCAATGGCGCTTGATTGCCAAAAATTTCATCTTTTGAAATTTGAAAAGTTTTCACAAAAGTTTCCACATAATCTAAAACCGCACCGTGACTTGTCACAACACCTTTAGGAGTCCCAGTTGAGCCAGAGGTAAAAAGCACATAGAGTGGGTTTGTGTCAATAATATTTTTTCTTCTGCTTTCAACAAGACTCACATCTTTTTCTTGATTTATGCAATCCGCGATTGTAAAAATTCCCCCCCCCTTAAATTTTAAACTCTTGACCATATCCAACGATTCGCCGTCTGTTATGATAAGTTTTGCTTGGGTAAACTCCACAATCTCTTCTATTCTGGACTTCGGCATTTCTGTTGAGAGTGCAACATAGAAACAATTGCTCAAAGCCACTCCCAAATAAATTGAAGGCACATATATGTTTTTGTTTAAAATCAACACAATAGGAGAATTTTCTTGCGAATTTAAACATATTTTTGTGGCAACTGAATATGCGGTATCATAAACCTCCCTAAAAGTCATACTTTCTTCATGGAACTTGTAAGCCTGCCTGTCAGGGAAATTTTTGTTCGCGTTTTCAATCAAATCTATGATGTTCATTTCAAACCTCCTGGGAATTGTTAATCATATATTCTTCAAAATCAGTATAGAACCATTTCTCAGCCGAAAAAGTATCGTTTTCAATCTCCAAATAAATATCTCTCAAAATCGGAGCAAGTGTTTTTGCACCCAACCCATTGCAGTGATTCGCGTTATAAAAATAGTTTGCTGAAAGTTGCATATAGTCATTCCTGATTTTTGAAAAATCTAGATATTTCAAATTTGGATAATCTTCAATAAATTTATAAAGCGAATTATCAAATGCCATAAACCAATCATAATACTTTTCGATAATAATGTGAGGATAAGGCGGAGAATAAAGAACTATCTCAATTTCGTTTTCTTGACAATAATCTAAGATTTTATAAAAATATTCCAAAGCCAATTCGTCAACATCCTTCTCGTCCCAGACTCTCCCATTTGTCAAATACCTATTTGGCAGGCTCAAATTTTCAACATCACTTATTTCGCTGTCTGCATATCCAAAACCGTGACCCTTGTAAACAGATTTTTTTGAAGAAATCCCAGCACCTATGGACTTGTCCGAACTAAATATAAAATCCAAATTGTCTATAAATTTTCCATTTGAAAAATTGTTTAAATAATTCACAAATTCAAAAATTTTTGTATCATTATAATCAAGAGAGATTGCCTCTTTGTAGTCTTTCTTGTTTTGACCGCTTAGCAGACGATAAATATCCTTATCTTCTGTGCCCGAACTTCTCTTGAAGTTTATAAATGACACTTCCAAAAAGACTGTCGAGATTTCGTTCGTCTTGCAAATTTCATTTAGCAAATAATACATCGAAATATAAGTTCCGCTGTTTGATCCAACATTAAAGACATTTTCTCCCAATTCCTCACTCAGATAAACTGAATCGACACCACGATAAGTTTTGGAAGTCCCCAAAAACAAGGTGTCAACATTTTCTTCTTGAGAGTTTAAGTCCGCCATAAAAGTGCCTATGTTTGTCGTTTGAAGCGGAGGAACGAGAAGGAAGTTGTAAATCAAGCAAGAGGCTAAAATCAAACAAACGGCAAGCAAAACTTTTCCGCTCCATTTCAATGCAACAGTGAATTTATTGTTAGAAATTTTCATAAGCAAATCCTCCTCCAGTGCCAGAATAAGCAGCAAGCAAAACAATCAAAAAGATAGAGACCCCAACGATAACCCATTGCCAAACAACATTTTTTGCAAGAATATTTTCCCTGATTTTCACTCCTCTTTCTTGCAAAACTTCAACAAAGATAAGCAGACCAGTTGCAAGTATGAGAATTATAAGGTTTATCAAGTTGAAGTCGGTCCTTGAGAAGAAATCTTGAAAAGGAATTGAGGACGAATTGTATGTAAAGGTCGCGACAAACCAATCGAACGCCACCGAAACACTCGGCGCAGCACTGAAATATTTCCCAAAATAAACAAGCATAAAAGTGGAGATAAGTTTTGTAGCGGTTATAAATCTCTGTGTCGATTTTTTGTGTTGTTTTGGCTGGATCTTTTTGATTTTCCTCACTTCGTTTATGATTGTTTCTATAAATATAATAACACCGTTGTAAACTCCGACCATCAGATAGGTCAAGTTTGGTCCGTGCCAGATTCCCACCAGCAAGAACACGAAGAACATTGCCACTCCAGACGGAATAACCTTTCCTGCAACACCAGGAAGCGATTTTCGGCATTTTTTAATAAACTTGTTAAAACCCTTAGACAGAGTCAGAGGATACAAAACATAATCTTTCATCCACGCCCCTAAGGTTATATGCCACCTTCTCCAATATTCCGTCACACTTAAAGCAAAAAATGGACGTTTGAAATTTGGCGTCAAATCAACACCCACACATTTCGCAACTCCCATTGCAATATCTATCCCACCAGAAAAATCGCAATAAATTTTCAGCACAAAGCATAACATCCCAACAAAAATCTCTATCCCTTGAAAACTTGAGTAGTTGTCCATAATTGCGGTATACAAAATGTTTGCTCTGTCTGCAATCACAAGTTTTTTGAAATATCCCCAAATCATCAAAAGAACGCCAGATTTAAACGATTTCCAGTCGAAATCATTCCCCTCTACAAGTTGTGGAGCGAGTTGATTGTATCTGCTTATAGGACCTTGGACTAATTGAGGGAAAAAACTTACAAATAACGCAAATTTCAAAACATTTTTCTCTGGCTCAACCTTGTTGAAATAAACATCAATTAAGTATCCAACACTTTGGAATATATAAAACGAAATTCCAAGAGGCAACAAAATATTAAGATTCAAAGGCTTCACATTGATGAGTTCTGCAAACATATCTGCAATGGTTGCAAAATATTTCAACGCAAACAGTATGCCAAAATTAAACAACAATGTCACAACAAGAAGAGCCTTTCGCTTCCTTTTAAACTTTGTGACATATTTCTTTTTGTTGTTTGAAAGCCACTCTTCATCTTTATCTTCAAAAAGTTTTCTTTGATCATTCGTCAAAGATTTCATTTTTCTTGCAGCAAAATAAATTGAAAGCGTCGTCAAAATTAAAAAGATGACGACTTTCAAATCATTCATAAGATAAAAAGTATAACTTGAGAACAATAAAACAACCCATCTAATGGGTTTTGGAGTGATGTAATAAGCGATAAAAACTAGTGCAATAAAGACCAAAAACTGCACAGATATAAAAGACATCTTTTCTCCTTTGTAGCCCTAACGTAAATATGTTACACCACTGTGCAACTTCTTGTCAAGTTATTTCCAAAAATGGAAAAACTTTAGATTGAAATAACTTTTTTAAAGGCTAAGGATTAGTTATAACATCCGTCGGATAAAAATTTAGTATCTAGAATAACATAACTCTCAAACCTGATAGCGGTGTTGAAGCGATTGAGAAGGGTTTTAGCGGTATCTAGAATAACATAACTCTCAAACAAAATCGAAAGCGGGACCACAGAACGCATTGTTTTAGCGGTATCTAGAATAACATAACTCTCAAACGTTATAAACTGGCTAGAGATAAAAGCGGAAGTTTTAGCGGTATCTAGAATAACATAACTCTCAAACTCTGCATAGTGCCATACATCAAGAGTTTGCGTTTTAGCGGTATCTAGAATAACATAACTCTCAAACAGAACGGAGACATCTCAGCACTTGAGCAAAGTTTTAGCGGTATCTAGAATAACATAACTCTCAAACACTGGAAATGTTACAAGCATTTTCTACAGCGTTTTAGCGGTATCTAGAATAACATAACTCTCAAACATTCTCTTTTGGTTAGAAACATCAACACCAGTTTTAGCGGTATCTAGAATAACATAACTCTCAAACAGTGAAGAAATCTATCAAGGCTCAATGCAGGTTTTAGCGGTATCTAGAATAACATAACTCTCAAACAAATTCTTTGTGATTATCTTCAAAATATACGTTTTAGCGGTATCTAGAATAACATAACTCTCAAACGATAGGTTTGGTTTTACTTGTGATGTATGTGTTTTAGCGGTATCTAGAATAACATAACTCTCAAACTAGCTGCTTGTATTCTTGGCATCAAAGAATGTTTTAGCGGTATCTAGAATAACATAACTCTCAAACAATAGTTGTATAAATCTTCTCTTTGTGCTAGTTTTAGCGGTATCTAGAATAACATAACTCTCAAACAGTCTCCCACTCGAAGAGCGACAAAAGTATGTTTTAGCGGTATCTAGAATAACATAACTCTCAAACAACCGAGTGATATTGAAACGATTATTCCAAGTTTTAGCGGTATCTAGAATAACATAACTCTCAAACGTCGGCTTGTTCATTAAGGCGTTTTACAATGTTTTAGCGGTATCTAGAATAACATAACTCTCAAACCTTGTTATCAAAAAGAAACAGCAAGCGAAAGTTTTAGCGGTATCTAGAATAACATAACTCTCAAACTGCCTTATAATAGAGATGTAAATAATAAAAGTTTTAGCGGTATCTAGAATAACATAACTCTCAAACCTCAAATTTGAAAATATGCTATGCTTACGGCATTTATTCTTGATACATAGTTAGTTTAACTCCCTCAACACAAAATGTCAATTAAATTTCACAAAGGTCGTTATCTATAATAATTGTCTCCATATCTTCAAAAGCATTTCTTTGGCTACTGTCAACAAACAAAACATTCAGTTGGTCATAGTGCAATTGCTTTATTATATCTTTCAAATCCGCCTCGCCCAGCACGCAATAGGCATTTATTAAAATCACAACATTAAAATTCGTCAACTTTTGCATAACGGAAACAAAATCGCACAAATCCTCTTTTAAATTGTCTGCTGTGACAAGTTTGAAATTTGAAAATTTCGCATAACTTTCAAAGTCGAACTCAGCCTCGGTTTCGACATTGAAATCAAGTTCTTCTTTCACCCTTTCTCCAATCTCAGCCAAGGTCTGATTTATATTTGCAAATTTTTCAACAAAATCTCCATCTTTTAAAACCTCAACAACATTTGAATTTATCAAATTTTGGACTCTTTTAGATTGCATTCCGAGATTGTAATAGTCATAAATCACCAAACAATTTTTTGCAAAATCAAGGAGTTTTCCCTCTGAAAGCACAAAATCTCCTTCCTGTCCATCCGCTTGTTTTATTATCTCATTTGTAAGATTGAAAAATTCCATTTGATTCTCGATAATTAACTCGTAGCAAAAATTCTCATCAAAATCTATCTGTCTTTCAATTCGTGAATGAACAAGCTTCACAACTCCACCACCCTTTTATCTGAATTTATCACTTTTGACTTTGATTTCCCCACCAAATACTCAATGCTTGCATATTGTTTTTCTGTGACTTGCAACAACTGAACAACTCCAGTTTTTGGAAGATTTTTCTCGATTTGTTTTTTCATCAAAGCGGAAGAAGAACCAGTTGTAACAAGTTTGCTGTACACAGACTGTTGCATCATCACAAAGCCATTTTTAATCAAAAAACGCCGAAAATTTCTATATTCCACCAAATCTTTGTATTCCGTCATCGGCAAATCAAAAAACACAATCAATCTCATAATCCTACAACTCATAAAACTTTATCAAATCCTCATCACCCTTATTCAACGCCTCAACAATGCTTTGACAATAAATTGAAATAGCGTTTTCAACAAACTGCATTTTGTTGTCAATCTTCACTTTCGTATTAAAAATTTCCAAAATTTGTGAATTCGTATTTTGTCCAAAATCCATACCCAAAACCAATCTATCCACTAAAATGCGAAAAGGTTCAACAAGGTCACAGGACAGATTGAAAGCGTTGAATTCATTTTTATGCCAAATCCCCATCTCCGTCAAATAACCCATTTTTGCCAACTCCCTGTTAAAGCAAGACAAAATGACCGCGTAACCATAATTTAAAGCTGTATTGATTTTGTGTTCTACTCTGCGAGAAAAATCCGTTCCGAAGAGTGCATTAAAATAAACTTTTGCAGCGTGTCCTTCACGGTTTGTAACATCATTATCAAGCACTGAATTTGCATATTGGAGAAGCATATCCCTCTCAACAAAAAGTTTACACTCATTCAAAATTTGTGCTTGTTTCTGAATTTTATCTTTAACAATTTTCGCCCAAACTCTTTTCTTTATCTCCCCAGACCACATTAGTTGCTGTTTGATTTTCTTCGCAGAATTATAATGCCCGTGATAAGAAATAAGTTCACTTTCTGGATTGTGTTTTTCATCACAAAATATAATTTTCACATTATTTTTGACCAACTCACTCACAAGGGCACAAGTCAGAGAGATTGAAGTTGTTTCAAGGATAAGTGTGGAGATTTCTGGAATAAAGAGACTGTAGGTTTCACTTCCTCTGCAGACCAAATATCCCATTTTCAAATCCAACTTTGAGCGATTTCGCACCACCACAGTCCTAAATCCCATAAGTTCTCCCTACAACTTGACAATTCTTTCTTTCAAACCTGTGACAGACCTCAGGACAAGAGAGATATCTCTTCCTGTGACATTCTTTCCCATTGTAATCATCCCTTCAGATTTTCCACCTCCCAAAAGTGACAAATCCGCAAGCGATGCCCCAGTAGCCATTCTTCTCAAGATGTTGTAAAGAACCTCTGCCTGTTCTTTAACTGCCAACTCTGCAAATTTCTCTTCATTTTTCAAAAGGCTTTGGTAGAAAGCGGACCTTAAACTTGTCTTCTCATAAATATCCTTCTCCAACTGTTTCAAAGCAAGCCTATAAAGTTTCACGTTTTCTTGCCTCGTCAACGCAATCTCAGAATTTCCTTCTTTCGCTTTTTTGGACAAAATAACTTTTCCATCCTTCTCTTCCAAAAATTTTTCCTGCTTATCTTTTTTAAGTTGAATAAACTTCGCAATAACTTTTGCATATCTTGTCATATCATTATCCAAGTACCACTGGTTGAAATTATGTAAAACAAACTTGTTCCCAGTTTTCCCTGCAAGCAGATACTCACCCTTTCCAATTCTTAAAGTCGATTGGATATTTATTTTAGGAATTAAAACTTTCGCATTTTTCAAATTGTTCTTTTCGACAACATACTCAAAAATCTTCTCTTGTCTATCTTTAAGATTCTTCACCTGTCTAACAACAAGAATTGGCACCGTTTCAATGGTTTTTATTTTTCTACCATTTTTATCCTCACTCTCAACCAACATAAAGTATGCCGTCTTCAAACTGTCATAGCCACCATACTTTGAGATGTCAGAAAGCGGATTTGAATTGGAACCTTTAAGTTGAATCTTTGCTTTGCTATCCTTGTCATTGTTTGTGCTTCTGTATCTAGTTTCGTTGTAGAAACCGCCATTGTAATTTGAGAAATTCATTTTTGAAACAAGACAATCATTCTTTTCACAAATCTTTTTTATCCTCTCGATATCTTTTTCTCCGTTCCAAACAATTTTATCTCCCTTTGGCGACTTAACTGTCATATCGAACAAATGCTTGGTGTTTTTGGTTATATTTTTGTTTGCATTGTCGGTTCTGTAAAAATTTCGAGGGTCAAGCGTAAATCTTGAATAAAGCACATTCCCCACCACGATATTTAAGTAACTGTCCTTTGCGTGATGAAGGTCATTTATCTCTCTAGATTTGTAAATTTTGTACTTATCTCTAAACTCGCTGACAAACCTCGCCTTTGAATAAACAATTGTACTTTGGTCCGCAAATTTATTTTTCAGAATGTCAACAACCGCCTTAACTGTCTGATTTGTCTCCACCAACTGCCTTGAGATAAAGTCGCCCAATTCCTCATCGGAGAGAGGTGATTTTCTTACGAGTCTGTCAAATTTCGTCTTACTCATAAGGTTTTGGCTGAGCAAAAACTCCCAAAATGGACGACGCTCACTTACCCAATTTGGAAATTTTGAACAAATAGGATAAGCATCTCCTTTGTCCTTGTTTAAGTTCCCCTTAACCAGCACTTTATTGTCAATGCTGTCATCCTTCAAAACAGATTGCGGAATGATGTGGTCAACATCATACTTGTGTTCATCATACAAATCTTTGAGGTCTATTGTTTGACCAGAATATGCACATTTGCCCAATTGTAAGAAATAAAGATACAACTTTTCACTTCTCAAACTGGAATTTTCTGATTTGTTAAGTTCGTCAAACAACTCGTCCAAATCAAGTTTCATTGCGGACATACTCTCCAAAAACTCCTTTGAAGAGTAAATCTTTTTCAATTTGTCCTGCCTAGAAAGTTTTCTGCCAGCATCGCCCTTGACTGCATCGTCCCTTGTAACTTCAACAAACACCCTCTTTGGCAGACCATTCATTTGTTCAATAATTTCATTTATAATCTGAATTGTCTGCCACACAGCACGCTTAACTGATGGAGAGCAGTACAAATTTTTAACATCTTCATAATCCAAATCTTTTTTGACACTTTTGTTATACTTCGACAATTCCTCGCCAAGAGTATAATTTGTATTATAGATTATTTGTTGAAGATTTTGGTTTGTGTTCCAAAGTTCATCAAGCACGGTCGTAATCTCCGCCGTCTGCTTGTTCACAAACTTCAACCCGCACAAAAACTTGTATGACAAATTCCCCCAATTTGAATAATTTAAAGATTTGATTGCACGGAGTTGCTCTTCATTAAAAAGCCCAGGATTTTCTCTCTTAACTCTGGCAATCAGTCGATTTTTGTCAGAAATAATTGTGTGATATTTGATAATATTTTCAAACACCTCAAAATGCTCATCGACAAACGCCTCGTCAAAAACGCCTTTGCCAGTGATATCAACAAAACTGTTCAACTGATTTGCAAATTCTTTGTCCACACCTCCTATTGACAAACTTTCAATATCTGATTTGTCCAAAACTCCCTCGGCGAGCAGATAACTTTTCAATAATTTTGTCGTAACCTTTTTGTGCTTTTTAAACAAATCGTTAAAAATCTTTTGTTTCAATTCCACTGAAATTTCATTGCCGTTCAACCTCAATTTGTTCAACTCATTCAGCACCCTAAATTTAGAATAAATCAAAGAATGTTTTGGCAGAACATCTTCGCCATACAAATATGTACATTTGTTTGTCATTTTGTTTATGAATGCATCTTCCGCTTTATCAAAATCGACAATCTTGCCCAAAGTCCAAGGACGCAAAACGAGATTTTGCTCTTTTTGAGCCCACCCGAAACTATTTTCGTCCTCATCGTTTTTGCCAATCGGTCCAACAAAATATGGAACTCTAAATTTTATTATGCTCAAAATTTTTTCTGCATTTGTAAGCCCACTGTCATCCTTAACCTTTAAAAATGAAAATTTTTCCTTGTTTGTTTCCAAGATTTTTTCCGCTTCACTCACATAAAGAGAGTTTGGGAAAATTGAATTGTTTTTCGTTCTTAATTTTGGCAAGAAATTCCCAGACTCAATAAGTTTAAGAATTTCTTCTCTCTCTTTTCCAAATTCTTCCTCGTCGAATTTTTCCACCTCAGGTGAATTTGCAAGCAGATTTGTCACAAATTTATAAAAACTCTCTTTTGTTCTGTCCGCAACATCTCCGTGTGCCAAACCAGTCACCTGTTTTGAGCCATTCGTTGAGTCCAAGTCCACATAAACAGGATAATTTGTTTCTTTCTTTTTTGCTTTGTTTTGTGGATCTCTGAAAATCTCACTGTATTTTGATGGATAGTACTTCCTTACAAAAATCTTAAAATTTTTAAGTTGACCCTTGTGCATCTCGTAGAGTTCAACCATCGCCTCGCAAATATAATTGTTTTTTGTCAAAATCTTTTTCAACTGCAAAATGGAATATATCTGTTTAAGTTTCCCAATCAATGTAAGTTGCTCTTCATCCAAAATTCTCTCAAGATTTGAAAACTCTTCATCAAAATTTTCATCTTGAAACGAAATTTTGATTTTTTCTTCCAAATCAAGCGAAAAAATGCTTCCGACATCAATTTTTCCATCAATAAAGACATCTAAAATTCGTTTATTTTCTTTTGAATTGGTGTCAAAAATTTTGTAAATTTCACTCTTTGTGTACTTGAGAACCTTGTTTTCATTCAAAAGATTTATTATCTTTTCTTCTGTTTTCTCATCAATCTTTTCCAAACCTATTCCCAATTCACTTCCTTCACTAGAAGACTTCAAAAAATCTACCAAATCATTTATTGCATCTTTCAGACTTTGAGAATTTGAATTTGCTTCAAACAAAAAGTTTCCACGCCTTTTGACTATGTTGTGCAAGGCGAGATACAAAAGCCTAACATCTTTTGCTGGCTTACTCAACAGTTCTTTTCTCAAATGATAAATCGTAGGATATTCCAAAAAGAACTCCTTGTCAGTGTATTTTTCCCCTCCAATTTCATCAAAAAATAAAGAGTCTTTTGTCTTCAACTTTGAATCCATAGTTTGTTTGTCTTCGAGATAAAGATTGCTATATTTAAGCCTTGTCAAAAATTTGGGATCGACCTTTTCCATTTCTTCTTGAAAAATCTCTTGAAGCCAAGAAATTTTCATTTTTCTTCTGTCAAGTCGCCTTCTCGCACCACGCTTAAGCCTTCGCTCTTCTGCGGTGTTTGCCTCATCAAAAAGCCTAACTCCCCAAAGTTTCTTTCCTTTTGCCCTGAGAATATTGTAATTTTCATCAGTAACGGCAAACCCACAACTATTCGTTCCAATATCCAATCCAATAAAATAATTTTTCTCCATTTCGCTTGACCTCTCAAAATTTTTGTGTTACAATACCGATGTAGAATAACATAACGAGTTCAAATAAATGTATTCTAATCAAAGTGCAGTGGCACAGGAAAGTCCTTCGGGACTTTCTTTTTTTGCCCAACTCATTTATGTTATAATTGAATTGCAATCACTTAAAATGATTATATTACAAAACCAAAATTAGACCAAAAACTTTGTCACAGATAATGAAAAAAATCGAAAATTTCAAACAAAAGGAAACACAAACAACAAAAAAAGACGACGGAAAACTTCAAACCTATTTCCATTCGTCTTTATTTTTTAATATAAACTAATCTCACTTTAAAAATATCATCTTTCGACAATTTTTCTTGAAAAAACTGCAATCGTATTAACTTTTTGGTTGTTTAGAGAAAATTAAGTGAAAATGATATTACAATTACATCGCACCTGATGCACCGTCAACCGCATAAATCGAACCACTCACATAACTTGCTTCGTCGCTTGCCAAAAAGAGCGCAACTTTTGCAACTTCCTCCGCAGTCCCAAAGCGTTTGAAAGGAATTCCACTTGCGATTCCATCTTTGTGCTTTTTGGCGTCCTCTGGAGATAGGTCAGTGACATTCCAAATGTTTGTCTCAATCGCACCTGGAGCAATAGCATTGACACGCACTCCATACTCTGCAAGTTCCAAAGCCCAAACTCTTGTGAAATTTTCAATTGCAGCCTTAGCACCGACATACATCGACAGATTCTTAGCAGGATGTGTCGCTCCAACGCTTGAGAGATTTATGATGCTCCCCTTCGCCTTAATGATAAGCGGAAGAGTTTGAGTCGTCAAATCAACAACCGCTCTCACATCAAGATTGAACGCCTTGTCATAGTCCTCAACAGTCACCTCGGTGATAGGTTGAACAGGACACCAGCCAGCATTGTTGACAAGAATATCCAATTTTCCGTCAAAATCCGTCTCCAACTTTTCAACAATTTTCTTCACCGTCTGCGAATTTGTTATATCTCCCGCGACGCATGAGATGTTTTCGGAAAGGATTGCCGTTTCTTTGAGTGCAGACTCTCCTCTTCCAACAATAACAACTTTTGCCCCCTCTCTTGCAAAACTTAAAGCAATTGCCTTTCCAATTCCAAGTTTTGCCACCAATGTCACCCTCCCAAACCAAGCCGAACTTGGCAGAATTGCCATACCAATTTTGGACGACGAAGCAAAAATGGACTTTTACATTTCATACAAGACCGAAAATAGGCAGAAAATCACAAACTTTTTAAACCTCGTATAAATCATTTTTATGACTATTTTTGAGCAAATTTTAAATACTTGAATAATTGAGTCTTCCTGCCACAAAGATAAAAAGCGTAACAGATTTGTCACGCTTTTTTGATAATATAAAATGTTAAATGGATTTTTATTTTAACTTAAACCCGTCTTTGAAGGCATTTCCAACACGCTCTCCAACTTTGTAATATCCGTGAGTGTAAGGGTCAAAAGCGATTGCGTCAACTTTGGAAATGTCAACTTCTCCGTTTGTCATCACCTTTTCATCCGCAGTGACATTCACAACTTTGCCAACCACTCCGCAACCATATTCATCGCTTTGATATTCCACAAATTCGCACTCCATACAAATTGGGAATTCATTGATGATTGGAGCATCAACGTAGGATGATTTTGTCGCAGTCAAACCGCTTTTCTCAAACTTGTTTGGTGTCGTATTCGCCGAAACAACTCCGAAAAAATCCGCCTCAACGACGTGTTTTGCATCGGCAATGCTGACTGTGAATCCCTTTCTCCGCTTGATATTTTTGACCGTTTTATGAGTTTCTGTCAAGTTTAAAACGACATAGTCTCTGTCAAGCATCATTCCCCAAGCGGCATTCATAACATCGACACTTTCGTCCTCGTTGTAAGTCGCAATCATAAGCACAGGCATTGGAAAAATTGCCTCAGTTGTTTTGATTTTCTTTCTCATAAAACACACTCCTCCACAAATTTATACTCTTAAAAATCACTTTTTAAAATTGCTCTTCCGAAAACTTGAGCACAACAAAACATTACCAAGTCTCTCCTCTTGGCAAAGTTTTGCATTTGTTTTTAACTTTTGTTTTTCAAATATCTTATTTGTAAATATTCTTAAGCGTAATGGTTTTTGTCTTGGTTACTTGGTCGAAAGTGCTCATAACTCCTTCTGTTCCAATTCCAGACATCTTGTAACCGCCGAAAGGCATCTCAAAACTGCGGTGGAAACTTGCACCATTTATGACAGTTCCGCCACATTCAAGTCTTGCACAAACATCAAAAGCGGTCTTCATATCGCTTGTGAAGACGCACCCGCAAAGTCCATAGCAAGAAGAATTTGCAATCTCAACCGCCTCATCGACTGTTTCGCAAGGAATAATGCTCACAACTGGAGCAAAAATCTCCTCATCTCTTGCAACATCGGCGGTCTTTGGAATGTCGGTTATGATTGTAGGTTGCAAAACAGCACCCTCAGCCTTTCCGCCGTAAATAATTCTTCCGCCTTGCTCAACCACTTTTTCAATTTGACCAACAGCCTTTTCACAAGCAGATTTGGTGATAAGAGCACCGATTTCAGTCTTTTTATCCAGCGGGTTGCCGACAACAAGTTTGCTTATTCTTTCGACAACTTTCTCTTCAAATTCTTTCAAGACACCTTTTTGCACGATAAATCTCTTGCTTGCACAGCAAACTTGCCCAGTGTTATACATTCTTCCCCAAACAACTTCTTCCACCGCCAAGTCGACATCTGCATCGTCAAGCACAATGAAAGCATCATTCCCGCCAAGTTCCAAAGCGACGTGTGCAAGATGCTCAGCACCATTGAGGTATGTGATTTTTCCAACAGCGGTCGAACCAGTGAAGGTTATCCCGTGAACATCCTTATCCTTTGCGAGAGCACTCCCAACAACTCCGTCGCCTGTCACAACCTGAACAACTCCGTTTGGAAGTCCAGCGTCTTTCAAAAGTGCGGTAAGTTTGACAAGCGTCAATGGATTTTGATGAGGAGGTTTGACAATGACAGTGTTTCCAGCGAGAATTGCTGGTGCCACCTTTTGGTCAAACAAATCACAAGGGAAGTTGAAAGGAATGATAGCAACCATAACTCCAAGAGGTTCCCTTGTTGTGAATTGCAAGGTGTAATCCTGTCCAGCCTCTGTGCCAGCAGGGACGACATTTCCATACAAATGTTTTGCCTTCTCGCAGAAAGCCTCAAACGAAATTCTGATGTTTGCAATTTCAGCATACGCCTGAGTGATTGGTTTCCCAGTCTCTTTGGACAAAGTTTTTGAGAGGTCGTCTTTGTTTTGGTCAACCAAATCCATAAACTTTTTCAAAATTTCCACTTTTTTGTATACAGGGACATTTTTCCAAGATTTTTGTGCTTTTTTCGCACACTCAACCGCCTTTTTTGCATCTTTTTCGGTGCTGTAAGGCACTTTATCAATCACTTTTCCAGTGTATGGATTGACAATGTCCATAGTTTTCTTGCCAATCGCATCAACGAATTTTCCATTTATGATGTTTTGCATAACCCCTCCTTACTTTGTGAAAGCGGTGAAGGAAAGCATCAATCCGCCAGTTGTGTTTCTTCCGTCATCTTCATAGCCATATTCACCGAAAGTAAACTCCATAATAAACGGAACATCACCCACATTTTTCTTGATTTCTTCATAAACTTCATCAATTCTGCTGTCAATGCCAGCACGTCTTCCACCGCAGTGAACAAGGTGATAACAAACAGCAGGTTTTTTGAGTTCTTTATTCAATTTCTTAAGCGTCTCGCCAACTGAAGAGATAAGTTCGTCAACAGTCGCTTCCATTCTGATGACAGTTGTCCCTTCTGCAAGGTTTGCCCCGATATTCATTGAGTAATCATCGTTTGCAAACATAGGGTGTCTTATGGCAATCAAATCGCCAAGTCTGTCCTTGACACCAAGAGGGCTTGTGATTGTCTCTGAAAGCAGAGCATCTCCCATAAGTTGACTAGGTTTCATATTACGCCATTTGGCATATTTTTTCACCGCTGGCACACCGTCAATGGAAACGAGTCTTCTTGTTCCCTCAACTTTCGTGATAATTCCCATATCTTTTGTCTCACGATAAGCCCCAGTAAATTCATTTACAAATCCACCTTTCATATAGATGAGTGCAACTGCAACTCCTTCGTCAGTGACTTTTCCGTCAAGATAGAGTTTCCAGTTTCCAGAGATGGTGTTGTCCGCAGCAGAGCCTCCAAAAAGTGGAACTCTTCCCACAACTCTGTTTGCACCTTTCAAGAAGAACTCTTCTTCTGTTGGGCTGGCCGTCATATACATAAGGTCTGGCTCATCACTGTAAGGCATCTTTGTCATAATTCTTGCGTGTTTTGTTGCACTTTCGCCAGCGTCTCTTGCACTTTGGAACGCCTTTCTGTCGGCAAATCCAACCCCAACAATCATATTTGGGTCGCTCAAAACCATAATGCCCACAAAAGGCTTGTCCCCACCGATGTAGCCCTCTGGCATAATCACACCAGTGAACGAAGTGTTTCCAATAACTGGACACTCATAGACTTCTTTAATTCCTTTGATAACATCTTTAATTTTGTAATCACAACTCATATACGCAAAGACCAATTTTGCGTCTTTAGATTTTCCAGCCATTTTGGCTGCTTCAAGTCCCGCCTCGTAAGAATTTTTGTTTGTGCTGTAACCTGTTAATGCTTTCATTTGTTTTTCTCCTTTTTTTCTTGATTTAATTTTTTTGAGGTTTAAATCTAAAAGTAAGTAAGAATATGTAGCAAAATAAAATTAGCAGTAAAACTCTTAAAAATGAACGATTGGAATGTCGCAATTTTGAAAAATTACAAAACTGACTTAAACAATTTTTTGATGTCCTCGACACTTGTTTCTCTTGGATTTCCGCCTGTGCATATGTCAACATACGCATCTTGGCTCAACGCATCAAGGTCGCTCTCTTTGATGTTGAACTCTGAGAGTGATTTCGGAATCCCCAACTTCTTGCTTAGTGCCTTGACTTCTTTGACAGCAGCTTTGACACATTTGTCGTCGGTCATATTTGAGGTGTCCAATCCAAAGCACTCCGCAATGAGCCTGTATTTTGGTTTTGCCGAAGAGTCTGCATTGTATTCCATAACAGTCGGCAAGAGCATTGCGTTTGCAGTGCCGTGTGCGATGTCAAATCTTCCACCCAAAGCGTGTGCCATTGAATGAACAATTCCAAGCCCAACACTGCTGAACCCCATTCCGACGATGTATTGTGCATACGCCATTTTTTCTCTTGCAAGCATATCGTCACCATTTTTGTATGCAGGCAAAAGATATTTTGCAATTGTGCGGATGGACTCCAAAGCAAACATATCACTAAACTGATTTGCACCCTTTGTAATCAAACTCTCAACAGCGTGAGTGAGTGCATCCATTCCAGTGCTTGCGGTCAGCGACTTCGGCATTGTTTGCATAAGTTCTGCATCAACAATCGCCAAAATTGGAATGTCGTGTGGGTCAACACAAACGAGTTTTCTTTTTGACTTCTCATCAGTGATGACATAATTTATTGTCGCCTCTGCGGCAGTTCCACTTGTGGTTGGAAGAGCGATAAGTGGGAAGCATTTGTGTTTTGTGTCGACCGCTCCCGCCAAACTCAAAACATCTTTATGCTCCTTGTTTTCTTTGATGATTGCAATTGCCTTCGCTGTGTCAATGACACTTCCACCACCAACAGCAACAATTGCATTTGCTTTGCTCTTCTTCAAAGCAGCAAGTCCGTCAAGCACATTCTTGACAGTTGGGTTTGGTTTGATGTCGCTGAAAATTGAGTAACCAACACTCCCGTCCAGACCTTCTGTAACTTTCTGCAAAACTCCACTTTTGATAATGGTCGCATCAGTCACAATGAGGATTTTTTTGAAGCCTCGTTTTTTCAACTCATCAGAAAGGCAAACCCTTGCACCTGAGCCTAGGTAGACACATTCGTTAAAAATAAATTTTTCCATATCCCTCCTTTTAATCCTAGTTCAATTATAAAACATTTCAACTTCTTTTGTCATTCAAATTTAGGCAATTTTTAAACAAAATTTTATATAAAATTTTTTTTGCAAAAACTCAAATTTTCAAAATGCAACCAGTCACAATCAAAATCTCACCAGCATACATATTAAAGATTACGCAACACCATAACCAAAATTTGGAGACAGAATGAACGAAGTAGATTTTAAATTCAACGAACTCATATCCTTTATTGAAAAGACAGATTATGATGCCTTGCTGGAGCACATTCTTAGGCAATATATTTCTCTTCCACTCAACTTGCAAATTTCACTGAAAAGATATCTCGACAAATATCCTTTCTGGGGAAGAATTGATTTCGCCCACAACCAAATAGATTTCTTCGAGCGAAAGGCAAAAGACACCCACTCCCATTGCAAAGAGTTGAAATGGTTGTATGAGAATTTGGAAGATTACAGCAGCAAACTTCTCCTATTTTCAATCTTAAACAATTGGATAAATTTTGACATTCAAACTCTGAAAAGGACGTCTGAAAACAGGTTTAAACATTACTTCAATCTTGACCTGATACCCAAAGCAAATGACGAGGTTTTTGTCGATGTCGGCTCATACTATGGCGAGACAACTTTAGATTTTATAAACTCCTATTCGACCACATACAAAAGGATTTATTGCTACGAAATCACCCCTCAAATCATTGAGGTTTCAAAAAACAATTTAAAGGAATATGAAAACATAATATTCAAAGAAATGGCAGTAAAAAATAAAAACGGTTACACTTTTATCCAAGAAAATCAAATCAGCAGTTCCGCAAATCAGACTATAAATCTCAATGCGAAAAATGCAAATTTCCAAGAAATTTCAACTCTCACAAAAGTGAAATGCACAACCCTTGACCGTGACATTGAAGAAAAAATCACAATGATAAAAATGGATATTGAGGGTGACGAAATCGAGGCTTTAAAAGGTGCAAAAAATCACATCAAAAATGACACACCAAAACTCTTGATTTCTGTCTACCACGACAACAATCACCTTTGGCAAATACCAAAATATATTCACAAATTAAATAAAAATTATAAATTTTATTTGCGTAATTATAATGGAAATTATTATCCGACAGAAATTGTGCTTTTTGCTCTTCCTAAGTGCTAAAAAACGCCATTTTTTGACATTTTTTAATAAAAAAATTGAATACGGGTTCAATTTTTTAAAAAATATAAGGCAAATTTTATAAAAAATTAAATAATAAAATTAGACATTTTTTCCGAAAAAATAAATATAAAAAAATGATAAAATTAAATGTTTTTTTTGGTATGTATGGCAGTCAAAAAATGACTGCCTTTTTAAAATTTTAATACCTCTCAAAAGAGTCGCAAGAATTACAAATACAACATTTTTTTCTTCTGTTTTCACAAGGTTTATTTTGTCTGTTTGGAACATTGTTTGGTCTGCATCCGCACTTACATTTGTTTGTGTTATTTTTGCAATTTTCTCTGCATCCGAAGCATTTCCTTCTGCAATTACAAAAACAATTTCTGCGATTTTTTCTGGAACAAGGACAGCAAAAACAAACAGGGAAACAATGCAAACAAACCAAGCAAGGATTGTTTGGATTTTCAGAGTTCACAGTCGTCTGAACTTGATTGCTGAAAACGACGATTGATGGAATGGTTGAATTGTCAGAAACTCTTGAAGTGTTATAGATAATTTTTTCCATATCAGTTCACCGTCACATCAAATTCAACAACCGTGTTTTGCCCAACAGCGAGATCTGGAATTGCAAATCCAGTCTGAGGGTTCAGTCCTGGCTGAGCAACACCATTTATCTTCACGCTGTTTAAAACAAATGTTGTGCCTGCTGGAATGTCATCATTGAAACTCAAATTTGTTTTTGGAAGAGTTCCCGTGTTTGTTATCGTGCTTGTATAGTGCAGGTTCTCCCCTTGAACAGCAACCGCTTTGTCCACCGCTTTCACAATGGTAAGTCTGTTTGAAACGACTGCAAGTTCAATGGTGTTTGAATCTTCATTGAAGTTTCTGCCAAGCACGGTGTAATCCAAATTTCCATTGTTTGTTATTGTGTTTTCGGTCATAGGATTGTTTGCTTGAATTTGATATTGAACCGTTGCAAATTCGCCTGACGCCAAATCATCCAAAGCAAAACCCGTAACCAAATCATAGGTTGGTTGAGCTGTTCCATTTACAATCACGCTTCCTGGCACATAAGTTCCACCTCCTGCGAGATTGTCTGTGAAAAACATATTTGAAACGTTGTGTTGGGAATTGTTCGTCAAAGTCACTGTATGATTTGCGATTTCTCCCTCTTGCAAAAACATCTTATCGGATGTTTTCACTTTTGTGAAGGCATAAGTCAAAATCTCAGTTGTGACAGTGTTGCTTTCTTTTGTCTCTGTGTGCACAGTTCCGTCTGGCAAAGTAAAGTCATACTGAGTTTCACTTTTGTTTGGAATAATCATATTTTTCTCCTTTTGTATTAGTCTACACTCACTTGGAATTTGACTTCAACACTTTGATTTGGAATCAATGTCCCAAGGGTGAATCCTGTTTGCGGGTTATATCCCAAGAAATTCACTCCGTCAATAAACACTGAGTTTGCAACAAAGGTTGTTCCTGCTGGAATTGCATCTGTAAACATTGTGTTTTCGAGTGGAATACTTCCCGTGTTTGTCACAACCGAAGTGTAAGTCAAAATCTCTCCCTGTGTCGCAACCGCTTTGTCAACAGACTTTGTGATGGAAAGGTCTGGGTTCACACCATTGTCAATTTGCAATGCGAGTGCATTTGGCAAATACAGGTCCCCATTTGTCGTAAGTCTGACGAGAGCAGTCGTCTGCTCCGAGACAAGTTTTCCCGTCAAATCCACCGCAGTGATGTCATAACCTTGTCTGCAAGCCGAGGTGTTTGTGCCAGAGCCCGCATTTGCATTTCGAGTTCCGAAAGTTCCGCTGGTGTCCAACAGTCCATTTTCGTCGTTGATTTGAGAGCAGAAAAAGTTTGTCAAAGGATTGTTTGGTCCTGACAAATTTGTCAAGGTGAACTGGTCTCTTCCAAACAACATTTGGTCGCCTGTAAGCACCGCGTCACCTTCCTGAGAGGACACAAACAATTTTCCGCTTGGATTTTGTTCTGCTGGTGTCTTAAATCCTGTCAGGGTGATGTTTGCAATTCCAACAAGTGGAGACACAACCTCTCCTCCGACCCACAGATTCAGACTTCTGAAAGGCAAACTGTCATTTTCATACACAACAGTCAAAGTCCAACCAGCGTGATTGGTGTCATTGGTTCTGCTGTCAATCGCCTCAATCAATGCAGGAACTGCTTGCAAAGAATAAGTTCCGCTCATAGCGTTTTGCACAAGAGTGGTGACATCCGCACTTCTAACATAAAAGCCGAGAGTGTTCCCTTCGACAGGAATCACAAAATCTTGCCTCGTCGCAACATCACTGGAAATGCTGTTTACACCAAGTGGAGTCGTGAAGGTCACATTGTTGTTCAACAAGTTTGAAATGTCGTTGTTGCTGGAACGATACAACCCTCCCCAAACAACCTCCGCATAAAGCACTGTGCTGTTTGCTGGCAAAGAAAGAATTGCGTTTGAACCATTTTTCGTGTAATCTAAAGTCGTGCCGTTTGGGAAATTGTTGACTTTCAACGAATTGTCAAGACTCGTAAAAGCACCAATAGAGCCCAAAAGTCCTGGCTGATTTGCATTTGAAAGTTTACTAAGCCCCAAAGTGTTGCCAATGAAAGAGATACCACCTTTTTTGATAGATGAATATCTTTGTATAAAAGCCATAATTTCTCCTTAAAGCATAAGATACTTTTTAGGACGCCACAAATGTTAAAAAACATAAGGTGTCCTAAAATCAATCTATTCATCACCCTTCTTTTAAGTGAATTTCCCAAGGTTTTTCATCAAAAATCACCTCAAAATTTAAAATTTAAAAAATTTTAACTAATTTAATTTTGAGATTTTTTTCTGATATGCTATCATTAAAAAGTGTAAAAAGGAGAACAAAATGAAAGTCACTCTCACTGGTGCAACTGGAAATATGGGACGGGAAGCACTTTTTGAACTTGTCAAACTTGAAAACATCGAAAAAGTCAAAATTCTTGTCTTGCCAGACGACCAAAAAAGAAAGAATGAAATATTGAAAAACTGCAAAGATTACAAGGAAAAAATTGAAGTCGTAATCGGAAATTTGAAAGATTTTGAAGTGTGCGAGGAAATTGTCAAAGATGTTTCTTATGTGATAAACCTCGCCGCAGTCATTCCTCCAAAATCGGACAAGCACCCAAATCTTGCCATTGACTGCAATCAAATCGGCGTAAAAAATCTGGTCAAAGCAATTGAGCAGTGCGAGGTTCAACCAAAACTTATCCACACCTCAACTGTCGCCCTCTATGGAAACAGAACTCATCTTCACCCTTGGGCAACCGCCTGCGACCCATTGCTTATCAGTCCTCTTGACATTTATTCAATCACGAAACTTCGTGGTGAATTTGCAGTGCTGGAAAGCGAAATCAAAAATTGGGCAGTTTTGCGTCAAACAGCAATGCTTCACACTCATATGCTCGCGGACAATATGAGCGATGGACTTATGTTCCACACCTGCTTCAATGCACCTTTGGAATGGGTGACCGCTCACGACAGTGGTGTCCTGATTGCAAACATTATAAAAAAAGACAGCACTCGCGACCTTGGTTCAAAGTTTTGGAAACAGGTCTTCAATATTGGCTCGACCAAAGAGAACAAAATCACTGGATTCCAAACTCTTGACGATGGTTTCAAACTTATTGGAGGAAATGCGAAAGACTTTTTCAAACCTTATTACAACGCCACAAGAAATTTCCACGGCGTTTGGTTTGAAGATGGACAACGCCTGAACGAAATGTTCGACTATATCAGTCAAGATATGGCGACCTACTGGGCACAAATTGGCAAAAAATACTGGTATTATAAATTTGGCAAAATCGTTCCGAAATCTGTTATTGCAAAATTTGCAATCAAAAGACTTTTCAAAGACGACAACTCTCCAGCCTATTGGTATAAGCACAATGACATCGCAAAACTCACCGCATTTTTTGGAAGCAAAGAAAACTATGAAAACCTTCCAAAAAATTGGGAAGATTTCAATCTTTATGCTGAAAACAAAACTCCAAATGGCGAGTCTGTCGACTTTGAGAAAGCAAGGGACATAAAAAAAGCCAAACTCATCGACTATGGTTATGACATCAAAAAGAAAGACAGTCAAATCACGAAAGAGGACTTGATGTCAGTGGCAAAAATGCACGGCGGAAGACTTTTGTCAAGGACTTTTGAAACTGGCGACATCTACAAAAAATTAAAATGGGAAACACAGGACAAAGAAGTCTTTGAGGCGACCGCTTTCTCCGTTTTGCGTGCAGGACATTGGCACAATTGTTGTTATGAATCAAACACTTGGGACTTCGACCGCCTTGCAAAAAATGACAAAATCTATGCTCAAGTTTGGCTTGACTCACATTCTGAAAACGAGAACAATGTTTATTCCCTTGATGAAAATTTTAACGCACAAATAAGGACAAACAAATGAAAACTCTGATATGTTATTTTTCTGGAACAGGAAACACAAAAAAAGTGGTGGATAAATACGCCCAACAATTTGAAGAAAATGGCTGGGAAATAGATTTGCAAAATATTGAAAAGGAAATGACTTTTGACTGCTCCGATTATGACAGCATTGGCATCGCCTATCCCGTTCACGCTTTCAATGCCCCTTCAATTGTGGTTGATTTTTGCAAAAAACTGCCAAAACTGCAAGAGAAAAAACAACTTTACATAATCAAAACCTCTGGCGAGCCACTCAAAATAAACAACATCTCTTCCACAAAAATCAAGAGAATCTTGAAGAGAAAGAATTATGTGTTGCAAAACGAATACCACTATGTTATGCCATACAATATGATTTTCAGACACTCAAATGCAATGGCTTACAAAATGTGGAACACCGCCGAACGCCTCATCCCTATCGACTGCAAAGAAATTATCGACAAAAAGGAAACTAAACTTTCATATTTTCCATTGTCGACTCCTATCTCTTGGGTTATGCGAATTGAACACTGGGGCGGAAGATTTAACGGCAAAAAGTATAAGGTAAATGAAAAATGCGTGCATTGCCAAAAATGTGTACGAGACTGTCCAACTCACAACATCACCATTGATGAAGAAGGAAACTTCCACTTTGGGAATAACTGCTTAATGTGTATGCGATGCTCTTTTATGTGCCCAGTCGACGCGTTTAAAATTGGCTGGTTCAACAGTTGGAAGGTGAATGGAAAATATGTCTTTGACGACCCAGACAACACCGAGCAAAAGTCACACAAAAACTTTTGTAAACATTCTTACAAAAAATACTTCAAAAAAAGCGAAGAAAAAATCAGCAAAAATGCCGAAAAATCAAACACCGAAAATAAAAAAGATGTCAAAATTTAGACATCTTTTATTTTTCATTTTCTTCATAAACCTCTTTCGCAAATCTCAAAGCAGCCCAAGCGTTTGGCCAGCCAGCATAAAAAGCAATATGGGTGAGAATTTCTGACATTTCTTCCTTGCTTACACCATTGTTTTTCGCATTCAAGATGTGATACTTGAGACTTGAGTCCAAAATTCCCTTTCCAACCAAAGTTGCCACAGTGATCAATGACCTGTCTCGAAGAGACAACTTATCCTCTCTTGCCCAAACCTCTCCAAAAAGAACATCATCGTTGAGTTCGGCAAATTTTGGAGCAAATTCTCCCATTTCATTTCTTCCAGCAGTTTGTTTTTTCATACATCCTCCTACTTTAATTTGTCATATTCACTGTCACTGACAGGTTCACACCACTCATTTGAAGTGTTTTCTCCTGGCACTTCAACTGCAATATGCGAAAACCAACTATCTTTTGTCGCACCATGCCAGTGCTTGACCTCTGGTGGTATTGTGATAACCATACCTTTTGAGAGTTTGATTGCCTTTTTGCCCTCTTCTTGATACCAACCTTCTCCAGCAACACAAATCAAAATTTGTCCACCACCCTTGCTGGCGTGATGAATATGTGCCAGTTGTTTCTGCAACCTGGCTCAAAAGTCACATTTGCCAAAAAGACGATCTCCTTTGGGTTTGTCAAAGGATTTAGATATGATTTCCCAATAAAATATTTTGCAAAATTAACATTTTCATCGCCAAACCCAAAAATGTTTTCTTTTTCAAATTTTTCGTCCATAAATCCCTCCGATTTTTAATTTTTGGTTACTTCAAATTGCTCTTGAAAAAATCTTCCAATTTGTCAAAAGGAATTCTGTCCACCCTGTCATACAAATCAATATGTTCGGCATCTTCCACAACATACATTTCCTTCGGCATCTTCGCTTTTTTGTAAGCATCATCGCTGAAAAATCTTGAGTGAGCCCTATCACCAACCACAAACAAAATTGGTCTAGGAGAAATCTCATCGATGTGCGAAAGCAAACTGAAATTTATAAATGCCATATTGCTTGTGGTTGTGAACCCGCCACGAGCGTTTGGATGAAATCCTCGCTTAACAGCGTAAAACCTCAACCACTCCGCATCTGGTTCTGGCACGCCCTCAGGAACTTTTTTGAAAGGTTTTTCTGGGAACGACGGCTTGTATTCAGGAAAACCATTCTCAAAATCAACCCATCTTTGATAAGACAATCTTTCCTTTTCTTTTTGCAAAGATTTTTTGTCAAAGCCCAAACGGGCGGCAACCGTCATATCATACATACTTGCAACTGCAACTGCCTTTATTCTGGTGTCCACCTGTGCAGCAGAAAGAGCGAAACCGCCCGAACCGCAAATTCCAATAACGCCGATTCTCTCTCTGTCAACAAAACTCTGCACGCCCAAAAAGTCTACGCAGGCACTGAAATTTTCAACAAAAATATCTGGTGAGGAAACATTTCTTGGCTGTCCTGCCGACTCACCCATAAAAGACTGGTCAAAGGTGAGCACCACGAAACCCCTCTGAGCGAGTTCGTTTGCATAAACAGCAGGTCCTTGCTCTTTCACACCGCCATATGGTGCTCCAACAATTATTGCAGGATATTTTGTATCTTTTTTGAAGTTCTTCTCCGTATACAAGTCTCCCACAACTGAAAGCCCATAGCGATTTTTAAACTCAACGCTTTTTCTTTCAACTTTCTTGCTCAACTTGCAAATGTAACCACTTCCCATAAATCCCCTTCTTTTTATTTATGAAAATCAAAAACCTTAAATTTCGATTATGGTTATGCCAGGGTTGTTTGTGTAGAAATCTTTGTCACCAAAAATTGATTTGTCTCTTTCCAAAATTCTTTTTGCGTCACGATCAAACAAATTCCACTTGTCGCCAAAAAAGTAGTCCTTGATGAAACCACTTCTCTTCCACTGCAACAACTTCTTTCTTAGTGCTAACAAGATTGCTCCGCCAACTCCGTGAGAACCATAACCGTGAACAATTTTAATTGCCACAATTCCTTCCCTCTTTGCATTTTCAATTTCAATTTCCACCATAATCAAAGCGTGGTCAACTGTGTAATTTCCTTGCTCCAGATTTAAAGTTTTCATCGGGAATATTATATCAAAAAAAGTTAGGAAAATCAAAATATAATGATTTATTTTCATTTTTGCAATTAAACATAATTTTCAAAAACGAAAAAATAAATTCCTATAAAAATATGCAAAATTACAACTTTTTATTTTTAATATCTTCAAAAAACTGCAAAAATTTAATGTTTTTGGTCGAAAAACATACCCTGTGACAAATTCTTTTCTCTTAAAATTTTGTCGATTCCGTTTAAAACCCATTTTTTGTGAGTTGTCCAAAGCGGTGCGACCACCTCCGTTTTTGGAGCGTCTCCGCTTATCCTGTGAATGACAATATCTTTCCGCAAATGCGTCAAAACCTCCACAACACAATCTAAATACTCTTCCAGTTCCAAAGGTGTGTATTCTTTTGCTTTATACATTTCGTGAAGTTTTGTGCCCTGTGTGACATATGTGGAATGTATTTTGATGCCAGAAATATGTTGTGTATTTAAAAATTTCACAGTTTGCAAAACATCTTCTTTTGTTTCATTCGGAAGCCCAACCATAATATGCACGACGACATCAATATTGTATTTTTTCAAAATTTCCACCGCCTTGGTGAACACCTCTGTTTTGTAGCCTCGATTTATGATTTTTGCGGTTTCATCATTTTCAGTCTGCAATCCCAATTCCACTTGCACATAATACTTTGAAGAATAACTGTCCAAAAGTTTTGCAACTTCCTCGCTGACGCAATCAGGTCTCGTCGCAACAGACAACCCCACGATTTTTTCGCTTGCTGAAAGTGCTTCATCATATTTTCTTTTAAGATTTGGAATTGTGTCGTAAGTGTTTGTGAAATTTTGGAAATAGACAATAAATTTGTTCGCTCTCTCACCACGATAACTATTCAAAAATTGCTTCACCTGAGCGTCTATACTCAGTTTTCTTTTCAAATCTCCGCTTCCTGTCTCACCACAAAAAATGCAACCGTCTGTCCCGCACTTTCCGTCTCTGTTTGGACAAGTGAATCCTCCGTCGACACAGATTTTAAGCACTCTCTCCCCAAACTTTTCCTTAAGCCAATTGTTTAAATGCACATATCTTTCTTTATTCATACGAAAATTATACCACAAATAAAAGAAAAAAGATGCAAAATTGCACCTTTTTATTTCTTTTGTTTTTCAATTTCTTTAACAATTTGATTTATGACTTGATTTGGATTGTGCCACCAATCTCTGCTCCAAACCCTCATCATCTTCCAGCCTTTCGACTTCAAGAATTCATTTCTGAACACATCCCTCTCGAGTGCCGATTTCGAGGTCTTGTTGACTGCTTGGTCGGTTTCAATTCCGAGAATATATCTGTCCTTTTTCCTATCATAAACCGCAATGGAAATTTTGCTGTTTGAATTTCCCAAATTCAGTTCCGTCTTGTATCCAAGTTTGTTCAATCTCTCAGCAATCTGGTTTTCCATCGGCAAAAGGTTTGTAATTCTAGGCTTTTCAGTGCTAGTCTCCGAAAAACTGTTCAAAATTGTCCTAACTTCATCGTTGTCACCATTTGAAACCGCTCTCGTGTAGGTCAAATAACTTCTCAAAAGTTTTGGTCCAATGTGCTTTGATGCATCGACCTTAAGTTCCTCTGGTTCAATGCTTGTGACAACAAAGATTTTTTGCTTCGCACGAGTTATGGCGACATTCAACCTATTCTCTCCGCCTTCATTTGAAAGCGAGCCAAAAGTCGCGTTCACCTTTCCAAACTCATTCCTCGCATAGCCAATCGAGAAGATGATGATGTCTCTTTCATCACCCTGAACATTTTCAAGGTTCTTGATAAACAAACTCACATCTTCGCCATTCTCGACACGATTGGTCTCTTTTATGTAAAGATTTCTAAATTCGCTGTCATCAAAACACTTTTTGTCTATAAGTTCCTCAATGCAACTTTCTTGCTCAATGTTGAAAGTGATAACCCCAATGGTTTCGTTGTTCTTTCTGGTTTTCAAAATGTGCTTGATAAGTTCGACAACCTTCTTCGCTTCCTCAACATTTCTTCGATCTCTCCAAACGCCGTCGACCAAAATTCTTTCAATTGGCTTGTGTCTCAAATTTTTTGAAACATTCGGTGCGATTTGCAAATTCCCCGAATAAAATGCCTTGTTTGAAAAGTCAATCAACTCTTCATTCTTGCTTCGATAGTGATAGGTTATGTTTGCACTTGCGTAACGAGAAACCGCCAAATCAAGCAGTGACTCCACCTCAAGTGCCGCTTGAGTTGAATAATCCAAATCGTCATCAACTCCCGCACCCATATATCTTTTCATAAATGTGGTCGTTGGGCGAAGTTGCTTTGCGTCCCCTGCGACAACAATTCTGCTTCCGCGATAAATTGAAGGGATAGTGTTTTCGATGAACACCTGAGAAGCCTCATCAAAAAGCACAACATCAAACAAGTTTCTTTTCAAAGGCAAAATTGTCGAAACATTTTCTGGTGACAAAAGCCAACACGGAAAAAGTTTAAACAGATACTCACCATAGACTTCCATCGTCTTGCGGATTGACCAGAAATTTTGTTTTTTCGCAATTTGATAGACATAATCTTTGCTCTGCGTGCTTCCGTCAATCATCTTCTTATAATCTTCGTTGAAACTCTGCATTGCAATTTTCTTGCTGATTTCGTTTTGTTGTTTCTTTATGCTGACAATTCTTGCACGAATGTTTTCAAAATCAATAATTGATGAGAGAGCGTCTTTTTTAATCTCCTCGTATTTAACGATTTCATAATAAATTCTCACAGGCATTATCGCATTCAAAACTTCCATATATTTTGGATAAGTGCTTGCGTTTTCATATGCAAAATTCAACACATATTTTTGCTTGTCATTGAGATTTTTAAGCGTCACATAAGTGTCTCTGAGTGACACATAATTCTCCACTGCCCAAAGCAAAAGTTTAAGCACGCCGTTGTTTCCGTTCAAGATTCCGTCAATAGCCAACAAATACCCGCTTTCCGTCAAAATCTTTTTAAGGAAGGAATAGTCCTCGACATATTCGTCAATTGCCTTAAGCGTGTTTTGAACTTCCGCCTCAACAATGTTTTCTTTTTTGACCATATTTGCCTTTGCAAATGGATACATCAAAAACAAAACGCAACTCGTTTTCAAAAACTTCTCAGATTTCGGATACTCATATTTTGCGATAAGTTTGATGAGTGCCCTGCTGTTTTTGTTGTTTTTTACTTGGTCATAATAAGTCAAAACTTGCCTTGAATACTTATATTTGCCGACATCAAACAATGCTCGTCTTGAAGAAAACAACTGTTTAAGTTTTGCCTGAGCCTCCGCAACTTCGTGCACACTCAAATCATCTTTCAAACTGTCGATGAAAGGATTTTTCTTCTTCTCTTCGACAAAGGTGTAATAGAGTTCTGCCTTATTTTTCTCCTGCAACACCTCAAGAGCGGAAACCAAATCGGCATAATTCATTGCCATAAGATTTTTGTCTTTCTGCATAGTCTTGTAAAGCGCATACTCCATTGACTTTTTGCCAAGTTTATAGGAATTGTAATACATCTCCTGAAGAGAAAGTCCAAATGGAGTTTTCTCATTTAAGCAGTCAGAGATTCTGTTTAAATTCCCAATCTCCGTCTCAAGCCTCTTCTCAAGGTCGTCATATTCTTTTTGGAGTTTGTCATCAAAAGTTGAGTTCAAAATCTCCTCGTGTGCGGTGTAGCACCTTTTATAAAACTCTCTCTTCTCTTTCTCCGCGTCAACAATAAACATTGCCTTGCTGTTTAAGTTTGACAGACGATTGTAAACCACCTCAAGTGCCGCCTTTTTCTGAGAAACGACCAAGACTTTTTTGTTTTTGCAAATTGCATCCGAGATGACATTCACAATTGTTTGAGATTTTCCAGTCCCTGGAGGTCCATAAATGACCATATTTCCGCTTTCGTTGACTTTTCTGACAACTTGCTCTTGAGCATAGTCAACGTTGTTTATCAAATACAAATCGTTACATTTTGTAGGTTTATGTTTTATGGTTTTTGCATTCAAAAGTTCGTTTATCGAATCATTTGTCAAAAATTTCTTTTCAAGTGCGGAATAATCTGAGTAGATTGAGTTTGCCAAACTGCATCGCGACAAAATACAAAGATTCTTGACCTCAAGTGGAGCGGTCATCCCAGGCTCTCCAAATTTTCCAAATGGATAGACCTTTTTCTCTGGCTTGAAGCCAAGTTTGATTCCAAACTCTCTCAAATAATCAATCAGCCCTTGCAACCCACCAAAACGAGCCTTGATTGAATCAAATTCCATATCCATATCTTGCAAATTGAGGTGTTTGCTGTCAGCGATTGCAAGCATAAGAGCCTTGTTGAGTTGGATATGCTCACCATACTTCAAACAAATGTTGATGTTGTTGTCATCAATGTCATCAATGACGATTGGAAACATCAAAAGCGGTGCTTTAAGAGAGTAATTCCTCACAGCCCCATAAACAAAAGGATAGCACAAGAAAAGTTCATATCTGCCAGTCTCTTTTTCAATCTCCTCAATCTCACGCTTGAGAGTCTTTAAATCTTTCCCTTCCTGCTCAAAGACCTTTTTCGCAAATTCTCTTTTCTGCCTGTCATATCTTTGCTTTTCTTTTTCATCGGAAAAAGTCTTGTCGGGATACCTTACGGAGATATTGTTTGCATTCACAATCAAGTCCTTTGTCTCTTTCCCGATGATTTTGAAAGGAACGGACTTCCCGCTCATCAAAATATCCAAAAATTCTTCCGTTTTCTCAACATCGGCAGACAAAATCTTGCCAATATCAAAGCCATTCTTTTTGTTGAAACTTCTCAGATACAGGCTCCTGTTTTTCCCGCTTATCTCAATCAACCTTTCTTTGTAATATGTGTAAATACTTTTCATTTGTCCTTCCTCTTAAACATTTTCATACAAACAAATTCAAATTGCTGTCAATTTGACTTCTTCCTCAATCCAATGCATATCGACACAACAACAGCTACAATCACCGCAAGTCCGCCCACGATAATCAAAACCAAAGCGATGGTGTTTGAACCATTTCCAGACGGTGCCGCTGGTTTAAACCCAGAGACCTGAGAGATTGCATAAATTCCAAACTCGCTTGTCTGCACTTCCACAAACCCGTCAGCATACAAAAATTGGTAAGGCTCTTGCGAGCTTGTTGAACTAACTCTGTAGATATTGATTTTGCTTGCATCAAATGTTTCGTCAAGTTTGATTTTCAGTGTCACTTCGCCTTCAACTTGCTCCACTTGCAAACCGTCACCATCCTGCACGACAACCTCATAAACCTTAAGTTTGTCTGGATTTGACAATCCATTTTTAATGTGTGTAAATCTTTCATCATCAGCGGAAATCTCCACAAATGACACACTCAAATCTTCGCCAATAACATTGTTTGGGTCCAAAACTTGAAGTGTTTCTTCTGGAGTTTCTTCCTCCTCGCCACTTTCTTCGTCACTGGAAACTCCTTCCGCATAGGCAAAATTCCCGCTGAAAAAACTCGCGGGCAAAGACATCCCCACACAAACAAAAATGAGCATAAGAGAGCAAAATAAACTTAGAAACAACGCATTCACTTTCATAGAGCCTGCTTCCCTCCAGACAAAAGGTATAGCCTAAGTCATTTTTATTATATATTATTTTAAAAGAAACTTACAAGCAAAAATTTTGAAAAATAAATTTGTTTAATGATTTTTTTTGCAAATAAAAAACAAAAATCTAAAACAGAAATCAAAAAAACTTAAAAATTAGCATTTTTGCAACTTTTTAATAAGAAAAAACCTCAATTTTTTATAGTTTTTATATTTCTTAAAAAAACAATATTAAAATGCAAAAAAAGCACAACCCAAAAAGGTTGTGCATTTTTTATTCATTCCAATTCCAATTTGCAAACTCTGGAGTGTCCAAATTTGTTTCGACAATATATTTGTTGTGCTCGGCAAGTTTCCTCTCAATTTCCTTCTTAATTTTCGACTTTTGAGTTTTATCAATTTTGACATTCTCCAAAACATCCAAAACCAAATGGTATCTGTCTATATGATTTCTCACTCTCATATCAAAAGGTGTGGTGATGTTTCCTTCCTCGTTGTATCCTTCAACAACAAAGTTTTTGTTGTGCCTGTCATAAACAAGTCCTCGAACAAGTTCCGCATAACCGTGGAAAGCAAACACAACTGGTTTGTCTTTTGTGAATAGTTTGTCGAAATCTGCATCAGAAAGAGCAAACGGATTTTCTTTGTCTTTGGAAAGCCTCATAAGTTCCAAAACGTTGACAAATTTAACATTTAAAGTCGGCAAATATTTCTTCAACAAAGACACCGCCCCAAGTGCCTCCTCTGTCGGAGTGTGTCCTGCACAAGCAAGCACAACATCTGGCTTTTTCGTGTTGTTCATTCCTGCCCACTCCCACTCTGAAACGCCATTTTCAACATTCTCTTTCGCTTCCTCCATAGAAAGCCACTGGAAAGTTGGGTGTTTTGAAGCGACAATCGCATTGACAAAATTTTTGCTCTTTGCACACTTGTCATAGCACGCAATCAAACTGTTTGCATCTGCTGGCAAGAAAATCCTGCAGATGTATGGTTTTTTATCTGCAAGATGCCCCAAAAATCCTGGGTCTTGGTGGGTGTAACCATTGTGGTCTTGTTGCCAAACATTGCTGGTGACGATAAGGTTCAAAGAGGAAATCGGTTTCCTCCACTCAATTTCACTGCACGATTTAAGCCACTTGGCGTGTTGTGCAACCATACTATCCACAACTCGAATAAACGCCTCATAACTGTTAAACATTCCGTGCCTGCCAGTGAGTAGATACCCCTCAAGCCAACCTTCGCACATATGTTCAGATAGGTATGAGTCCATAATTCTTCCGTCACAAGCGAGTTTCTCATCATAATCAAATCGCTGGGCATTAAACGCTCTATTTTGCACCTCAAAAGCCTTGTAAAGCCTGTTGCTCATTGCCTCATCAGGACTGAAGATTCGGAAATTATTGTTCTTCTCGTTAAGGACAAAAAGTTCTTTGATATAACCTCCAAGTTCGAGCATATCTTGAGCCTTAACAGTACCATGCCCCTTAAATTTCACAGCAACTTTTGAAAGGTTTGGTGTTTTGAGTTCCTTGAGAAGTATTCCGCCATTTGCGTAGGGACTTGCAGAAATTCTCTTGTCACCTTTCGGCAAAATCTCCGCAATCTCCGCTTTCAATTTGTAATTTTCGTCAAAAAGTTCCTCAGGTCTATAACTTTTGAGCCACTCTCTCAAAATCTCAAGATGCTCTTGGCTGTCCATTGTGACAGGAACTTGGTGTGCTCTAAAAGTCCCCTCGATTTGCTTCCCGTCAACCAATTTCGGCACAGTCCAACCCTTTGGCGTCCTAAGCACAATCATTGGCCAGTCGGCGTTTATGCTGTCCTTTCCAAGTTCTCTTGCACGGTGTTGCAAATCTCTGATTTCTTTAATGCACTCGTCCATTGTTTTTGCCATAAGTTTGTGCATTTTTTCAGGGTCGCTTCCCTCAACAAAGTGGACTTTGTATCCATAGCCATTGAACAAACTCTGAAGTCTTTCTTTCGGAAGTCTTGAAAGCACCGTTGGGTTTGCAATTTTGTAACCATTCAAGTGCAAAATCGGCAAAATTGCACCGTCTTTTTGTGGGTTGATAAATTTGTTGCTGTGCCAAGAAGTCGCAAGAGGACCTGTTTCCGCCTCCCCGTCACCTATGATGACAGTCGCAATCAAATTTGGGTTGTCAAAGACAGCACCATAGGCATGTGCCAATGAATAACCAAGTTCTCCACCCTCATTGATTGAGCCAGGAATCTCAGGAACAACGTGAGAGCCAATTCCGCCAGCAAAAGAGAAGTGTTTGCAAAGCCTCTCCATTCCCTTTTTGTCCAAGGAAATCTCTGGGTAATACTCGCTGTAAGTTCCTTCAAGATAACTGTTTGCAACAAAAAAGTTTCCGCCGTGACCTGGTCCAGAAATCAAAATCATATCAAGGTCGTATTTTTTGATAACTCTGTCGCAATGAGCATAAACAAAGTTTTGCCCTGGAACAGTCCCCCAGTGCCCAATAAGTCTCGGCTTGACATCCTCAAGGCAGAGTTCGTGGTCTCTCATAAGAGGATTTTTGAGCAGATAGAGTTGTGCTGCGGACAAATAATTCGACGCCCTCCAATAAGCATCCAATTTGTCCAAATATTCTTTTGAAGAAAAATAATCTTTTTTCATTTCTTACCTCATATCAATGATTATACTATAATGCCAAACAAAATCAAAAATATTTGGCTCAAAGTTTCAAACAAATTTAAAATTTAAGCATTTTGACTTTGATTAAATCTCTCGCACTCGCTTTTTATCCATTCCAAAATCAACCCCACCACAAACTCAATCTCGTCTGGACTTAAATCTTTGTTTTGAGGAATCTTCCACCACTTCCAAAGGCACCCTCTGCAACAAGTCGCGGTTGCGTGCTGGGCGATAAAGACTGGATGCCCACGCATTGGAGTTTGCTTGCCGTCATTTGGAATAATTTTTGGAGCAAGACGGGCGTTTACAAAATCATAGGCGTGCGACTCTATTTTTTCCATTCCAACTCTTTCAATGTAAGCAAAATCTTTGTTTTTCAAATGAAAACTGTTTCTGAACTTTGAATTTTTAAGTTTGTTTAAACAATCTTTGTATTCCATAAGATTATTTTGACACATAATAACAATTTTTCAAACTTTTTCTCGTATTTTTTTTGATTTTTGTTACATTATAGACACATTTTTCATAAAAATTAAAAAGGAGAAAATATGAAGATTTATTCACAAAATTCAGACCTGCAAAATATGACAAATTACCAACTTGCCGAAAACACCCGTGCCGACATCATCGGAGAACTCGACGCGATTATCCAATACGAAAGACACATCTCCCAATCGAACAACCAAATCGTAAACCGCACCTTGACCGACATTGTAAATGAGGAAAAACTGCACGTGGGGCAACTTTTTGGACTTCTCTTCTATCTTGATCCAACAAGCCAAACTCAATTTGAAAAAGGTCTAAACGAGTTTTTGAAAGACAAAACCGAATAAGAATTTGTAATTTTTGAATAAAAAAGCAGAGTTTTTCTGCTTTTTTGATGTTTTTATGAATTTTTTATAATTTTTTCACTCACATTTTTATCTTCAGTATTTGTAAAATCTTGGACAAGTGAGAGGTTTTTGTTTGAAAATCTCTCGTCGTTTGTAACTTCTTCCCCAAACCAGTCAGGTGGCACAAAGTTTTCCGCCTCGTCCAGACTTTCAAACTCCACTTCCACTGTTGCAAGTCCCTTATTTTTTCCAAAATATAAATCTACTTCTGCCACCTTTCCCTCTTGAATTGGAATGAGAGTGCGTGATTTTTGAATCACCCTATCTCCAGCCAACTTGATAAGTTCCTGATATTCTTTCCTGTCAATTTCCTTTTCAAACTCTTCTCTTTTGATGCCCTCTCCATATTTCTCAGTTAGGAAAAACTTTTTATTGTCTATATTTCGCACTCTGACCTCGTGGGCATTACGCAAAAAGTACCCTTGCAAAATATTTATGGAATTGTAACTTTCAAAATCTTTCGGGGAAAATTTCATCAAAAACTTTCTTTCAATCTCAAACTCGGATTTCTCAAGTTGGTCATAAAATTTCACTCGATTTTCAACATCAGAGAGAATTTTCTCAGCACAATTGTCCGTTGACAAGAATTTTTTATAGTCCAAGCCAAGTTCGTCAATCATTGCCAAAATTCTTCCTTCTTGTGCTTTTGCCTCCGCTTCAGTTTGATATCTTCCCTCTCTCTTGTATTCGTGATTTCTTACCAGAAAATAATTCAAATTGTCAAAAGTTGAATAGCAATAAAGCACCAAATCTTTAATCAATTTGTCTGGCACTTTCAAATGATTTTTCCCATTATTTTCCCTGTTGTAAAATATTGAAAGGATAAGTGGCGAATCGGTGATAATCACATTGACTTTATCTCGAATTACATCAAGAGAAAAATATTGATTGCTCAGCACCAAAAGTTGATTCCCGAGCCTTTTGTAATTTTCTTCATAGACAATATGCTTTGCATATTCGTCAACATATTCGCAGTTATATCCCTTTCGCTTCATCAACATAAATAGTTCTGTCGCCAAAGTGGACTTCCCTGAACCTGCCGCTCCCAATAAATTCACAACCAAAGTTTTCATAATTCCTCCCAAAAAATTCATAAAATCGACAAAATTTTTATTAAAAACTGCTTCCGTATTCAATTTTTTGTTTTATTTCCTCATTTTAATACTTCTCCCAAATCAGTCAAAACTTAAATTTTTCAACACTTTATTTTGTTCACTTTGACCTCTCTTTTTTATACTTGTGTATTTTTTACGCATTTATAAGTATTTTTAAAAGGTCACACAGACCTTAAAAATGTGAATATTTTAAAACTTGACACACAAGAATCTAAACAAATTTATAAAGTTTTGCAGGCTTTTTGCCAGCAACCTCTTGGACCATTCCTGTGTCCGCAATTATGTTTTTTTGCAGAAGTCTTTTCCTAAAATTTCTTCTGTCAATTTTCTTATTCAAAATGCTTTCATAAGCATTATGAATATCTGGCAAAGTGAAATATTTTGGAAATAAATCTTTCAGAATCGCACTGTCAAAAATCTTTTTCTTTAAAAACTCAATGGAATCTCCCAAAATCTCCGTGTGGTCATAACCGAGTTCTGGAATGTGACTTATCTCAAACCAGTCCGCATCCTGAGTCTTTGTGGTTTCTTTCAAATATTTGACTCTATTGCAATCAATCACACCAAGATAAGCAATGGCAATCATCCTGCACACTGGACTTCGGTCTGGCTTTGAATAAACATTAAACATCTGGAAATGAATATCTTTCATTCCCGTTTTCTCCAAAAGTTCCCTTTTCATCGCACTGTCAACATCTTCATTGTTGTAGCACGCCCCGCCAATCAAAATCCATTTATCTTTGAATGGTTCGTTTTTACGCTGAATAAGAAAGACTTTAAACTTCCCGTTCTCCACCGTAAACAATGCCAGCACAACGTGAATACCTTGGTTTTTGTAAAGAGGATTTTTTATGTCCATTTCTCACTCCCATTGTTATTATAATGCGTAAAAAATACACAAGTCAAGAAATTTAATAAAAAATAATATTTTTTTCAGATCCACCCAGAAAAATTTTTCAAAAGACGAGAAGATTATATAAATGGGTCTTGAAAACCAACTTTTTCGGTGTTATAATATGCAAAACAAGGTTTGAAAAGGGAAATTATGAAAAAAATAACGCTTTCAAATGGAGAGTCTGTCAATTTGATTTTTAATGATGCCAATTCATCTTCATATATTATTGAAGCCTACAACCAAAGTAATACAAGGGTTGGCTATTGTTATTTTAGTATCACCAAAAAGTATGAAAGAGATTTGACGGAAGATGAATTGGCAATGCTTCGTCGAGTCTGTTCAAACCCCAAAAAGACTTCCACACTTGTCGTAGATAAATCAAACAAAGACCATTTCCAAATTGCAAATGATATTTTATATTATATAAATAAAGGCAAAGTCGAAGAGTTCCACCTCACATCAGCAAAATGCCGATTGGAGTTAATATCTGTCGAGCAAGAGCAATTCTCAAATGTTGGACTTGGCACTGCAATGTTTAAAGAGATGGAAGAGATTGCACTTAAAGAGAAATGCACACAAATCTATGCCACTTACGAGCCTTATGGTGCGTTTGCGGAGAGCAGTCCGTATTTTTATCAAAAAAATGGTTTTAGAATTTACTTTGACCTTAAAAAAATGTGCAGTTTGGCAACTAAAAATTTACCGCAAAATACAAAAACCGCATTCACAAGCAAAAACTCTCAAACGAAAGAAGACGGGAAGATTTAAAAAAGGAGTTATATGTTTAAAATTAGAAAAAAAATTGATAATGAAAGTTTCAATAAAATGGAAGAAATTTCGCTTTACAATGGAAAAAAAGCATATTTAGAATATGTAAATGACAATCCACAATCTTTTATCATTAGGGCAAAAGATTGCCACGGAAATGTCGTTGGGACTTGTTATTTCAACATTGAAAAACTCTTCAAAAGGAAGTTGAGCGAAGAAGAACGACAAGAAAGATCAGCCTACTTTGGCGGGCTAGATAATACTCCTGTGACAGATTCAATCTACATCGACAATTACACAAAAAGAAATTACAAAATCGAACAAAATGTTCTATATGACAAAAAAGACGGAAAAGAAATCGCGTATTATTTTGACTTTGCAAAATGTCATCTTCAAATAATTGAAATCAAAGACAAAGAATACTTCAAGACTGGTCTCGGGACTTTAATGTTTAAAGTGATGGAACAATTTGCAATTCAAGAGCAATGCTTCCAAATTTATGCTAGATACCAACCATATGGAGATTTCGCAAGTGGAACTCATTCATTTTACATCAAAAACGGTTTCACAATCGAGGCTGACCACGTCGACAGAAAATGTTACGCCACAAAAAATCTCCCGCTCCGCACAACAAACACCTCAGCGGTCACTAGCCACTCCTCTCCCACAAAAGACGGCGAAGGCAAGTGACGAGCCAAACAGAAAACAGCACAAAAAACTGCAATCATTTTTGGTTGCAGTTTTCTATTTTATTGGATTTTATTTAAAAAGAAAAACTAGTTTTCTTCTTTTTTTGAAGGCTTTTTCTTTGCAAGTTTTTCATTTTCCTCTTTTTCTTCTTTTGGAACAATACGCTTGAGGTCAATTCTGCCCTTTTCGTCAACTTTGATAACCTCAACCTCAACACTGTCGCCAATCTTCACAACATCTTCTACCTTCTCAACTCTCTTGTTTGAAAGTTTTGAGATGTGAATCATACCTTCTTTTCCACCGCCAAGGTCAACAAAAGCACCAAAGTTCATAATTCTGACAACTTTTCCGTCGTAAACATCGCCAACTTCGACATCTTCCGTGATTGCAAGGATGATTTTCTTAGCCTTTTCGTTCATCTCTGCGTCACAAGAAGCAACAAAAACAGTGCCGTCATCTTCAATATCAATCTTAACACCTGTCTCATCAATAATCTTGTTGATTGTCTTCCCGCCAGAGCCGATAACATCCTTGATTTTATCTGGGTCAATGGTGAATGTGATAATTTTTGGAGCATACTTGGAAAGTTCTGGTCTTGGTTTGTCAATGCAAGCAAGAAGTTTGTCCATAATATACATTCTTCCAATTCTTGCTCTTTCGAGTGCTTCAGTCAAGATTGCTCTGTCAATTCCCTTGATTTTGATATCCATTTGAATTGCGGTCACGCCTTTTGCTGTTCCCGTAACTTTGAAGTCCATATCTCCAAGGAAATCTTCCAAACCTTGAATGTCAGAAAGCACAGCAACTTTTTCGCTCTTTTCGTCTTTGATAAGTCCCATTGCAATTCCTGCGACAGGTGCTTTGATTGGCACGCCACCGTCCATAAGTGCAAGAGTTGAGCCACAAACACTTGCCATTGAAGAAGAGCCGTTTGATGACAAAACCTCGCTCACAATTCTGAGTGCATAAGGGAAGACATCTTCCTTTGGCACAACAGGCTCAAGTGCCCTCTCAGCAAGTGCACCGTGTCCGATTTCACGACGCCCAGTGCTTCTTATCATCATAGCCTCACCCGTTGCATAAGGTGGCATATTGTAGTGGTGAACATATCTGTTCACATCTTCATCATCAAGTCCCTCAAGTTTTTGAACATCAGAAACAGTCCCAAGAGTCAAAGCAGACAAAACTTGGGTCTCGCCCCTTGTGAACACAGCCGAGCCGTGCACTCTTGGAAGCAAGCCAACTTCGCACCAAATAGGTCTGATTTCGTCGAGTTTTCTTCCGTCTGGACGAATACCGTATTCCAAAATTTTTGCTCTGACTTTCTCTTTCTTAACCTTATACAAAACATCAGAGATTTGCCTTTCAGAGTCTGGATAGATTTCAGCAAAGTGCTCCAAAATTTCAGCCTTAACCTCTTCCTCTCTTCTTTCTCTTTCGTGTCTGTCGAACTCTTCCAAAACATAGTCATATTTCTTGTCCGCATATTCTCTGACAGTCTTTTCAAGTTCCTCATCAATGGTGTAATATGTGATATTTGGATTCACAGGAAGCCCAATTTCCGCTTTAATCTTCTTAAGTTCCTTGCAAATCTTCTTGATTTCCTCGTGAGCAAACATAATTGCCTCAAGGAATTGGTCCTCAGGCACTTCATTCGCGCCACCCTCAATCATCAAAACAGCCTCTTCCGTTCCGCTTACTGTCAAATTGAGTTCACTTCTGTCTCTTTCCTCTTGGTCAGGATTGATGATAAACTTTCCGTCAACAAGCCCAACTTGCACCGCACCAGTAGGTCCAAGGAAAGGAATGTCAGAAATTGAGAGTGCGAAAGACGAGCCGAGCATAGCAAGAGGCTCTGGGCTTACATCTGGGTCAATAGAAAGTGCTGTTGCAACCACAACGACATCATTGAAAAAACCTTTTGGGAAAAGTGGTCTAAGCGGTCGGTCAATAAGTCTCGAAACAAGGACGGCTTTGTCGCTTGGTTTGCCCTCACGCTTTTTAAATCCGCCAGGGATTTTCCCAACAGAATACATTTTTTCTTGGTATTCCACAGAAAGCGGGAAGAAATCAATACCAGGCTTTGGTGCTTTAGACATCGTGACATTGACCATAATAACCGTGTCGCCAGAGCGAACCATACAAGTTCCATTTGACTGCATACAATATTTCCCAGTCTCAAAAGTAACATCTCTTCCTGCAATGTTAATCGTATAAATATGTTCCATAATTTCTCCTTAAAATTCCAATAATAACAAAAAGGGAGCGAAAAAAATTGCTCCCCGAAAATTATTTAATTTCTCTGATACCAAGGTCAGCAATAAGTTTTCTGTAACTTTCAATATCTTGTTCTTTAAGGTATTGCAAGAAACCCTTACGCTTACCAACCATTTTCAAAAGTCCGCGTCTTGAGTGATTGTCATTGTGGTTTGATTTCAAGTGCTCAGTCAAATGATTTATTCTCTCAGTCAAAAGAGCGATTTGAACTTGAACAGAACCAGTGTCATTCTCAGATTGCTTAAACTTTGCGATGATTTCAGATTTTTTCTGCTTATCCATAATTCCCTCCATTAAAAACTTTATCCGCCAAAACGAAGCAACGGGTCAAAGGTCTCCCTGCAACTGCGTCAAGGCTTCATCGACTTTTTAATAATACCACATAAAAATAATTTTGTAAAGAATTTTTCCAAAATAAATGCAAATATTCTCAAAAATTTTTTACCATTTCACCAAATAAATTCCTCTTCCATTATTGACAACAACGCTTTGAAATGTTATCATTGTCTAATCTTCAAAATGCCACAATAAAGGAAAAAATTGAATGAAAAACAAAATTAAAACAGGTTACAAAGTAAACAAAAAACTGTATGATTACGCCATTGCCGAGATGCCCAAAGACGCAACCAAACTCGAAAAGGCTTGGCACATTTATGAAAGACTTTGCAAGACGCTAAATTACAGCCTTGACTATTTTATTGACGAAAATTCCCGCTCGTATGAATTGACTCCAACCGCAAAAAAATTCTTATCACTTGACTATGTCGAAACAGTCGACGGAGAGAAGAATAAAGAGGTTGTTTGCTATGTGTTCACTGCAATCTATGCATACATCCTTTATGACCAGGGCTTGATAACAGAAGAAGATTTCCTCCAAAACCAAAATATTGTGTTTGACCACTTCAAAAATGAACATTCTTATTTAAACTGCGTCGTTGACGGCGTTCCACTCAGAATTGACAGCGCTGGTGGAATAGATATGGACTTGTGCAGGACAAAATATGGCAGTGGAAAACTGGAAGGTTGGAAACTCGACTTTGATGTAAATTGTGATATGGGCATCGCGAGACAAAAACTCCAAAAACTGCTTGAAAAGCAAGAAATGAAATTGTTTCAAACTCAAAAGAAAGCAGATTTTTACACTGACCTGAAGAAATCACAAAATGACTTCAAAAGACTCTCTTTCAATGAGCGAATTTCATTGTTTTTTGACTCCATCAAACAAACCCCAGCCTACTCATTTTCATCTCTTTCGTATGTGAACGTCGCTTACCGCAGAATTTTCTCGCTTGAAGAATCTCGTGGCATTCCTCAGTTTGTTGATTCAACTTTCATTTATGAGGAAGATGAAGTCAAGGAATACCTCTTTGTAAACAAAAAAGGATATGAGGCATATGCTGGGAAAGAAAATTTTGATTCGCTTGAGATTTATGTAATTTCGCTGAAAAACAAAGGCATCTCAAAAATTTCAAGAGAAAAACTTCTTTACAAAATAGACTCAAAAGAAAGCAGTGTCTTTTCGAACAATAGTGGAAAAAGCAAGGGGTCGTTTATGATGAACACTGGTCGCACAATCGCCCCTGAACACTCTGGAAATGGAGGTCAAAATGGAAAAAACTGAAATTCTTAAAAATTTGTCAAAAATATGTGACGAGATGTTAAAAATTTACAAAAATGACAAGAAAAAATTGCTAATTTACCAAACAATTTCCTCAATTTTGAAAGACGGAAACAGTTTTTTCAAGACTTGTGACGCAGACACCGCAATAAACATTTTTATGGATTTGGGCTATAAAAAGGAAGAGGCGAAAAAAATCTTTTTGCTGATGTTGACATAATTCACTTGCAACAATAAAAAAGTTGGCAAACCTAGCCAACTTTTTTCAATTTTCAAATTCTCTTTGACTTACGAAACAACTCTTGTGTAAGTGTAATATCCTTCTCCGTCAGCCGATTCGCTCTTTGTCCACGCGGAGCCATTAAGCCAATTGTTTGTATTTTCAGGATTATCCACGATGCTTGCAAGAACTTTGACCGTGTTTGCACCCCAGTTTAAAATGAAACCACACGCTGAATTGCTGGTCAATGATTTGTATATGGCAGCACTATCCACGATTATAGTTTCAAGTTTAGTGCAACTCCAAAAAGCAGATGTTCCAACCGTTTCAATATTTTCTGAAAAAGTGAATGTTTCAATTCCTGCTCCATTAAATGTTCTGGCAGGAATCTCTGTCATCCCCTCAGGCAAATTGACAACTTTCAAATTTGGACAATTCATAAAAACTCCGTCTGCCATTGTTGTCACACTGTTGGGAACAGATACCTGAACAAGATTGTTATTGACATTAAACAATGCCGATCCCAAATACTCCACGCCCTCTGGAATCACCACAGAAGTGAAATTGCAGCGACTCAAAGCCCTGTCTCCAATAGATTTCACTGTATTTGGAATTGTTATATCACTCAAATCTTCACAGTAATAAAACGCATAATTTGCAATTGCCGTTGTTCTCTCATCAAGAACGACATTGGTCACATTTTGGCGTAGACTTCCTGTCTTTGTCTCAGGACTTAAAGCAATGAAATCATCTCCATTAACATAATATTTTATCCCATCAATAGCCTGAATTTTTGACTCTGGCACTTCGTCTTTCAAATCATCCGCATTATAAATCACTTCTGAGAAATAACCTAAATATCCATTCTCAGTCGCTCCTTGCTCAATGATAAGGTCAGAATAGTTATAAACTTCAGCGACCTGCATAAATCCGAAAGCGTCTTCTCCTATAGATGTTACATTTTTAGGAATATTTATTGATCTCAAACCAAAATTTCCATAAAATGCAGCGGCACCAATGCTTGTTAATGATTCTGGGAGAACAATGGAGTTTATATTATAATCGTAATAAAAAGCAGCTTCTCCAATGCTTTGCACGCTGTCTGGAATTGTCACAGAGGTTAGGTTTATACACATATAAAATGTGTAATTAGGGATTTCAGTTACTCCTTCTGGAATAACTATCGATGAGAGACTCTCGCAATATTGGAATGCGGTACGCCCAATGCTTTGCACACTATCTGGAATTGTCACAGATGGCAAGTTGTAACAATAATTAAACGCATAATCAGGAATCTCTGTCACTCCTTCTGGAATAACTATCTCAGATGAGAGGCTCTCGCAATGCTGGAATGCAACGCGTCCTATTTTTTGCACGCTCTTTGGCATATTTATTGTTTCAAGTGCAACACAATAATTAAATGCATATGCGTTTATCTCTGTCGTTTTATTGTCAAGCACAACTTCTGTAACTTTTGCACGAGACACCGTAGGTGCCAAAACAATGAAGTCATCTCCATAAACATAATAGTTCATATTCCCAATTGTCTTGATTCTTGACGCTGGCTTTTCTCCTGTCAAATCACTTGCGTTGTAAACAACTTTCGCATACATTCCTGCACCCGAACCCAACTCAACAGTTACTGGTGAATAATTGTATACTTCCGCCAAACTAGTACTTCCTATCGCTCCAGATCCAACCTCAGTTACCGTCTCTGGAATAGTAAGTGAAACCATACTATAGTTCCCAGTGATTGCTTTCTCTCCAATAGTAGTCAGTCCATATGGAAGATTGATAAATGTTAGGCTTCGGTTGTAATAAAAGGCTTGAGTCCCAATTGTTTCAATGCTGTTTGGCATTGCAACAAGTGTCAAATTGTCCAAATACTCAGACTCACTATCCTTTGCAAACCCGTTGTCTGCAACCTTTGTCACAAGTCCAGTCTTTGTGGATTCCGTGTCAGTGTACATCCTTGGAATAACCACTTCACCTTCAATGTCCTCACTCTTCGCCGACACTGAATATGTCGCTTCATCGTCATTAAGTGTGAATGTCAACTTGTCGAGTGTGGCGTTTCTTGTGTATACTGTCACATTCTCACCTTCTGCAATCGTATCACCTTCTGTGAGTGAATGTGTCATACTCTTGTCCACAAACCAACCACAAGTGTTGAAATCCGTGTACTCAGCGTAATTCTCCGATATGTATGTGTAAATATTGTCTCCTGGCTCAAGTTGAACTTTCTTAACATTCTCGCCATCAATGTTCACCGTCAGCACTTCTGTCTCTGGCTCGTTGTTCTTTGAAAGTCCAACACCCAAGCCGACTCCAACAGCGGTCACAGACAGCACGACAGCAATTGCTATAATGAAAATCTTCAAACCTTTGCTCATTTTTTCTCTCCTTTTAATTTAATGTTTGCAATTTTTCATTTTTAATAAATTTTTATTGAAACATCTTCATCCCAATTTTACAATCTCCCCCCCCCGCTGTCAAGCAAATCATACCACTTTTTCAAAATTTATTTAAAATATCAGCAGTATGCAACAAAAGATCGTTTCGTAAAATAGAATTTTACGAAATCGATCTCCATTTTCTACAACAAAAAATCACTAGATTTTTCTAGTGATTTTTAGTTTTTACCATTGCCAAGGTTTTTTGACACCTGTTTTGGTTCTCTAATTTCCTCGCCCATATGCTTCACTCCAGGAATCACTGTGGCATCCTTTGTGGTGCTGGAAGGATAAGTCAATTCCACACGAGCATCGGCAAGCGCATTTCTCAATTCTTGATATGCAGGTGAATCTGGGCTCAGGTTTGACATAGCCTTATCAATTCCGTGACAAAGACGCACGAGGTGGTCCTCCAAAAAACAGCGTTTTTCATCTGTAACTTCCCAAGCCCTCTTATAATTTTCAAGCATCATATCATCTTTATTAAACATATTAAACCCCTCAAACTTACAAATAAATTTTGTATAAATTTCTTGTACGAAATCAGTTTATAACAAAACGGTAACTTTGTCAATACAAAATTTAAACAAATTTCAAGATTTTAGGCAAATTAAATTTTTGCAACTTGCTGTACCTCTCACCAATTGCTAAATTTAAACTAAACTTAATCCCAAATATCCGACGAACCTCCCCAAATACCTTCGCCGACACCTGGCAATTCAGAATTTCCGTCTCCTGTGTTTCCTTCTCCTATAACGCTTGAATCTTCACCTTTTTTTCAAAATTTTTTTAGAAGCAAAATAAGTGGTGAAATTTCTACATTTGATTTTTCTGAAAAACTTTCGCAGTCAAATTTCTTAAAAATAAAAAAGGTTAGGAGAAAAACCTAACTTTTTTTTCTATCATCTCATCGATTCGGTCGATGTAATCATTTATAAATTTGCAGTTTGGTTGGCGTTCTATTCTGTTTTCAAGGTTAAACACTCTCTTGGAAATCGCCCCAGCCCCAATCGCAATGACCGAGGAGACATCTTCCATACTGTCAATGTTGAATATGCACACATTATCATCTCTGAAATAGCCGACATTTTCAAGCCCACCGACCTGATGTTTTTGCCTATACAAATAATATGGCTTGTAACCATTTTCAATCAGCGTTTTTTGAGCATATTCCACCATTTTTGGAACATCGTCTGCAAATTTGATTTCCTGCCCCCTGATTTGCGAGGCGTTTTTAACCGACAAGGTGTGCACAGTGATGTTTTGCGGATAAAGTTCCAGCGTGGTGTTCAATGTCCTCTTGAAAATGCCAAGTCTCTCCCCGCTCAAGCCCGCAATCAAATCCATATTGACCACAAAATCAAACTCCATTGCAAGCATATACGCATCAAAAACCTGTTTATTTGTTGTTTTTCTTCCAATTCGCTTGAGGGTCGCCTCGCAAAAAGTTTGAGGATTTATGCAAATTCTCGTCACGCCATATTTTTTCAAAACCTCAAGTTTTTCTCTTGTGATTGTGTCCGCCCTGCCACACTCCACCGTAAATTCTGTGACGGGGTAGTTAATTCTTGAGAGAAGTCCGTCAAGTTGCTCTGCAGTCAAAACGGAAGGAGTCCCGCCTCCAATGTAAATTGTCCTGACGATGTAAGCCTTGTCAGCAATCACCTTTTTGACCGCTTCCAACTCTTTTTCCAAACACGCAAGATAGGTGTCCACCTTGTCCTTGACTGTCCAAAGTTCGTTTGAGATGAAAGAGCAATAATTGCATCTTGTCGGGCAAATCGGGATGTTTATAAAAAGGTCAACAAGATTGTCATTTTTGATTATGCACTTTTGGTTGTTCATAATCTGCACGACGAGTTTCGCTTTCTCAATCGAAGTGTGATAATCTTTCACCAAAGTTTCTGTGATAAGGTGTGGTTTTATCTCCTTTCTCTCCACCAAATCTCTTGCAAATTTTGTCGGTCTCACCCCAGTGAGCGAACCCCAAGGAAGAGTTTTGTTTGCTTTTTTGCTCAAAATTTCATACAACTGATTTTTGAAAACTCGTTTCAAAAAACTCTTCTGCCTAAGTTCGTCAAAATCTTTCGGAATTTGAAATTTTTCATCAAAAACTTCACCCGTCTGCAAAATTTTTATCTCACTTTGCACTTCAAGCCCATTTTTGACAAAGGTATGTTGCAATGAAAAAGGGTTGTCATTCTCTTCATAAAAAAGATTGACAAGGTCTTGCATCTCCTTTTGAATGTCCTCATTTTGACAGACAATTTTCATCATTCGCTCCTAAAAACTTTTCTGACATTTTTCACATTCTCAAAACTCTTAATAATTTCTTCAAGTTCACCTTTGTTGGAAATTAAGACCACAATCTCAAAGACCAATTCGTTGTTTATTTCCTTGTATCCAAACCCTCGAAGTTTGCCTTTCAAATCTCTTGAAATCGCGTTCAAAGAGGTTATGACGGAGTTGACATTGTCAGCATAAACCTTTATCACTGCCACAAAACTTGCTCCAGCCATCTCTTGCCACTCAGCATTTATAAGTCTTTCAGGCTCAAGATATTTGATGTTTGCACAATTTTTTCTGTGAATTGTCACACCTTTCCCTCGAGAGATATAACCAATTATATCATCGCCCATAACTGGATTGCAGCAGCCCGCATATCTGACAAGCATCCCGCTGTCTCCGTCGACAAGCACACCCTCTTTGGTCTTTTTGATGGTGATGCTGTTTTCTTTGATGTCGCGAGTTTTCTCCTTGTTGTAAAGGTTCACAAGTCTGCCGACAACACTGTTTGCAGACAAACTCCCTGCACCAATTTCTGCATACAAAATGTCAAGACTCTCAATCATAAGTGTGTTTGCAATCTTAAGCAAAAACTCCTCTTTTTGCTGTTTTGTAATATTTAGATTGCTGTTTTTGATTGCCTGTTCCAAAGCAGACTTCCCAATTCTGATGTTTTCCTCTTTGAGTTCGCTTTTGAAGAAGGCTCGGATTTTCGCCCTAGCATTTGCCGACTTAACCTTGAGTAGCCAGTCTCGAGACGGACCTTTGCTGTTTGGGTTTGTCAAAATTTCGCAGACATCACCATTTGAGAGTTTTGTGGAAATTGGCACAATTTTGCCGTTTATTTTTGCTCCGACACATTGGTTGCCGACATCCGAGTGGATGGCATAAGCAAAATCAAGCACAGTTGCTCCGACAGGAAATTCCAAAACTTTTCCCTTTGGAGTTTGGACAAAAAGTGATTCCGAATACAAATCGACTTTCAGCGTCTCAATAAACTCCTCGGGTGGCAAAGATTTCGCATTTTCCATCATTTGCCTAAACCAAGACATCTTCTGGTCAAACTTGTTTTGCCCACGCTTTTCCTTGTAAATCCAGTGTGCGGCGATACCAAACTCGGCGAATTTGTGCATCTCAACAGTCCTTATTTGAATCTCAAGAGGTCGGTTGTTTTCCGCAATAATCGTCGTGTGCAGACTCTGATAACCATTTGGCTTTGGGTTTGCGATATAATCTTTAACTCTCCCCGTCATAGGCTTGTAAATGGAGTGAATCTTCCCAAGCACGCTGTAACAATCTTCCACGCTTCCCACAATCACTCTCATTGCGATCAGGTCATAAATATTTTCAAGTGTGCCACCCTTTGACTTGAGTTTTTTGTAAATGCTCGAAAAGTGTTTTTGTCGATATTGAATTTCACCCTTAATGCCAAGTTCCGCGAGTATATTTTCCAATTTGGTTTTTGTGATTTGTATTTGTTTTTGGTTGTCCTCGCTTTTCAAATATACGCTGTTTTTGAGAGTTTCAAATGCCTTTGGCTCCAGAAGTTCAAAACACAAATCTTCAAACCCAAACTTAAATTTGGAAAGCCCAAGTCTCTCCGCAAGTGGTGCAAAAACTTCACTTACGAGTTTGACATAATCGGTGTCCTCCTCAGACATTGGCGGATGAATTTGCTCCAAATCATACAAAATTGTCGCAAACTTGACAATGACAATCCTTATGTCTTGACAAATCGCGATAAACATCTTTCTGATGCTTTCTGCCTCACCGCTTCTTGAAAACGCACGCACGTCCTTGACCAAGATGAAGTTTTCAAAAAGTTTTTTGCCAGCCGAACTCAAATCTTTTTCTGCAATCTCAAGAGCACTTTCCTCATTGATTTTGTAATATTGAAAAAGCACATATGGCACCAGAATATCCTCGCCCATATGATACTCAATCATAATATTGACAACCGCTTCAAGTCTTGACAAATTGATTTCGTCGACAAGACATTCCCCAATCAACAAATTCTGCTTTTCTGTCAATTGGAAATTTTTTGAAATCTTTTCCACCAACTTTTCTTTTAAATTATTTTCAATCATACCTCACCCAATGTCTTTTTCAACAACATAAGTTTATTATAAAGTGGCGAATCAGTCAAGTTTTTCTTTTGCCCCTTGACGTGCTCAACAACAAAAGTATCCCCCTCATCGACTGAAATTAGACCAAGCCCCTTAAACACCAAAAACCCAGCATAAAAACTGTCAAAGCCAACTTGCCCCTTGATCTTATTCTGATAAACATCAAAAATGGAATAATACCTATTGAAATTTCTGGCTGTCAATGCTTTAAACACTTTTCCAAATATCTCTCTGGAAAGGTCAAGATGAGAAAATCTGTTTTTGTCAATTTCTCTGTCCATCGGCACAAAAATCTCCGCTTTTGTGACTTTGTTCAACTCCGAAACAAAACTTTCATCCAAAACTGGCGACAAAAACACAATACGGTTGAAGTTTTTTGCCCAATTCACCCCTTTTGGAGAGAGCAAAAGACTGTTAAAGCCAATACAGTCATCGTTGCAAATTCCGATGTGAAAAATGTTGTCCTTTGAATATTCTTTTGAAAAATTCACGAAATCATAAGCAGAATATGCAACAAACGCCGTCCCAAAAACCTGTTCTTGCAGACTCGCAACAAAGTTGATAAGTTCCTCTTTCGGATAATAGGAAAACTTTGAAGGACGATTGTCCTCATACATCAACTGCTCAAACTGAATTGGATATGTGAACATATGTGCATTGTCAACAATGAAACTTCCGCAATCAAAATCGCTCACGACTCCATTTTTTCCCTCATCTTGAAACTCAAAAATGAAAGATTTGTATCGAGCAAATTTCAAGTCGTCATATTTTTTTGCAAAGTTGTAATACACCAAATTCAAATCACCAATCTTGATTTGGCAATGTGCTGGGCAGTATTTCATTGGAGTTATCTCAACATTTTCCGCACTGACCCTAAACTTTGGAATGGCATTTCCACAACCCACAGGTTCAAGAAGTGAAAGTTCGCTCAAAAATCTTTCCGTGATGTCTTCTGGTTTCAAGTCCAAATCATAATACTTGATAGGCATAAACACTTTGTCGTTGATTTTTTCAAAAACAAAGGAGTTCACACGCTTGCAAAACTCTTCATAGTTTTCTCTCTTAAGCGTTACCCCTGCCGCCATTGTGTGCCCTCCAAAAGTCTCCAAAATGTCCTTAAGAGAAGAAAGCAATTCGTGGATGTTTATGTCATTTATACTCCTGCCAGAGCCGTGCAAAACTTCTCCAACTTGTGAAAACAAAAACACTGGTCGGTTATACATCTCAACAAGCCTTGCACAGGCAATTCCCAAAATTCCTTGGTCCCACTTCTTTGAGGCAAGACAAATGACACGCGTCTTTGAGAGGTCCATTTTTTTGATTGCCTTTTCGCAGTCCTCCATAACCTTCGCAGATAACTCGCGTCTTTTTGTGTTGTGTTTTCTGATTTTGTCGAGATACTTTCTTGCGACAACTGGGTCTTCCGTCATATAAAGAGCAAGGCTGTCTCCAGCATCACCCATTCTGCCCGATGAATTGATTTTCGGAGCAATCTTCATTGCAATGGCTGTTGAAGATGGGTTTGAAAGCGAGACTTTGTTTTCTTTAAAAAGTGCCTTAAGCCCATAAGGGAGTTTGTCAAAACACTTGAGCCCTTTCTTGACAATATTTCGGTTCTCCCCAGTGAGAGAAACAATGTCAGCAATGGTTGCAATTGCAGCAATAGGCAAAAACTCCTCCGCTTTCTTCTGCCCGAGAAGTGCCTCACTGATTTTGTAAGCAAGCCCAGTTCCGCACAACTCCCTAAAAGGATAATCTTGCCCCTCAATTTTTGCGTTTAAAACAATTGTGTCTGGCAAAACATCAGGAATTTCGTGGTGGTCGGTGACAATGACCTCAATTCCTTTTTCTTTTGCATATTCAACTTCCTTAAAGCAAGAAATTCCGCAGTCCACAGTGATGATTAAATCTGGTGCAAACTGCCTCTCAATCTTGTCAATGCACTCGCAAGTCAGACCATAGCCGTCAACATATCTGTTCGGCAAATAATAGTCCGCATCAATTCCAAACCTTTTGAGCGTTTTAAGCATAATGGCGGTGGCACTTATTCCATCGACATCATAGTCACCAAAAATGAGGACTTTGTCCCCCAATTGCCTTGCCAATGTAATTCTCTCGCACAACTGCTTCATATTTTTGATAAGAAAAGGGTCCAAAAGTTCCCCAGTTGTGAGATAATCTTGAATTTCCTGTTTAGTTGAAATACCACGAGATAAAATCAAATACATTGTTGAAGGCAAGACATTAAACTCTTTGGCATACTCATCGACGAGTGCCGAGTCCTTGTTAAAAAACTTTTTAAAAATCATAATCTAATACCTTGAACAAGCCTTATATGGAAATTATAATACATTTTCTCGCAATAATCAAACAATTTTAACTTTCCCACTCAAAAAATGAAAAAGAATAAAAATAAGAGATAAAAATGCAAAAAACACTTGTCAAAAGAATATAAATATGATAAAATAGAGCAGTCTATTGAAGATTTTGTTCAGAAATTCCAAATTTTGAGCCAACACAATTCCCCTGCTCCGCAGAATAACTCGCAAGACAGGACAAAAAGGGAAGGCTCAAAAAGACAAAAACAAAAAATTTAAGCAATAAAAACTTGATAAAAGCAATATTGCGACAGACAAAGATATGCCGAAGTGGCGGAATGGCAGACGCACGGGACTCAAAATCCCGCGAGGGCAACTTCATGTGGGTTCGACTCCCACCTTCGGCACCAATGACGAAAACGGCTTTTTGCTTGTTTTCGCTTTTTTGTTAAGGAGAGAAACATCGTCCAAGCATTTGAAAAAAATAAAAAAGTAAAAATTTTTTAATTTTAAAGAACCGTTGCAGACTTGTTGCGGTTATGCTATAATCTAAATGATTATTATAATTTAAAGGGGCTGTTATGAATAAAGCTGTTAAATCGATTAGAGAATATTATAATTCCGATATAAATGTTGAGAGATATGGTTATGCAATAGACAAGGTTGGACTTTGGAAAGCTGAAGAAATCTTTTTTTCTAAATATATAACTAAAAAATCAAAAATACTCGATTTGGGTTGTGGTGCAGGAAGAACAACTATAAATTTATATAAAAAGGGATATAAAAACATTATAGGCGTGGATATTGCAGAGAAATTGATTGACTTTGCAAAAGATTATTGTG
>CALWKD010000011.1 GCA_944381175.1 uncultured Clostridia bacterium | reverse complement strand
CAGTCAAAAGGCGGAGCGGGTTATCTCTATGAACGGGATGAAAAAATTTTTCTACTCGCAAGCGTATATGAAAACCAAACAGACGCAAAAAAGGTTAAACAAAACTTGGCATCAAGTGGCGTCTCTTCAAGCGTGATTGAAATTCCTTTATCGTCCACAAAGATTTCTGGCACTTTCTCTTCAGACGAAAAAGAGGTCTTGCTCAAAGCGATTAAATCAGATTTTGAAATTTATCAAAAGTTGTATGACATTTCAATAAGCCTCGACACCTTGGTTTGCGACCTTTCAAAAGCGAAACTCGACTGCAGTGATGTCTATGCAAACCTCGTCTCCACAAAATCTAATTTTGAGAGTTTTTTCAAAAGCAAACTTTCGGATGAAACCTTTTCAAAAATTCAAGAAAATTTGGAAAAATCTGAAGAATTTTTATCAAATCTAGTTGGAGAGACAAAAGATACAAAATCGCAATCTTTTTCTTCTTTAATAAAACTCACCTATTGCAAAATTTTATTTGAATAATTTTTTCAAATTATTTTTTAATTTATTAAAATAAAAAATATAAAAATAAAAAAAATGAAAAATTATTATAAAACTAATTAAAAATTATCAAAAAATGCACCCGTATTCAATTTTTGGATGCATTTTTATTATTATTTTTGCTATTTTTGCGTTATTTTTAAATATTTTTTGCTGATTTTTATTGAACAACAATATTCTCGTTTCCAATAATTCCGCTAAGTTCGTTGACGAGATAGTTGTTTATTTTCACTGTCTGTTGATAAACAAAACTCTTGTTTGACGAAGTGCATCTTATAACAACTTGTGTGTCACCTTTGTAGGAAGCAATGGTGTTTTTCACCTTGCTGTAAATGTCAGGATTTTTTGTGTCAAATCTCAAGCACAATCTCTCCTTTGTCGGTTTCTTCTCTTTTGCTTCTTCATCTTTCCACAAAAAGACAGCCTCACCAATCGCAGATGGTGCCATTCCATCTCTTATATTTATCTTTCCTTTGACTGTCACAAGGTTGTCTTCTTCAAGCAAATCTCTGTATCTGTTGAAAGCGTTTGAGAAGAAAGTAAGTTCAAGCGTGCCCTTCAAATCTTCCAACTTGACATAGCACATACTCTTTCCAGTTTTTGTCCTCTTGACATTCACGCTGGTGATGATTCCTCCGCAGGTGAATGGCTGTCCATCTTCAAGTGTTGTCTCCGTCTCAATATCTTCCTGCAAGCCCTCGACTTCCTCTCCGTCGTTTTCAAAATCATCAGCATTTGTCGCCAACATATCGGAGGTCAATGTGAAGTTCTCAAATTTCTTGGTGTAATCTTGAAGTGGATGCCCAGACATATAAACGCCAATTATATCCCTTTCATATCGGAGCAAAGTCTTCTTGTTGAACTCTTTTATATCAGGATAATCAACTGTGTCCGTAAGCCCAGCATCTCCAAAATCTCCAAAGAATGAGATCTGACCGAGTTGGCTTGTCTTTTTGTCTTTGACTGCACGTTCAACAACATTTTCATACACGGCAATATATTGCGACCTTGTTTTGTCAAAGCAATCAAATGCCCCACTGTAAATCAAACACTCAATCGCTTTTTTGTTTACGCCAATCATAACCGCACGAGTTATGAAATCTTCAAAACTCTTGAATGGTCCGTGCTCTTCTCTTTCTTTGATGATATTATCGGTGACAGCCGTTCCCACGTGCTTAAGCCCACCAAGACCGAATCGAATACTCTTTCCTTCTGTGTGGAAATAAGAGAAACTTTTGTTTATATCAGGTGGCAAAACATCTATTCCCTCGCTTCTAGCAAAAGAAATATATTTTGTGATGCTGTCCGCACTTGTGATACGATTGTTTAAAATCGCCGTCAAAAACTCCGTTTCATAATAATATTTTAGGTATGCAGTCTGGTAGGTTACGTGAGCATAGGCACAGGCGTGAGATTTATTGAAAGCGTATTTCGCAAACTCTTTCATCTCATCAAAAATCTTCTCCGCCACCGCTCTGTCGTGTCCAAGTTTGACCGCCCCAGGAATGCTCCTCTTTCCAGACGGGTCTTCCCAGCCGTCAATAAACTTCTTCCGCTCTTGGTCAATTTTTTCGACCTGCTTCTTTCCCATAATACGACGAATATTGTCCGCTTGACCCATACTGTATCCGCCCATAACCTGAACGATTTTCATAACCTGCTCTTGATAGACAATACAGCCATAAGTAACATCCAGAATATCTTCAAGGCAAGGGTCGTCGTAGACAATTTCCTCTGGGTGATGTTTGTTTTGCACGAACTTTGGAATACTGTCCATTGGTCCTGGTCTATACATCGAAACTCCAGCGACGATATCTTCCAAACAGGTCGGTTTTAGTTCCTTCATAAACTTTTTGAAACCAGCACTTTCAAGTTGAAAAACAGCATCGGTGTTTCCATTCGCAAGCATTTCAAAGACCTTTGGGTCATCATATGTGAAATCTGAGTTGTAGAAATCGATCTTTTTGCCGTAATTTTCGTAAATATAATCACAACTTTTCTTGATATCTGTGAGCGTCCTAAGACCCAAAAAGTCCATTTTCAAAAGCCCGAGGTGCTCAAGTTCGATCATATTATATTGCGTCACCCTCTGACCTTCCGAAATGGCAACAGGAACATAATTTGACACAGTCTCTGGAGCAATCAACACCCCACACGCGTGAGTGGAGACATTTCTTGGCACCCCCTCAAGTTTTATCGCAAGGTCAGCCACATGCCTCATTTCTTCATTAGTGTCATAGATTTCTCGAAGTTCTGGAATGATAAACTTGTCATTTTCAGGCTTGCCAGTTGTGCCAAAATAATACTTCAAAACTGGTGGTTTTTTGATTCCGTCCGGCAGTTTCCCCGGAATGAGTTTTGTCACTTTTGCCACTTCGGAATTTGGAATTCTCAAAACTCTCGCAACATCTCTTATGGCGTTTTTCGCCTGCATACAACCGAAAGTTACAATGTTTGCAACGTGATCAACCCCATATCTTCTCTTCGCGTACTCGATGACTTCGCCTCTCCTATCCATACAGAAATCGACATCGAAATCTGGCATTGAGACACGCTCTTTGTTTATAAATCTTTCAAAGAACAAATTATATCGAATCGGGTCAACTTTTGTGATTCCTGAGCAGTAGGCGACCAAACTTCCCGCTCCGCTTCCTCTTCCTGGCCCAACAGGGATTCCAACTGAATTTGCGTAATTTATGTAATCCCACACGATCAAGAAATATTCCACAAAGCCCTGACTTTTGATGATTTCAAGTTCCATTTCAAGTCGGTCGATAAGGTCTTGAGTAACCTCTTTATAGTTTCTGTGCAACCCCTCGTAAGAAATTCTTCGCAAAAATTCATATGGCGTTTCACCAGTGTCTGGTTTGTAGACAGGGATGAAATTTTTGGAACTCGGAAGAGCGTATTTTTCATCAATTCCATAAATCTCACCCAAAGACTTGGTCTTTATCGTCACATCGCACTTGTCGGCAATCTCCAAGGTCGCTTCCAATGCTTCCTCAAATCCAACCATTGCTTCTTTCATTTCGTCATAGGTTTTCAGATAAAATTCATCAGTTTGGAATTTCATTCTGTCTGGGTCATCGAGGAACTTTCCCATTTGCACGCACATCAAGATGTCCTGCATTTCGGCATCTTCTTTGTTTAGATAATGCACATCATTTGTCGCAACCATTTTTATGGAATGCTTTTTCGACATCTCTGCAAGAAATGTGTTTACAATTTTTTGTTCTGGAAGCCCGTGATTTTGAATTTCAAGATAAAAATCTCCATTTGGAAACATCTGATTCATCTTCGTAATAAGTGCTTCCGCTTCATCAAAACGCCTTTGCAGGATAAGTTGCGGAATATGCCCAGCAAGACACGCAGAGAGACAAATCACACCTTCACTGTGCTCCTCAAGTGCCTTATAATCAATTCTTGGTTTGTAATAATACCCCTCACAAAAGGCAATTTCGTTGAGTTTCATAAGATTGTGAAACCCTTTGTCATTTTTTGCCAGCAAAATAAGATGTCCCATATCATCTTTCCCTGCTTTTCTGTGCAAGTCGTTGCAAATGTAAAACTCACAACCCAAAATTGGTTTTATTCCCGCTTTTATGCACTCCTCAAAAAATTGCAAAGTGCCATACATATTTCCGTGGTCGGTTATGGCAACAGCGCGCTCACCACGCTCTTTTGTCATCTCAACCAATTTTTTTATTCTTGCGATTCCGTCCAAGAGAGAGTATTCGGTGTGGACGTGTAAGTGGACAAATTCCCCCATTTTATTCCTCCAATGTGCTTGCGATTTTGATCAATTTCCTAAATCTGTGGTTAAGTCCCGAGCGAGTCAGTTTTATGGTGGAAAGTTTCAAAAGTTCATCCAGACTTTCCTCTTGATTTGCAAGCCTCAAAACCGCAACCTCTTGCAAATCGTCTGGCAAACTCTCAAGACCAATTGTGTTTATAATGGTGTTTATTGCATCAACCTGTTTCATACTTGCTTCAACAGTTTTGTTTATGTTTGCGTTGATGCAATTCACCTGTCTGTTCACCTTGTTGCGAAGTTCACGAGTGACAATCTCATTCGACAAGTCAAGCACACTTTTGTTTGCTCCCATAAGAGCGAGCAGGTCTTGAATGGTGTTTACATCTTTGATGTAAAGCACAAACGAGTTTTTTCGCTCAAATATTTTTCCAATAATGTTGTATTCTGCCAAAATTTCCGAAAATTCCAACAAAAATTGGTGACTTTGCGAAGAAAATTCCATATGATAGCCTGACCCACAACTCTGTGCACCACCTGTCGAAAGTTTTATGCTTGAAGTGCTTGAGCCGATATAGACGCCCTTGATAAATGACCTTCGCGTCTGGTCGTCAAACAACAAATTTTTGTCGATGTGGAAATTGAAAGAAATTTCCCCGCCGACAATATCAATCATCCCAGTGTCAAGCAAAAGTTGGCGAAACTTCTCCACCTCAAATTTGACCTCGTAATATGTGTTTTTGTTTATGCTGTAGTTGTCTCCCACCTCAATTTCAACATCGTCACCATACAATTTTTTTATCAATTTTTCACAAAATCCAAACAATTTTTCAACATCGGAGACAATTTTTAAATAAATTTTTGCGCCAGTCTTCTGAATCTGCCCGCAAGAATGAAAAAGTCCAGACATAAATGCGATTGCACAAGTGTCATCTTCCAAGTCAGTTTTCAAAATCTCCTCTTTAGATTCGCGTGAAAAACTCATCAAAATCCCCTTTTATTGTGAAATTTTGGCAATTTGTCAACATTCACCACCTGAGAGAGTGGAATGTTGTATTTATAAACAAGATTGAGACCGTTGTTGACCTCTCCGACTTTTTCTGGAGTGTGTGCATCCGAGTTTATGATAAACTTCACCCCTTCATCTTTCATAATCTCGATTTCCTCTTCAGTGAAACTTATCCTTTTCCCGTTGAGTTCAACCAAAACCCCCTTCTGCTTTGCCATTTTCGCAACTGCAATGGTGTCAGTCTCAAATCCATAATTCAAGTGCGTTATCACATCAATCGGATACTTGTCCAAAGCCTTCAAAAAAGCGGTTGTGTTTCTGTTTATTCTCTCTTTGCTCGGCCTAAATATTGCATCAAATGCGTTTGCCCAATTCAACAGGACTTTGTCCTTGAATGTGACGGTGCTCACTGCCTTGTGATAACCCATTAAAAGCACATCAAGAAACTCATAATCCATCTCTTTTATATCAATATCTCCGTCAAGAGAAATCAAATTTGCCTCGATTCCAAAAAGAACATTGACCCCAGTCACCTCTTTCGCATTCAGAATATCCTCTTGAAGTTGTGGAATGTTTTTCCTTCTCAATCCGAAAGCCCAGTGATTGAAGCCATGCTCAGTGATTGCAATTTCCTTAAGTCCCTTATCCGCCGCAACAGAAGCATTTTCAAGCACACTGCCTTTGCCGTGCTTGTGTCTTGAATATGTCGTGTGTGTGTGATAATCCCCATATAACAGCATAAAAACTCCTTGCTATCATTTTACCAAATTTTTATGAATTTTTACAAGTTTTTTGAGAGATAAAACAAATCTTGACTAATAAATAAAACTTTTCTCATCTTTGGAGAATAATTGTGAAAGGTCCGTCGTTTTGTTGAGTTATCTTCATATCTGCACCAAAAACTCCCAATTTGACTTGCACGCCAGTTTCTTCCAAAAGTTTTGCACATTTTAGATAAAGACTTTTAGCCCTCTCTGGCTCTTCAGCATTTACAAAACTTGGTCGATTCCCCTTTTCACAATCTCCCGCCAAAGTGAATTGTGAAACAAACAACACCTCTCCTGTGACATCTTTGACTGAAAGGTTCGTTTTTCCATTTTCATCTGGAAAAATGCGTAAATTCGGTATTTTTTTGACAAAAAACTGCAATTTTTCTTCAACATCACCTTTTTCAACGCAAAAGAAAACCACAAGTCCTTTCCCGATTTTTGACACGATTCCGCCATCAACGGACAATTCTGCTTGTCCAACCACCTGAATAACCGCTTTCATTTCTCCTCCAATTCGCTCAACAAAACAACCTCTTTTTCAAGTTTTAAGCCGAATCTCTCATAGACTTTTTGTTCAATAAGTTTCGCCAAACTCAAATAATCTTCCGCCGAGCCGTTTCCAGAATTTATCAGAAATCCCGCATGTTTTGTTGAAACTTCAACTCCTCCTATTTTAACACCTTTAAGCCCCAGACTGTCAATCAATTTTGCGGGATATATAATTTCGCCACCATTTTCCCCTATATGTTTGAAGGTGCTTCCAAGCGACGGGAAATCATACGGTTGGGTCAGTTGCCTTTTTTGGAGGTAATTTTGCATTTTTTCTTTAATTTTTTCTATTTTTTCTTCTTTTAACGCCAAAACCCCACCCAAAATGATGCAATTTTTTAGATTCGAAGTTCTGTAAGCAAATTCAATCTCGCTCGCTTTCAAATCCTCAATTTTTCCATTTCTTAGCACTCTCACAATCTCAAGAAAATCCTTTATCTCGCTCCCAAAGGCCCCGCCGTTCATATAGACAAGTCCGCCAAAAGAGGCAGGGATGCCGTAAGACCATTCCAAACCTCCCAGCCCCATTTGAGAGAGTGTGAGATTTAAAGAAAACAAATTTGCACCTGCGCCGACAAAAACTTTCTCTTTTCCAATTTTCTCTATCTCTTTGATTTCTCTGGTTGAAATAACGACTCCACCAAAAAACTCAACATCAAAAAGAGTGTTGCTTCCGTTTCCAAGAATTAAGACCTTTTCATCCAACCTTTTCGCCTCTTGCAAAACCATTTCGATTTCCGCTTCATCTTTCGGAAAAACAATATATTTCGCCTTTCCTCCAATTTTAATTGTGGAGAGGTCTTTCAAAGATGCATTTTTTTCGCATTTTATTCCGTCAAACATATTATTTTTTATGAAAAAACGCCTAAAATTGACATTTTTGTGAAAAAGTTTCCTCGGACTTGGGATATTTTCTGCCTAAATTTTAATTTTAAACTCAAACACTTACTTCTTTTACATAGCACAAAATTACGAAAATAAAAAAATCTCCTGCAAAAAAACAGAAGAATTTTTTATTGAAAATTTTTAAATTAAATCAATTCAACAACAGCCATATCAGCGGCATCACCACGGCGTTGTCCAAGTTTGATAATTCTTGTGTATCCACCACCTTGTCCAACTTGTTTTGCTCTTTCTGCATATTTTGGAGCATAAACATTGAAAATCTTTTCAATGAGTGGGTGGTTGATACCTTCGATTCGTGCTTGATAAGCAGTGATAGACTCTTTTGGTTTTCTTTGCTCTTGCAAGTCGTAAACATAACCCATAATCTTTCTTCTTGCAGCGAGTTTCTTTGGTCCATCATTGAGAACTTGTGTCTTTGTCTTCTTGCCGTCAGCACCCTTAACTTCTTTTTCAACCTTCACAGTGTCTTCATAAGAGTTGATTGCAATCGTGATAATCTTTTCTGCAAGTCTTGCAGTAGATTTTGCCTTTGCCAAAGTTGTCTCAATCTTTCCATTCCAAAGAAGTGATGAAACTTGACCACGAAGCATTGCATTTCTTTCTTTTGAAGGTCTGCCTAATTTATCGTTAGCCATAACTAAACTCCTTTTTAGAGGTTTCAAACCCCTTTTATTTTTAATAAGATTCTTTTAAACCTTTAAAATGTGCCAACGGCACTATTCTTCGTCTTTACGAAGACTGAAACCATAACTATCAAGTTTTTGAATAACTTCCTCAACACTCTTTGCTCCAAGATTACGAACTTTAAACATATCGCTCTTAGATTTTTTGAGAAGGTCTTGAATAGTGTTGATTCCCGCTCTTTTCAAGCAGTTGTAAGAACGAACAGAGAGATCCATTTCTTCAATAGGAAGTTCCATAAGTTTCACTTGCTTGTCTTCTTCTTTGGAAACCAAAATTGACATATCACTCATCTCTGAACAAAGTTCAATAAACAGATTTACGTGTTCGTTGATGATCTTTCCAGCGAGGCTGACAATCTCACGGGCGGTTGTTGTGCCGTTTGTGGTCACCTCAAGAGTGAGTTTGTCATAGTCAATGCTTTGTCCAACTCTGGTTGCGTCAACGCTGAAGTTCACTTTCTTAACTGGTGAGAAAATGCTGTCAACTGCGATGAAATCAATGTTGTCGTATTTGTTTTTGTTTTCTTCACTTGTGACATAACCGCGACCATTTCCAATCATAACATCCATATCAAGCACAGCACCTTCGTCCATTGTGCAGATGTGGAGGTCTGGATTGAGGATTTCGACCTGGTCATTAGGTTCAAAGTCCCTAGCAGTAACCTCTCCAGCAGTGTTCTTTCTTATTTTAAGATAAGTGATGAAGTTTTTGTCTTGCTCTGTGCACTTAACAGCAAGCCCCTTCAAGTTCAAAACGATGTCAACAACATCCTCTGCCACGCCACGAATAGTTGAAAATTCGTGAGCAACGCCAGCAATTCTGAACGCGATAACCGCTGAGCCTGGCAAAGCAGACAAGAGTGTTCTTCTCATACAGTTTCCAAGAGTGATTCCGTAACCCTTTTCAAGTGGTTCAACGACAAATCTAGCAAATTGACCACCATCAGTTTCTTCACAAGTGATTCTTGGCTTTTCCATTTCCATCATAATAAAATCCCCCTAATATTATCTTGAATACAATTCGACAATGAGTTGTTCCTTGATATCTGTGTCAATATCTTCTCTTGTTGGAAGAGCAAGAATTTTTCCACTCAATGTTTCAGTATTGAATTCCAACCATTTTGGCATAACAATTTTCATACCCTTAAGGTCTTTGAACATCTCAAGATCTTTCTTGCTGTCTTTGATGCTAATCACATCTCCAACCTTAACTCTGTATGAAGCAATGTTGACTCTCTTGCCATTCACACAAATGTGACCGTGGTTTACGATTTGACGACATTCTGCTCTTGAAGCACCGATGCCCATACGGTAAACAACATTGTCAAGTCTTCTTTCAATCAAAGACAACATATTTTCACCAGTGACACCCTTTGCCTTAACAGCATCTTCATAATATTTTTGAAATTGTTTTTCCAATATGCCGTACATTCTCTTAACTTTTTGCTTTTCACGAAGTTGAAGTCCGTACTCAGTAACTCTCTTTCTTGATGCACCGTGTTGTCCAGGAATAACTGGTCTTCTCTCCATAGCACATTTTTTAGTTAAACATCTTTCACCTTTAAGGAAAAGTTTGCGTCCTTCTCTTCTACATTGACGGCAATCAGGTTCAATAGTTCTTGCCATTTTTCATCTCTCCTTTTAAACTCTTCTTCTTTTTGGAGGTCTGCAACCGTTATGAGCGATTGGAGAAACATCCTTAATAAGTGTTACATTAAAACCAAGAGTTGAAAGACAACGGATAGCGTTTTCTCTGCCGTTTCCTGGTCCTTTAACATAAACTTCAACTGTTTTCATACCATTTTCAAGCGCAACCTTTCCTGCTTCCTCAACGCAAGTTTGAGCAGCAAATGGAGTGCTCTTTTTTGAACCTTTGAGTCCAAGTCTTCCAGATGAGCAAGAAGAAATAACATTCCCTTCCATATCTGTGAAAACAATGATATTGTTATTGAAAGAGGTTGTGATATGAACTTGACCTTTGTCAATATTTCTATTAACTCTCTTTCTAGTTTTTGTTGTTTTCTTTTTAGCGTTTGAATTTTTAACGTTTGCCATATCCTTTTACCTCTTACTTTCCTTTTTTAGAACTTCCGCTGACAATCTTCTTTGGACCTTTTCTTGTTCTTGCATTGTTCTTTGTGCTTTGTCCACGAACTGGGAGTCCCTTTCTGTGACGAATACCACGATAACAGCCGATTTCGTTCAACTTCTTGATATCCATACTAACTTTTGATCTACGTTCACCTTCAACAACGAGGTTGTGGTCGATATAGTTACGAAGTTTTGCAATTTGGTCTTCTGTCAAATCTTTAACTCTGGTATCCATTGAGATTCCAGTTGCTTCACAGATTTTTCTTGAAGTCTCAACACCGATTCCGTAAATATAAGTCAAACCATACTCCAATCTCTTCTCTCTTGGAAGGTCAACACCAGCAATTCTTGCCATTTAATTCTCTCCTTTTGGGCGTTTTCGACGCCTTTTTGTTTTGATTTTTTGATGTAACTTTTGTTTTTTTCTAAAGAAACCCAAGCATTTTCAAGGGCTTTCAAATTGATTAACCTTGAACTTGTTTATGCTTTGCACTCTTTGGGCAAATAACCATAACTTTTCCGTTTCTTTTGATAACTTTACATTGGTCACACATTGGTTTTACAGATGCTCTGACTTTCATTTTTTGCTCCTTTTTAACCTTTGTCTCTCCAAGTGATTCTTCCTTTGGAAAGATCATACGGACTCATCTCAATTTTGACTTTGTCGCCTTCAATAATCCTGATGAAATTTTGACGAAGTTTTCCAGAAATATATGCGGTAATCACGTGACCATTTGACAAGGTAACCTTGAAAGTCATACTTGGCAAAACTTCCGTAACCACTCCCTCAAATTCAATCACATCTTCCTTGGACATAAAGACTCCTTTCTTTCAAAAATTTTCTAATGGATGAGTTCACATTTTCTTGTCCAGACTTGAGTTTTTCAGTATCAAACCCAATTTTTGAAGCCTTCTGGACGTGTTTTAGGCTTTTCTTTTTCGGTTTGGAAATTTTTAGTCGTTTGCCATCGACAATCCAGCAAAACTTGGCGTCAACATTCAAAACAACAAAAATTTGATTTTTTTCTTTCCCAGCAGTTGCCAGAACGACATCACCTTGGTTGATGTTCATCATCTTTCTCCAATGTGAGCACCTCTGGTCCATTCTTTGTGAAAAGAACAGTGTTTTCATAATGGGCACTAGGTCGTCCGTCGCGAGTAATTATTCCCCACCCGTCATTCAGCATCCAAATTTCTTTCTTTCCAGCATTTATCATAGGTTCGATTGCGAGAACGGCGTTCTCAACAATCACAGGTCCGTCTGTCTCTTTGCCGAAATTCAAGACCGATGGTGCTTCGTGCATTTTTCGACCTATGCCGTGTCCACAGAGTTCTCGGACAACCGAAAATCCATTGCTCTCTGCGTGAGTCTGAACAGCGTGAGAAATTTTTCCAATGCGGTCACCAATTCTTGTGTTTTCAATTCCCTTAAAAAAACATTCTTTTGTGACCCTGATCAGTTTTGCTTTCTCTTCTGAGATTTCACCGACAGGATAAGTCCTTGTCGCATCGCCGTGATAACCTTTGTATGCCACCACAATGTCGATGCTGACAATGTCGCCTTCTTTAAGCACAATGTCTTTGCTTGGAATCCCGTGCACAACCACATCGTTGACAGAAATGCAAGTTGCAGCAGGATAACCTTCATAGCCAAGACAAGCAGGCGATCCACCACTATCTATTATAAACTTTTCTAGAGATTTGTCAATATCAAAAGTGGAAATCCCTGGTTTAACCAGTGATTTTGCATACACAAGAGTGTCTCTTGTGATCTCGCAAGCCTTTTTGATGAGCACAATCTCCGCTGGAGTCTTTTGAATCACTTCAATCTCTCCTTTAAAAAGTTTTTCACAGGCTTGTATGTCGTCTCTGGGTCTTTTGAACTATCGACTTCAAACAGCCTATCAGCGTAGAAGTTTATGAGTGGTGTCGTCTCTTTGTCATAAACTTCCAGACGAGTTTTAATTGCTTCCGGATTATCGTCATCCCTTCGGAACAATGGTGACCCGCAAAGTTTGCAGGTGTCTTTATCATAGAAAGAAGTGTTGTAAATTTCACCACATTTACTACAGGTTCTTCTTCCCATACATCTCCTCATAATTTCCTCACGAGGTAATGTCAAAAGAATTACAGCGTCAATATCCAAGAATTTTGAGATGATTTCGGCTTGCTCGACAGACCTTGGGACTCCATCAAGAATAACCCCATTTTTCTTGCAGTCGTCCTCTTTCACCCTCTCTTCAAGGATTTTCATTGACACTTCGTTTGGAACAAGCACTCCTTTGTCCATATATGTCTTTGCAATCTTGCCGAGTTCTGTCCCATTTTTGATGTTTTCTCGAAAGAGATCCCCAAGCGACAAATGAACAAAACCAAAGTCCCTGACCATTTGTCTTGCCAAAGTTCCCTTTCCAGAAAATTGTGGTCCGAGTAATATGATATTCATAAAACCTCCTACCATTTGGCAAATTTTTCATTTGCCAACTCGCATCGAAAATTTCTTTTGCGAGATATTTTTGAGACTTGAATTTTTGCCGATTTCCAAAGATGGAAATCAGCAAACTTTTAGTCCAAAAATCCTTTGTAATTTCTCATCAACATCTGAGCATTGAGTCCCTTATCGAATTCAAGAGCAACCGAAACCATAATCATAAGTCCAGTTGTGCTGAATGCGTTGAGCAAACTTGCAAATGTTGAGTTGTCTGGAATCGCTTTAAATGCCAAACTTGGAATCAAAGCAATGATTGCCAAGAAAACTGCACTGAAAAGCGTGATTCTTGTGGAAATTTTCTTTAAATAATCTGCCGTGGTCTTGCCAGGTCTGATTCCTGGAATAAACCCACCTTGTTGTTGCAAACGCCTGCTTATATCTTCCGTGTCGAATGTGATTTGAGCATAGAAGAAAGCAAACGCAAAGATGAGCACCGCAAGCAAAACTATATAAACCCAAGAGTTTGTTCCCATATAGTTTTGATACCAAGTATATGCACTTGAATTTGGCCAGAAAATGCTCATAATAAGTTGTGGCAATGTCAAAAGTGAGGATGCAAAGATGATTGGCATAACCCCAGACGCATTCATTCTGATTGGAATGTAAGTGTCCTGACCACCATACATCTTTCTTCCTTTGATTTGTTTTGCATATTTGACATTGACTCTTCTTTCAGATGAGTCTATAAACACGATAAACCCGAACACCAAAACGAGTGCAGCAAGGTAAATGATAACAGTCCAAAGATTATTGAGGTCTCTTCCAACTTCACTGAAAGCACTAGCAATTCCTGTGCCGGCAGATGAAAGAATACCGACAAAAATCAACAAACTCATTCCATTTCCGATGCCGAGTTTTGTGATTTTTTCACCAAGCCAAACTGTGAACATTGCACCAGCGGTCAAAATCAAGACAATTCCAGTTGCTATAAGCCATTCAGGAAGGTTCAAAAAGTTTGTGTTTATATAACTTTTAAACGAAACAACAATTCCGATTGATTGAGCAAGTGCCAAAATAAGTGCAGCAATACGGGTGTAAAGATTCAGTTTTCTTCTTCCGTCTTCACCTTGTTTTGATAAGTTTTGCCAAGATGGAATTGCAACTGCCAAAAGTTGAATGACAATCGATGCCGTGATATAAGGCGAAACGCCTAAGGCAAGGATTGAGCCGTTTGTCAGCGCATCACCCGAAAGCATATTCATAAGCCCGAAGAAACTTGTCCCAGTTTGACCACTGCTTGAAATCGCTTCAGAAAGGTCAAAACCTGGACAAACCAAGGCACAACCCACTCTGTAAAGAATGAGAAGTCCAAGAGTGATCAATATTTTCTTTCTTAGGTCTTTTACTTTGAAAGCATTAACGAGAGTTTTAAACATATATTACTCCTCAATAATCAATTTTCCACCCGCTTTTTCGATTTTTTCCATTGCAGATTTTGTTGCTTTTGAAGCCTTAACTGTGAGAGGTTTTGTAAGCGTTCCATTTCCCAAAACCTTGAGTCCGTATGGAGCACGCTTTCCAATAACTCTGTATTCATACAAAAGTTCCTCATTTATTTCTGTGTTTGCGTCAAAAACTTCAAGGTCGCCAACATTTACTGTTGCGTAAACTTTGTGATAGTTTTTGTTGTTGAAACCACGAATTGGAACTTTTCTGATAAGAGGGATATTTCCCCCTTCAAATCCAGCTTTAACACCGCCACCACTTCTTGCCCATTGTCCTTTGTGTCCTCTGCCAGAAGTCTTGCCAAGACCAGAACCGATACCACGACCAACTCTTGTTTTCTTAGTTGTTGAGCCATCGGCAGGTTTAAGATTTTCTATTTTCATAATCGCTCCTTACTCTTCAACCACTTCAACCAAGTGCTTAACGTGGAACAAACTTCCACGAATACTTGCGTTGTCTGGTAAAATTCTAGTTTGATTGAGTTTCTTAAATCCGAGCGCTTCCATAATCTTCATTTGGTTTTTGTTGTAACCAATTGCACTCTTCACCCAAGTAACTTTCAATTTCTTTTCTTTTTTCACGACGCCCTCCGATTAAATTTCTTCTGGCTTCTTGCCACGACGAGCAGCGATTTCTTCTCTGGTTTTGAGAGAAAGAAGCCCATTCAATGTCGCACGAACAACGTTGATTCTGTTTGTGGAACCGTGGATTTTAGTAACGATATCCTTCACGCCAGCAACTTCCAGAACTGCTCTGGCAGCACCACCAGCAATAACTCCGTGACCTTCTTCAGCAGGAATCATAAGGATTTTTGTTGTGCTAAACTTTCCAACTGTTTCGTGTGGAATTGTGCCGTTAACAACAGAAATTTTCTTCATATTTTTCTTTGCAACAACTGTTGCCTTGTCAATAGCATTTGGAACTTCGTTGGCTTTTCCAATTCCCATTCCAACATTACCCTTGCCGTCTCCGATAACAACAAGAGCAGAGAAACGCATAGTTCTTCCACCTTTAACAACCTTTGTTACACGACGAACGTGAACGAGTCTTTTTTCCATTCCGTCATTTTCTTCACGTCTTGGTGCTCTTTCACGACGGCTGTTTTGTGGCTTGTCTGTCTTATTTTTCTTAACTTCTTCTGCCATACATTCCTCCTAAAATTTGAGCCCTGATGCTCTTGCACCATCAGCAACTGCCTGAACTCGTCCTGTGTAGAGATATCCACCTCTATCAAAAACGACTTCCTTGATTTTCTTTGCCACTGCTCTCTTTCCAACAACTTCGCCAACAATTCTTGCGGCTTCAGTCTTGTTTTTCCCTTTGATAAGTTCAATCACTTCTTTGTCAAGGGTTGAAGCAGAGACAATAGTTACACCCTTTGAATCATCAATGATTTGGGCGTAGATGTTGTTAAGACTTCTGTAAACATTAAGTCTTGGTCTTTCAGTTGTTCCCACAACAGTTTTTCTAACTCTCTTGTGACGAACAATTCTGTCTTTATTCTTATCTTTAACAGTAATCATTTCCTATTCTCCTCTTACTTCTTGCCTTTACCAGCAGACTTACCAACTTTTCTTATCAACCTCTCGCCATCAACGTGAACTCCATAACCGTGATATGGTTCATAAGGTCTCTTGCTTCTGACAATTGCACAGAATTGTCCAACTCTCTGCTTATCAATTCCAGAAACCAAAACTTCAGTTGGTGACGTGCAGGTAACTTTCAAGCCTGAAGGGATTTCAACTTCAATTTGGTGAGAATAACCAAGGTTCATAACAAGTTTGTTTCCACTCACTTGTGCCTTATAACCAACTCCAGCAATAACAAGTTTCTTCTCCCAGCCCTTTGAAACACCGATAACCATATTGTTTACAAGCGCTCTTGCAAGTCCTTGTTTTGCATTGTATGATGGGTCGTCATAAGTGAAATGAACTTCGTTATCCTTAACTTCGGTCTTAATGTTTTTATCAATAACTTGTGTCAATGTTCCTTTGCTTCCAGAAACAGTGATTTCGTCTCCGTTTCTTGCAAAAGTCACACCATTTTCAAGTTTGATTGGTTTATTTCCTATTCTTGACATTTTCGACCTCCTACCATACGTAAGCGAGCACTTCGCCACCAACATTCAAAGAACGAGCAACTTTGTCAGTCACAATTCCTTTGTTTGTCGAAATAATGGCAATTCCAAGCCCACTTATAACCTTTGGAAGATTGTCTTTGTCTGAATAAATACGAAGACCAGGTTTTGAAATTCTCTTCAATCCTTGGATAACGCTCTGTCCATTCTCATCATATTTGATTGTGATTTGGATATTTTTGAATGAGCCAGCGTCAACAAGTTTGTATTCAGCAATGTATCCTTCTTCCAAAAGAATTTTAACAATTTCCAATTTTTCCTTTGATGCAGGAACTTCAACAGTCTTATGTTTTGCACTTATGGCATTACGAAGACGAGTCAACATATCTGCGATTGGGTCTGTAACAAACATAATTCCCTCCTTACCAACTTGACTTTTTCACGCCAGGAATTTCCCCGCGGTTAGCCATTTCTCTAAAGCAAATTCTGCAAATTCCATACTTTCTGAGCACTGCGTGTGGTCTTCCACAGATAGAGCAACGAGTGTATTCTCTTGACTTGTATTTTTGTGTTCTTTTTTGTTTTGCAATCAATGATTTCTTTGCCATTTGAACTCCTCCTATCTAGCAAAAGGCAAACCAAGTGCCTTCAAAAGTGCTTTTGCTTCTGCATCAGTCTTTGCAGTGGTGATGAAAGCAATGTCAAGCCCTCTAATCTTCTCTACTTTGTCATAAGAGATTTCTGGGAAGATAAGTTGTTCTTTGATGCCCATTGCATAGTTTCCTCTTCCGTCAAAAGACTTGTCGGAAACTCCTCTGAAGTCTCTCACTCTTGGAAGAGCAATGGCAACGAGCCTGTCAAAGAATTCATACATTCTTGTTCCACGAAGAGTAACTTTCGCACCAATCTTCATCCCAGCCCTAACCTTAAAGTTTGAGATAGCCTTCTTTGCTTTTGTTGCAACTGGCTTTTGACCAGCAATCAAAGTCAATTCCTCAACAGCGGTGTTGAATGATTTAGAGTTGTCTTTAACATCACCAAGTCCCATATTAAGAACAATCTTAACAAGTTTTGGAACTTCATTAACATTTTTGTATCCAAACTCTTTGATAAGAGCAGGAACAATTTCTTCTTTATAGCGTTTTGCTGTTTGGTTTTGTTCGTTCATCTTCATACCACCTATTCTGCTTTCTCAGATTTTTCAGAAGTTGTTTTTTTCGACTTTTGTGTTGAAGCGGTCTTCTTTGCTTCTGCTGATACAGTCTTTTTCACTTCGGCAGTCTTTTTTGCCTCAACCGTTTTCTTTGTTTCGGTCGATTTCTTCGCTTCTGTAGACTTTTTTGGTTCAGCAGAGACATTTTTCTTTGCTTCCTTCTTTGTTGCTTTCACAAATTCCTTGTCAAGTGAAGCAGAACATTTTTTGCACGCTCTAACTTTCTTTCCGTCAATTTCTCTGTGAGCAACTCTTGTTGCTTTGCCACAAACTGGGCAAACAACCATAACATTTGATGCTTCAATTGGAGCATTTTTCTTCACAATTTGACTCTTGTCGCCTTGTTTTCTTGCTTTTTGGTGCTTCGTAACGATGTTTACTCCATCAACGAGAACTTTGCCATCTTTTGGAGAAACTTCTGTCACCTTTCCAGTCTTTCCTTTATCTTTTCCAGCGATAACAACAACATTGTCGCCTTTTTTAACTGTCATACTCATAACTGTTTCTCCTTTTAAATAACTTCAGGTGCAAGAGAAATAATTTTCATATATCCCTTATCACGAAGTTCTCTTGCGATAGGTCCAAACACACGAGTTCCTTTTGGTTGTTTCTGGTTGTCAATGATAACAGCAGCGTTATCATCAAAACGGATATGAGAACCATCAGGTCTGTTCAAACCTTTTGTTGTTCTTACAACAACGGCTTTAACGACATCACCTTTCTTAACGCTTCCACCTGGGATAGCCTTCTTGACAGAGGCAACGATAATATCTCCGATATTTCCGCTTCTTCTGAAAGAGCCACCAAGTACTCTTATACACATAATTTCCTTAGCACCAGTATTGTCAGCAACTTTGAGTCTTGTTTGAGGTTGTACCATAATCCACCTTCCTTATTTCGCTTTCTCAACGATTTTAACAACTCTGTGGTATTTGTCTTTTGAAAGTGGACGAGTCTCCATAATGAGAACTGTATCCCCAACACCACACTCATTGTTTTCGTCGTGTGCTTTGAATTTCTCTGTTTTCTTTACGACTTTTCCGATTTTTGGAGCCTTAACTCTGTAAGTTACGGCAACGACAACAGTTTTGTCCATACTTGCACTAACAACAATTCCTTGTGTAGCGTTTCTAAAGTTTCTACTTGCTTCCATTGTCATTTCCTCCATTTGCAATTTCTTTTGCTCTAATTGCAGTTTGAACTCTGGCGATTTCTCTTCTTACATTTCTGATTTCAAGAGGGTTTGCCAAGTTTCTTGTTGCATTTGAAAAACGAAGATTAAAGAGTTCATTCTTAAGTTCTTTAAGTCTCGCATTCAACTGCTGTAAATTTAAAGTTTTAATTTCTTCATTCTTCATTCTTCTCACCACCTTCTACGGCAGGGGTCTCTTCTTTCTTTATGAACTTGGTTTTGCAAGGAAGTTTGTTTCCAGCAAGTCTCAAAGCCTCTCTGGCAACTGCTTCGCTCACGCCCTCAATTTCAAAAAGAACTCTGCCTGGTTTAACAACTGCAACCCAAAATTCTGGATTCCCCTTACCAGAACCCATACGAGTGTCAGCAGGTTTCTTTGTCACTGGCTTGTCTGGAAAAACTTTGATCCAAACCTTACCACCACGCTTGATGTATCTTGTAAGAGCAATACGTGCAGATTCAATCTGATTTGATTTTATCCAACAAGGTTCTGTTGCAATCATTCCATAAGTTCCGTATGCAAGGGAGTTTCCTCTTGTTGCAATACCCTTCATTCTGCCTCTTTGAACCTTTCTTCTCTTAACTCTCTTAGGCATTAACATTGTTTTTGTCCTCCTTTATGGATTGTTTAGACAAAATTTCGCCTTTGTAAATCCAGCATTTGATTCCAAGTTTTCCATAGTTTGTGTATGCGGCAGATTCAGCATAATCAATGTCAGCACGAAGAGTGTGAAGTGGAAGAGAACCTTCCATATACTTTTCTGTTCTGGCAATTGTGTTTGCTCCGTCGATAACACCGCTAACTTGAACCTTGCAACCTTTTGCTCCAGCCTTCATAACTCTTTGGATTGCCTGTTTCAACGCTCTTCTCCAAGCAACACGCTTTTCAAGTTGTTGAGCGATTGAGTCAGCAACGAGTGTTGCGTTGAGGTCAGGTTTCTTAACTTCCTTAACATTCAAAGCAAGCACTTTGACTGGACGAATGATTTTGTTCAATTCTTTCTTGATTGTCTCAATTCCAGCACCCTTAGTTCCGATAATCATACCAGGTTTGCCAGTGTAGATGTCAATCTCAAGTTTGTTTTCTGTTCTCTTGATACCAATTTCTGAAACTCCAGCATTGGCATATTTCTTTCTGAAGAATTGTCTGATATCGTGGTCCTCTTTAAGATTTGCGGCAAAATCTTGCTTGTTGGCATACCAAGTTGATTGCCAATCTTTATTGATTCCAAGTCTAAGTCCGATAGGATTAACTTTTTGTCCCATTATTTTGCCTCCTTCAACTCATCAAGCACGATTGTGATGTGACAAGTTCTTTTTAAGATTCTGTCTGCTCTTCCTCTAGCCCTGAAAGAGATTCTCTTCATAATTGGGCCTGGAGTTGAGTAACATTCTGCAACATAAAGATTGTCAGATGACAAGCCTTTGTTGTTTTCAGCGTTTGCAATAGCACTCTTCAAAACTTTGAGAGATTCTGCAGCACCAGCCTGTGGCATATATGAAAGAAGTGCAACTGCCTCATTTGCTTTTTTGCCTCTGATGTTGTCAAGCACAATTCTAACCTTTGATGAACTCATACGAATGTCTTTCGCAACAGCATAAGGACGATTATCTTTGTTCGCATTTCTTTTTTCTGCTTTTTGTCTTATTCTTGTAGCCATAAGTCACCTCTTACTTTCTTTTTGCGGTCTGTTTTTGACCTGCGTGTCCCTTAAAAGTTCTTGTTAAAGAGAATTCCCCAAGTTTATGCCCAACCATATCGGATGTAACATAAACAGGAATATGTTTTTTACCATTATGAACAGCGAATGTAAAACCGATGAATTCTGGATAAATGGTTGAGGTTCTTGACCAAGTTTTGATTGGCTTTTTCTCTCCCTTTTCAGTCATCTGAAGAACTTTCTTCATAAGTTTTGGGCTGACATATGGTTTTTTCATTTCTTTACTCATTGAAACCGTCCTCCTAATTTACTCTCTTAACCATCAAACGGTTAGATTTGTTTTTCTTCTTTCTTGTCTTAAGGCCAAGAGCAGGTTTACCCCAAGGTGTAACTGGTGATTTAAGTCCGACTGGACTCTTTCCTTCACCACCACCGTGTGGGTGGTCATTAGGGTTCATAACAACACCACGAACTGCAGGACGAACACCTTTGTGTCTGTTTCTTCCAGCCTTTCCGAGAGAAACAAGTTCGTGGTCAAGGTTTCCAACTGTGCCGATAGTTGCACGGCAAACAAGCAAAACCTTTCTCATTTCGCCTGAAGGAAGTCTGAGTGTTGCATACTTTCCTTCTTTAGCCATAAGTTGAACCTCAGCACCTGCTGAACGAGCAAGTTGCCCACCTTTCTTTGGCTCAAGTTCAATGTTGTGAACAAGTGAACCAACAGGAATATCAGAAAGTGGCAAGTTGTTTCCAACTTTGATTTCCACTCCGCTTCCACTCATCAAAATGTCTCCAACTTTAAGTCCAACTGGAGCAATGATGTATCTCTTTTCCCCATCTTTGTAGGAAAGAAGAGCGATGTAAGCAGTTCTGTTTGGGTCATATTCAATGGCAACCACTTTTGCAGGAATACCATCTTTGTTTCTTTTGAAGTCGATGATACGATACTTCTGTCTGTTTCCGCCACCGTGATGACGAACAGTAACTTTTCCTTGAGCGTTTCTTCCAGCGTGTTTTTTCTTAACAGCAAGGAGAGACTTTTCAGGTTCTTTCTTTGTCAATTCTTCTGTTGAAAGTTTTGAGTAGAATCTTCTTCCAGCAGAAGTTGGATTACTCTTTATAATAGCCATTTTTCTCCTCCTAATTAAGACAGACTTTCAAAGAACGCGATTGGCTTTGACTTCTCAGTGAGAGTAACCACTGCCTTTTTGAAGTCACTTGTCTTGCCAACAGTTCTTCCATTCTTAGTATTTTGAGACTTCTTGTGTCCCTTAACATTGATTGTGTTTACTTTTGCAACCTCAACCCCAAACATCTCCTCAACAGCCTGTGCAATTTCAACTTTGTTTGCTTTCTTATTTACAACAAAACTGTAAACTTTGTTTGCAATTCCACTGTAACTCTTTTCAGTGAGAATTGGTCTGATGATAACTTCGTTTGCTTCCATTATGCGTTAGCCTCCTCTAAGTATTTGATTGCAGATTCAGTCAACACAAGGTTTTTGTTTGAAACAACTTCATAAACATTCAAAAGTTCAACGCTTACTGTTTCAAGATTTTGAAGGTTTCCAACTGCTCTAAGTTCGTTTTCAGAGTTCTGTGTGGAAACAACCAAAACTGAACCGTTAAACTTGAATGCATCCAAAAATTTCTTTGCATCTTTTGTCTTTCCACTGCCAAGTTCAAACTTGTCAAGAACTGTGATTTCATTTTGAGCAAGTTTTTGGCTGAGTGCTGACAAGAGTGCTGTGCGTTTTGCCTGCTTGTTGACTTTCTTTGAGAAATCTCTTGGCTTTGGAGCAAACACAACTCCACCACCTGTAAATTGTGGGCCTTTTGTTGAACCCTGTCTTGCTCTGCCTGTCCCTTTTTGTCTGTAAGGTTTTGCAGAATGTCCTCTAACTTCACTTCTTGTAAGAGTGCTCTTGTTTCCTTGTCTTTGGTTTGCGTTGTAAGAGACAACTACTTCGTGAATGAGAGGTTCATTATATTCGACGCCGAAAACATCGTCTTTCAAGTTGTAAGAGCCAACTTCTTCGGCTTTCATATTATAAACTTTAACGTTTGCCATTTCCTCTCTCCTTATTTTGCACCCTTAACAGTTTGTTTGATTGTAAGGACTGCACCTTTTGCACCAGGAACATTACCTTTTATATAAAGCAAGTTTCTGTCTGCATCGACTTTGACTACTTCCAAGTTTTGAATGGTAACTTTTTCATTTCCATATTGACCAGGCAAATGCTTGTTTTTGAACACACGAGATGGAGTTGAGTTTGCGCCCATAGAACCAACTTCTCGATGCACAGGTCCAGTTCCGTGAGTCATCTTAAGTCTGTGTTGGTTCCATCTCTTGATAACACCAGAAAATCCGTGTCCCTTTGTAAGTCCAGAAACATCAACCTTGTCTCCGCTTGCAAAAATGTCTGCTTTAACAACAGCCCCAACTTCCAAATCTCCGTCAAGGTCAAACTCTCTCAAAACTTTGCAAGGTTCAACCTTTGCCTTGTCATAAATTCCCTTTTGTGGCTTTGTAACGTTCTTTGTTTTCTTGTCGAACGCACAAACAACCGCGCTGTATCCGTCAACTTCTTCTGTCTTCTTTTGAATAACAGTCATCGGACCAGCCTCAACAACTGTAACTGGGATAACCAAGCCGTCATCAGTAAAGACTTGTGTCATACCGAGTTTTTTACCTAATATCGCTTTCACTTTCCTTTACCTCCTACAACTTGATGTTAATCTCAACACCTGCAGGCAATTCGAGTTTCATAAGAGCGTCAATAGCCTTGTTTGTTGGATTATAAATGTCAATCAATCTCTTGTGGGTTTTGCTTTCAAATTGTTCTCTTGAATCCTTATCCTTGTGTGGAGAACGAATAACTGTGATCACTTCTCTGTCGGTTGGAAGTGGAACTGGCCCAGAAACCTTTGCACCATTCTTGCTTGCAGTCTCAATAATTCTTCTGCTTGCTTCGTCAATGAGTGCACTGTCATAGGCATTAAGTCTAATTCTCATTTTTTGTGTTGCCATCTTTTTTATCATACCTCCTGTAATAGCAAATCCGAAAAGTTGCATTTTTCCAAACGGGCTTTGGCGCGCTCTCCAAACAAAATCTATTCCCACAAAACAATTTTGATTTGTCCGAACACTATCCCGTGTGTGTCACGCTGTCTGACTTAAAAAAATGTCATTTCGGGCGCCTCAGTTCTCTGACTGAGACTAGGTCCTCGCAAATTTTCTGAAAGCACTGCTAGCATAAGTGCTCAGTAACCTTGCGTATCGCCCCATAAATAACAGCACACTTATTATACCAAAGCAAACCTCGCTTGTCAACACTTTTTCAAAAGAAAATTAAAATATTTTGAAAACGATTATATGTCTAATTCGCGTAAAAATTCCCGCTCTAGTTCACGCCAAAAATATATGGCGTTGCATATGTGTTGTGCTCTTTCCCGACCAATCAATCTCACAAACACTTATGTCTCGATTCTATCTCTCATTTTCGCACAAGAATTTAAATTCACTTTTTCGTCTTCTTTGGCATCAACACTCTGCTTACCCGCAAACCTATGTCCCACACTCACATAAAATAAGAAATAAAATATAACAATCGCACTTTATATTATAAATAAGAGAAAATCTTCAAAAATCAAAAAAGACAGCATTTCCGCCGTCTTTTCTTGTGTTTTTATTGAAAAAGTGTCATTTTTTAATGTTTTTTGGTGGTTATGCCTTACCTTTTCCACCAGTCAACTTGGAGAAAAACCCTTTCTTCTCTTTTGGCTCGAACGGATTTTTTGCAGGTCCTGCCGCTGCCTCACTCATTGCCTCAGGATTATATCTCTTCTTATTTTCTTTGTCCACCAAAGAATAGATTTTGGAACGAACCTTAAAGAGTTCCTCGCAATGTTGCCAAACTTGTTGTTCAATTTCACATTCCTCTGGATAGGTAAATCTTCCGTCAGGCATACTCCCTTTTCCTTTTTGAGCAATGGCAGCCTTTGCACATTCCTCAATTGTTGCTGGTCTTGTGATTGCAACAACCTCATGTTTACGCTCTTCCACAGTCCCATCTTCGCGAGTCCACTTCACAGTAACAGTTCTTGGGACCCCATGGTCTTTTTGAGTCTTGTCTATTACACTCCAATAACTATCGTACTCACATTCCAACACGTCATCTGAAATTCTCTTCCATTCACCAATTGCTCCGCAGCATCCACATTGGCACTTTTTTACATCAATATCACTCATTTTTTCTTCCCTCCTTGCTATTGATTTATCCGATTGTAACACGGGGGGGGGATTTGTCAACACTTTTTTAAAAAAATTTGAAATTTTTGCAATTTTGATTCTTTTCGCTTTCAATTTTTAACCAAATTTTAAAAGTCGATTCAAAAAAATGCTCCACCTTTTCCTCATTTCTTACTCAAAATCTGCACAAGAATAATAATTTTTATTCACAAAAAATATTAAAAAATAAAATCACAAAAATATTTAGAAAAATACATTAAAAAATAAAACAATTAAAAAACATATATATTTAACCATTTTTATTTATTATTTCATTAAAAAAGTGTGATTTTTATTTTTTAAATTAAACCAAAATTATCAAAAAAAATAAAAACCTGCAAAATTGCAAGTTTTTAATATTTTATTTTCACTTTTTTAGAATCATAAATTCCCAAAAAACTTAACCCGTTTCTTCTTTTTTGGTTTTTGTTTTTCTCTTCAGTTCTGCCTTTGGCTCTGATTGCTTTCTTTTTGTCGATGTTTTGGGAGAAGAATTTTGTGAGGTTTTTTGTTTCGCATTTTTTCCTTTCACTTCTTCCACTTTTTCGGTTCCGCTCATCTCGATTTCTTCAGGTTTAACAACTTCATTTTCGATTTGTTTTTCTCCCTCAACCCATTCAATTTGAGCATCCGATTTCTCTTTCGCTGGTTTCTTTTTTCTCTTAATCTTCATCTTCTCTTCAAGTTCTTCATTGAGCAAATCGTGAGGATCTTTTCTCCACTCTCCAATCACCTCCGAAACTGCGGTGGAATACACAAACGCCTTTGGGTCAAGTTCTGCGATTATGTTTTTCATTGTGCCGACTTGATATTTGCTGATTAGGCAAACAAGACACGCCCTACTTTCGTCACTATGCATTCCCTTCACCTCTGACAATGTGCAACCTCTCACAAGCACTTCCATAATCTTGTCTGCAATCTCTCTCGGCTTTGATGTGATGATTGTGTAAGCACGAATTTGTTTATATCCTTCATTGACATAATCTGTCACAGCCGAACTCAGTGCAAGCGCAATAATTGTGTAAGGGAAGAGGTCAACACCATTGTTAAACACGAAAAGCGACATAAACACAACAACAATATCAATGCAAACCACAATTCTTCCAATGTGCAAACTTGGATATTTCTTCCTCAGTATGCAAGCAATCATATCACTCCCACCTGTCGAGCCTCCAAATCTGATAACAATGCCAAGCCCAAAGCCCATAAGCACTCCGCCAAAAAGAGCAGAGATAATCAAATCAAAGTCACCAAATTTTGGAATAAGCGTGAAAAGCTCCATTGCCCCCGAAAACGCGCCAATTCCGACAATGGCGTTTATTGCAAAGACTTTTCCCATAGATTTGATTGCAATGATGTAAAGAATCAAATTTATAACCAAATAAATGAGCGACGAACTTATAAATTTCACTCCCGCTCTCTGCAACAGCGAATTGATCATCATAGCAATACCAGAAAATCCACCAGTCGTGATATTGTTCGGTTCAAAAAACACAGAAAAACCAAAACCCATAACCAAGCAACCCACAATAATCATTGCAATATTCAAAACTGGTTGCCACTTTTTGTTCGCTTTAATATACATCTCAAAACCCTCAAATTGTTCCTTCACGAAGATTATAGCAAAACAAAAAATTTAATTACAAATAAAATACAAAAAAAATAGTAAAAACGCATATTTTGTACAAAAATTCCCGCCTACTTTATTCTTTGGGATAAGTATTCTTTACCGAACAATCAGCCTTATTTTTTCCACTCTTGTCTCTGAAAACAATCGCACAAATCAAAATAATCACACAAAACACAAGTTCCAATGCTGTCTCAAAAATAAGCATAAAACTATCTGTGCAAAGAACAGCATACAAAATGTACGCCAAAGAACTCGCCACCCACAAAATCCAAGACCAAATGCTCAAATCTTCGCTTTTTCTCGTTTTTAACGATTTGACAATTTGTGGGAAATATGAAAAAATGTGCAAACCGACACAATTCCCAAAAGTACATTTTCCAAAACAAGCATAATTCCCTCCTTTTCCCATTATAAAAAGTCGGTAGCAAAAAAGCAAGATAAAAAATAAAAAGACTAGGTGCTGACCTAGTCCAAAAGCAAAGAAATAAAAAACCTTCTCGAAATTTTAGTTTGATTTTAAAAAGTGTCGTCAAAGTGTCGTCAAAATTTAAAAAAAGATGTTGCAAAATCGCTACATCTCCCTAAAATTATGGCTCCGGAGATAGGGTGAGAGCGATGACGGAAACAAGCCAGTGTGCTTGTTTCCCGCTCGAACGGGTGGAGCCCCCGACACCCCGCCGGAACGGGCGAACCTACGACCTTGCGGTTTAATCCAAACTTCGTTTGTTTCGCTCCGCGTTCAGCCTGCGGACTGTTAACGCTTCCTTATGGAAGCACATCTCTTTGAGATGTCGCAAGGTCAATTGTTGCATAAAAAAATGTGACTCCTCGTCACACTTCATTTTTGGCTCCGGAGATAGGATTCGAACCTACGACCTTGCGGTTAACAGCCGCCTGCTCCACCGCTGAGCTACTCCGGAATATCAATGGTTACCTGCATATTTTATCAAATTTGAACGGCATTGTCAATAAATTTATGAAAAAGTTTGAAAAATTTTGCAAATAACCAAAAGTCTTTTATTTCCCTGTTCCTCCGCTTGTTGCAAGCGTCTTTTCTGCGCTTACATTTTTATATGAAAAACTGGAACTTTCACACTCTTTAAACATCTTCTTTACAAATTTGTCCCCGTCAAAAGGTTTTCCAAAATTGTAAGAGTTTTCACTAAATTTTTTGTTTACGCTGAGTCTTTTCGAGTGAACTGGAAGTTTTCCTGGCTCTTCAACCACCCCGAAATCATCAATTTCATCGGCGATCTCATCCAATTTATACATGTGCGAAAAGGACATAAACTTCCCCTGTTTTCCGTATCTCAACTCAAAACAAACACTCACAAGATGATTCATCATCCCTCTGTCAATCCAGTGGTTGACCATAGTCGCACTTCCATCAATATATGCGAACACCTTAAATGGCGTCACACCTTTAAGTTTAAATTCTCTCTCAACCTCTTTGGCAAATTTTTCAAACGGCACAACTATGTCCGTTTCCTGAGAATTTATTTCCACAATATCACTTCCTTTTTTAAATTAAACTATTTCCCAGACGAGCCTTTCCTTCCAGATTTAGCAATCTCTTTTATCGCATTTTGCCTTGCTTCTTCAAGTTTTTTGCTGGAAACAACTGAAGACTCAATTTTCTTTCTGTAACCTTCAGCAGTCCTTTCTTGTGCTTTCGCCAAGACCTCATCCACGTGTTTTTTGAACGCCTGTATATTCTTTATTTCTTCAAAATTTGCTGTTTTTATTCGTGCAATCGCACCTTTTCTTATTAAATCTCCGACTTTCTCACAAAAAGCGTCGTCAATCAAAAATTCCCTTGGTAAAGCATAAATGTAGGAGTCAAATCTTTTTCCAGAAAACGCTGTCCTTGTTTTCGGGTTAATATTTTTCATCCAAGACGAAATTTCCGAGTAGATTTTTTTCTTCAAACCATCCCCGTGATAAACCTTTACACTTGAACTTTGCTCCAATGTGCAAAACTCCCACCTTTTTGTCACCACACTTGTCGTGCATCTTTTTTCAATGCAAAACAAATTTTCTGGAACTGGCGAACTTCCCCTCACATCAAACTCGACAGACCTGCAATACCAAGTGAAATCTTGAGTTTTGAAAAGGTCTCCGTTTTTGATTGCCTCCAGTTCCTCTTGGCTTGAGTAATAAAGTTTTGAGACATAAGTGCTATCGCGAAATCTCGTCGGAACGGCCATTGGTTTTCTCCTTTTAATGCCCCATTATAATACCACAAATGAGCCACAAAAGTCAATACAGAAAGTCAAACTTCCTAAATATTCTCCGCCAAAAACATCGCTTTAAACTTGTCGTTTCTTTCAAAAAGTTCCTCAAAAGTGCCTTCGTCAACAATTTCTCCCGCATCAAGAAAGAAGATTTTGTCAACATTTCTGATTGTTGAAAGTCTGTGCGCAACAATGACGATTGTGCTCTTTCCTTTCAAGTCATCTATACTTTTCTTGACTGCTTCCTGTGCAAAGTTGTCAAGCGAACTGGTGCTTTCGTCGAAAATGATTATGCTGGAATTTCTGAGCAATGCTCTCGCAATCGCAAGTCTTTGCTTTTGTCCGCCTGAAAGTTTTATTCCACTTTCGCCGACATTTGTTTCAATGCTGTTTGGAAGTTCTTGCACAAAATCATACAAGTACGCTCTCTTAAGTGCGTCAACAATTTCCTCGTCCGTTGCGTCACCTTTTGCCAGAAGTAAATTTTCCTTGATCGTCATATCAAAAATGTATGGAAATTGGTTGACCAGAGAAATAACACCTCTCAGTGTCTCCTTCGACAAGGTGTTTATGTTTACACCGTCAATCAAAACTTCTCCGCTGTCGGCAACGTACATCTTTGACATCAAATTCAGTATGGTAGACTTTCCACTTCCACTCTTTCCGACAAAAGCAACTGTTGTGTTTGGAGTGATCGTAAAGGACAAATTTTTGAAAATTTGATTTTCGCTGACAAGTTTTTTCTCAGGCGGAATGCTGTAGTCAATCTTTCCTTCTTTTCCGCCTCGTTTTTGTTTTCGCTTTCTCACAAATTCAAACTCGCGAAATGTGTAAGAGACATTTTTAAATTCAATTTTTCCAATGACCGAGTCAAGATTTGCATCGCCAAACTTTTCAGTCACAAACTCATTTTCGTCATACAAGGAAAACATTCTGTCATGAGACACTCTTATGTCGACAAACAGGTTTGTCAGTTGCCCAACATTGCGAACCAAGTTCCACACAGACCCACGGTTTGAATATATTATCATATATGTGGCAAGAGTTAAAACTCCCAAATCCATAAGATAAATTCCCAAAACGAGCGTCAAAAGTGTTCCAAGTCCAATGATTGCATTTCTGACGGAACTGTAATTGACATCGGTTTTGTCGAGGATGTATCTTGACATTCGGGAATCTTCATATCTTTCTTTGGAAACCTCACTGAGTTTACCTTCCAGTCCAAGAGATTTTATGTCCTTTTCACTTCTGACAATTTCCGTAGTCAAGGAATGAACCATATCATATTTTTTCCTGACAACGCTTCTGTTCCTTCTACGAATCCTAACTCTATTATATTCGATTATGAAAGAAATTAGAACAATTCCAACAAGTGCAATCGAAACATAGATGTTTAAAACGGCAATGTAGATAAACATAACAATCGTCGTTGCCATTTCCATTATCACATCAATAACGGTCGCAAGACTGTCCACAATTCTTGCAGGGTCGTCCACAATTCTTTGCACAAAAGTGCCTGTGTCGTGGTCGTTGTAGGTCTTGGAGTTGAGTTTGAAGGCTTGTCTTGCAAGGTCCAAATTGAGTTCCGCCATAATAAGATTTGCTTTTTTGTTATAAATCACATTGCACAAATACCAACAAATTCTTTGCACAATATTGATGCCAATAACAATCGCAACCGTAATCATTGCTTGCCTAAACTGCCCAAAAGTAATCTTCTCGACTGATTGTGCAAGAAGAATTGTGAAGAAGACATCTCCCACGCTTGCAATAACATAAATAAAAGTGTAAAGAAAAATCCAAAACCTGTATTTCTTCAGGTATTTGCCTATGTTTGGACGCTTTTCTTTATTTTTCTTCATCAATTTTTCCTTTTTTATTTAAAAAATATATCAAAATTCATCAAATTTGTCAATGGTGCACCAAAATTCTGTGTTAAATCATTCAAAAATGCAAGCAAAATATCGAAAAACATCAATTTTTGATATTTTTTATTTATCTATTTTTGATTTTTTGGTCGGAGTGGTGAGAATTGAACTCACGACCTCACGGTCCCGAACCGTGCGTGCTACCACTGCACCACACTCCGAAATATTCATTCAGCGTTTTTTATTGTAAGAGAAAAAATCAATTTTGTCAAATATTTTCCCATTCGCACCAAAAATCATAAATCCCGACTTGACAGGCGAGGTTTTATTTTGTAAAATGTGGCTAGGAGTTTATATGAAAATATTTTTGACAAGTGATATTGGAGCATCAAAAAAGTTGATGGAAAGAGAGTTTTGAGCAGACTCAACAACACAAACAAATTTGCTGACAATCTTAAAAGTTCGCTTAAAGGACACTCTCTTATGGTCTTTGTTGCGAGTTCTCCATTTTATGACGGAACTGCCTCCTATGCAAATTTGACAAGAGATTCTCTTGCTCTTGACGGAATGAATTTTGACCAAATGGTCATCTTGGACGGCAAAAATATGGACCAGTGTGAAGAACTTATGAAAAATGCTGATTTGGTGTTTTTGGCTGGTGGTGACACTACTGTCCAAATGGAAATGTTTGAAAAGATGAACCTTCGCGAGCACATCCAAAAATGCAAAGGGGTCGTGGTTGGACAAAGTGCTGGGGCACTCAATTTGGCTGAAGAAGTCTACTCCTCCCCAACGCCTGATGAAACTGCAATAAAGCGATATTGGAAAGGGCTTGGGCTCACGAAAATTAACATTGAACCACATTTTCATCCTGAAAATGACGATTTTATTCAGACAATTCTGCTTCCAGACAGCAGAACTAAACCTTTCTTTGCAATAACAGACGGCTCTTATATTATTGACGATGACAAATCAAAAACAATCTATGGAGAGGCATATCTTTTCAAAAATGGTGAAATGAAACAAATTTGCGAAAATGGAAAAAGTTGCAAATTGAACGTAAATAAGTCGAAATAGCACAAAAAAAGTTGCAAAATTGGCACTTTTGGTTAGATTTTACCAAATCTTTCTAATCATTCAAAAAACAAAAGACGACCACAAGGCTCTTAACCTTTGGAACTAACAAAAAAGATAGTGAGAAATACTTTCATCGCTATTTTTTTATTGGTTTGAAAAATGTTTAACCCAATAGTCGTTTTTTTATTTACCATTATTGAAATCTTTAATAAAATTTTGGTGGGTTTTGCCCCCGAGTTCATAGTCGCAAAGCACATAATCTGATTTGAGTTTAAACATAGGAATTGCACACTCCTCTTCACTTGAAATAAGTGAGAGAGAATTGCCGTCACGAATTTTTCTTCCATAGATTCCAGTTCCACTAAATTTTTTCACAAGGTTATTTGGCAAGTCAAAGGCAATAACTCTTCCGCTGTTTTCGCCCACATATCTTATTTCATTGTGTAGTGTTGGGTCGAAAAAACAAGCCGCAAGTTTGATTGTGGACAGGAAAGTGATATCTTTGCCCGCCTTTATGTATGGCTCGGAAATAAATTCGATATGAGACAACTCGTTTTTATCTTGAGAAAATTTTTTGTAGATTACATCCCTTTTTGTTAAATCTTCTTCAAAAAGCGGAATCTCTTTCGGGATTTCTCCAAAAAAATCCTTCAAAATCTGTTTCATTTCAACTTTTGATGTCAATCGCCTTCTTATTTTATTCCAAAAACTATTGAAACAAGCATAATTGTTGTTGTAATTGCTGAAATACTGGATATAATTGTGCAACCCTCCTCCGAAGGTAAGTTTGATTGGTTTGTCGTTTTCTATTGCCTTGATTTCTTTTGGATTGCACATCCTAAAAACTCGCATTGTAAACTCCTTGCGATATTTTAACATAATAACAACAACTTTTCAAGATTGATTCTTAAATCTTTTCTGCTTTTAATAAAAAATCTGCAAATATACCGAAAAATTAAATATTTTAAATAAAAAAAACATCCAAAATAGGACGTTTTTATGCTTTTCCACCATCTGATTTTGTTCTACTTTTTTGCAAAAGTTCCTGCGTTCTTTCGGTTTTTGTTGGCGATTTTCTTGATTCTATTTTTTCTTTAATCATCTCCGACAATTTCGGAAATTTTTCGTAAGTTTGACTTGAAATGTGCTTTGTCGCATCTTGAAAACTTGCACAATATTTTGAAACAATCTCATCAAAACTCTCTTTTGAATCGTCCTTAAACATATCTCTAGGCAAAGAAATTTCACTGTAATTCGTTATCACAAACGCTCTATGAGCAATCAATTCTTCAAAAAAATCGTGCGTAAATCTTCCAATCACCACGCCATCTTCTGTTAAAATGTCATAAACATCAAATTCTCGCTCATTTTGGAAAACCCTTTCTACTCTTTGCCCCAAGTATAGCCCTTCTCCATAAAGGCTGTGATTAAGTGGGACAATGGCGGAATAAGGAATTTCTTTCAAAATCTTCTTTGCAAATTCAGTTTTTGTATCCAAATCAGAGATGAGATACAACTTGTTGGTGGCGAAAATGTTCTTCTCGTTGATTGATTTCACCTCTTGATAACGAGTCTCTCCGCGATTGTTTCTCCAATTTGGGACTCCAACAAGATACTTAACATCAATCTTTTCCACATTCCCCAGCACTTTGCACCTCTTAATTTAGAGTATATCACTCAATCTTCAAAAATGTCAACATCGGCAATAAATCAGACGCATTCCAAACACTTTTTTAACTTCAAAAGGGTCAAATTTTCAGCCTATTTGAAACCTTTTAAACTCAAACACGTCCGCCGTCAGAGTTTTTCCCTTTGTTTTGGGATGCATTTTCTTTTTCATTTATTTTTTTGGACAGTTTTGGGAATTTGTTAAAAGTTTGTTTTGGAATATACTCCTTGGCTTCAGCATTTTTTGTACAATAACTGGAAATTATATCGTCAAGTGAGACTTTGTTCCCATCCACGAGTTTTTCTTTCGGCAAACGAACACCACCACTTGGCAAAAATGCACCACGATTGTTGTCCCTTGGCACATATGAATGATTTCTATACATCTCTGAGACAAAATCATAATAAAATCTGCCAATAACAACTCCGTCTCTTGTCAAAATGTCATAGATTTTAACTTCATTTAAGTGGTCTATTTTTCTCTCTGCTCGTTCAGCAAGATATACTCCATCTCCGTAAGTTTCTTTGTCAAGTGAAAGAATTGAAGCATATGGTATCTCTTGCAAAAGTTTTTTGTGTCTAGCACTGTCGGTGTTCAGATTGCGCACCAACGAATTGTTGTTGTCATAACGCCCAGTCACCTCGCGGAAATGAATTTCTCCATCCCTATTTCTCCAATTTGGAAATTTAAAATACTTGGTGTCAATCTTCTCTATCATTTCCTCTCCTTAAAATATACATATTCAAGTTAAATCGTGTCCATTATTTCATAAGCACAAAACAAACACAAAAAACTATCAAAATTTATCTTTCGCCCGACAACCAAATCAACTTTCGCCAAAACTACAATAATTTCATACTTTTCCTAAGCCAGAACTTGAGTTTTTGCTTATTTGTGTTGAACTTTTCGCCTTTCTATCCTGCAATTTTGGAAACTTTTGAAGCGTCTCTTTCGGAATATATTGCTCCGCCTCAGGATTCCTCTCGCAATATCTGCCAATAAGTGCATCCAGTGACGGTCTCCAATCTTGCCCAACAAGATCTCTTGGCAACAGCACTCCATCCAGCGGTTTTATCTCACCTCGGATATAATAATTTGGTGGATATTTTATAGGAAAACTTATATCCATTCTTCCAATCACCACACCATCTTTGGTCAAAAAGTCATATATATCCGAATCTTCACAAAATTTGCCTGCTTTTCTCAAACGCTCGGCAAGATACAAGCCCGCCCCATATGTTTTTTCATCTAATTGGAAGATTGCAACATAAGGAATTTCTTTCAGTATTTTTTCGCACTCTTCAGCGGAATAATATAGGTCAATATCTCGCACCAAAAATTTATCACTATCCGCATCATCTTCCAACTTTTTGTATCTGACAAATCCTTTTTCGTTTCTCCAAGTCGGAATCTCAAAATATTTTGGGTCAATTTTCTCTAGCATCCTCTCTCCCTTTAAATATATAAAAAGTATATCACACAATTTGCACCCTGTCAACACCAAAAATTTAATAAAAAACAGCCCAAAACTTTGGACTGCAATTAAGTTTTGAAATATTTTCAGGAAAAACAACAAAATTTCGCAACTTGATCACTTCTATTGCTGTTTTTTGGAGTGATTTTCAACAAAATTTTTGATTTCTCCAAACTTTTTGTCAAGCATAGCAAAAAATTCTTCTTTTTTCATATTTTCAATCCTCCCAAAAGGCTCTCAACCTTTTGTTCTTTTTGCTCCCTGTCTTTCCTTGCTTTCTCATCTGCCAAATCCATCTCTTCAATCTTGGCAAATTCCGACTTTGTCTTGTCCATTATGCTGGTTGTGAGTTGTTCGGTCAACTCAACATAATCGTCTGGTATTATTTCACTTGTTGCCATATCAGTTCTTATTCCATTTTTCACAGCAACCAGTGCCGCCTTAACAAACGCTTTGTCCTTAAAATCCTCTGTTTGAAGTTCAAGAAAACTGGACGGTTTATGAAAAATTTGGTCCAAAATATCAATTTGCTTCTCGTCAATCACATTCCCCTCAGGATCAGTCCGCTTTCCACTTTCAAACAAATTTTTGCCATAATATTTTGGTGCCGTTATGCTGAATCCTTCATAATAATCTTCACTTTCAACTCTGCCGTCACTATCCCAAAATACATTGTGAAATGTTGGCTCTATATCATTGCAATATGCCATAACAACCGCTTTCTCATATCTTTCACTCATAAAACATACATCTGCTTGCGAAATTTGAATTTTTCCATCTCGAATTAAATCATATTTCCCATTATCAAACCTCTTTGCAATCGCAATATATCCACTTGGGGTTTGCTTTTTCTTAATTTGACTATAATAGGCATCTCCAACTTCCGAAGTTTCATTACCATCAAAGTAAGAGAGAGAAATTATAGCACTATCTGGAAATCCTAAAAAACCTGGTCGCATAACATATTCTTTATATTGTCCCATTTGTTCCTCCTAAAAAACTTTTTATATGTTTTATTTTAACATAAAAATAGTTTCTTGTCAAGGGAAACTTTCTTTTGCATTTTGTTATAAATCATAACCACTTGCAAGCAGTGTTCTTAGAAAACAAAGTTTTCGCCTGCCCACTCTCGCCCCAACCGCTTCGGCAGATGTTTCTAGTCCTCAGGGAACATTGTTTCGCAGAGCGAAACGCACACGGAGTGTGCAGAACACTGCAAGCTTATTCACACAAAAAAATTTATTTATAACAAAAAAGTAGGCTCGTGCGGCAGTCCGTGACTGCTTTTATAAAACCTAACCACTTTAATAATTCCAAAAATTATTTTAATTTTTGGAAAGAGGAGCAAACAAACGACAAGCGACGCTTTTTGTATTCTTACAAAAACGAGCAAAAGTGCCGTTTGCGACGAAACCAGCGGTGTTCTTAAAAATGCAGAGCATTTTTCTCCGCCTTGTATTTGCTATCAGGGACAGCGGCTGTTCCTGGGAACATTGTTTCGCAAAGCGAAACGCACACGGAGTGTGCAGAACACTGCAAGCCTATTCACACAAAAAAATTTATTTATAACAAAAAAGTAGGCTCGTGCGCCTACTTTAATGATTAACCAGCAGTGTTCTATGTTCCCAGACCGTCACCAGCCCAGTATTTTCGACGATGAGAAGCTTAACTTCTGTGTTCGGGATGAGAACAGGTGGACCTTCTCTCTATCGCCACTGGTTATTGTATAATCACACTTCGAAGTTTTCTTCGTGTGATTGTTATTTCGTCACACTCACCATTGCAAGCAAGTTCGTGTTCCTCATAATAATAACACATTTAAAGAAATCTTCCAAATGAAATTACCGAAATATTTTGAATATTGCCCAAATTTTATGAAAAAGGAGGATAGGAAAGGCAATATTCAAACAGAGAACAAGTTCTCTGACGACTACATACTTTGAAGGAAGCTTAAAATACTTTTTAAATCCGTGATTAAGCCCTCGACCTATTAGTATCGCTCAGCTACACACATTGCTGTGCTTCCACATGCGACCTATCAACCTTGTGGTCTACAAGGGGTCTTACTAACTTATGTTATGGGATATCTAATCTTGAGGCAGGCTTCACGCTTAGATGCTTTCAGCGTTTATCCCAACCGCACATAGCTACCCTGCTATGCCACTGGCGTGACAACAGGTGCACCATCGGTGCGTCCACTCTGGTCCTCTCGTACTAGGAGCAGACCCTCTCAAATATCCTACGCCCACGATAGATAGGGACCGAACTGTCTCACGACGTTCTGAACCCAGCTCGCGTGCCACTTTAATCGGCGAACAGCCGAACCCTTGGGACATACTACTGCCCCAGGATG